>JBBCAV010000106.1:0-14376 GCA_051382305.1 Bdellovibrionota bacterium FG-2
GAAGCTCAGATTAAAGTTCTGATTCTAAATAGAATGAGCTGCATCGGTATGCCCAAGTCACATCCCGCGACATAACCGTCCCGCGCCCATCCCCCCGTTTTGTCAGGGGGAATTACGCAACAACGCCAAAAGAAACTAGTGTATTTCCCACGCTTCAACTATCGGAAATTCGGAAGCGTCCCTTGAGATTAGTAGTGCGTCAATAAAGTGACTGCTTGCCCGCAGATTAACCCCAGTATAACTCCGCCGAGGAGGTCGCTAGGAAAGTGAACGCCTAAATAGAATCTAGAAAAGCTCACGAGCAGGGCCCAGACACCCACGACGGGTGCGATTGGGTGATGTGCGCTGGCCAAGGCGCAGAAAAAGGCTACTGAGGAGCTCGCGTGGGAGGATGGGAACGAGCTATCGCTGGGCAACTGAACTTGGGCAGCATAATTTGTTATTTTTTGAGAGGGGCGTTTCCGCGCAATGATTCTCTTTATAATAGCTCCAGTGGCCCAGGCGATGAATGCCGCAAGCATCGATCGTAAAAAGATCTCCTGCTGTCCAATAAAAATAATGCCCTTTCGGTCAAGAAGGATAAGAGGAGTGGAGATGAGAAACCATGCTTTGCCTGTCCCTGAGTAGGTTATGGCCTTCAGTGCGAAAGTGATCGGAGTTCTTCTCCACTTTACGATAGTCCTCATGCTTGATTCGTCGAAAGCTTCGATTCGTTTTAGTAGAGTTTGAACTTTAATCATTTATTCATTCGCCGCTAAATATACTCCCTCGCGGTGATCCCATACTTTTGCAACTTTCGAAGCAAAGTCTTCTTCGGGATATTCGCGTGCAGCGCGGTCTGATTGATTCGACCCTTAAATGCGCGAAGAGCGCTCATTAAGAACTGTTTCTCGAACTCCTCCTTATTTGCTTGGAAATCTAGACGATTGATATCAAGAGTAAATCCCACGGGATCGATCTTGGGTAATACTCCACCTTCAGCGCCAACAGCCACGGCCATCTGTGCATCATCAAGATCAATCTCGTCAGAATCCTCATCGAGGTCTTTGAAACTTGTCTTCAGGCCTGGTCGTCGAGACCCACCGGTCAGCGAGTCGGGTAAGCTATCGACTGTCAAACGCTCCGTGGTCTCAATCACAAACGCATGTTCAATGACGTTCTCAAGTTCTCGAATGTTGCCAGGCCAAGCGTGGGCCTTAAGTAGGTCCATTGATTCGGGACTGAGGTCAACAATCTTCTTATTGTACTGTTGGTTAAACTTCTCGATGAAGTAATTGGCCAAGACTTCGACGTCATTGCGTCGTTCGCGAAGAGGGGGGAGTTGAATTGGCAATACGTTGAGGCGATAAAATAGGTCTTCGCGGAACTCGCCCTTTTTGATCATTTCTTCAAGGTTCCGGTTTGTGGCGGCCACAATACGTACGTTGACCTCGACTTCACGATTTGAGCCCACGGGTGTGAACTTCTTATCTTGCAGAACGCGCAACAGCTTGACCTGCATACCCGGTGTGATGTCGCCGATTTCGTCTAGGAACAGGGTTCCGCCATCGGCATACTGAAACTTGCCAATCTTGCGCGAATCAGCGCCGGTGAAGGCGCCTTTTTCGTGACCGAAAAACTCGCTTTCAATTAGGTTCTCAGGAATCGCAGAACAGTTTACCGTGACAAAACGATTGTCTTTTCTTGGACTGTTAAAATGGAGGGCTTGAGCGACGAGCTCTTTTCCGGTTCCGCTTTCGCCGCGGATTAGAACGGCCGTTTCAACGCGCGCCAGCTTGTCAATGACGCTAAACACACGTTTCATTTCAGAGCTCTGTCCGACGAAATCCGTTCCATTGGGGAGCTTAATGTTCGGCGCGGATAAGGAGAGGCTCTTGACCATGTGCTTGGCCTTGAGTGCTTTTTCAAGCAGGTAGACCAAGTTCTCAGCTTTAATCGGTTTTTCAAGGTAGTTGTAAGCCCCTTCGCGGGTGGCCTCGATCGCGTCACGGATGTTTGAAAATGCCGTGAGGATAATCACAACCACCGAGGGGTCGTGGGCTTTGATTTCCTTGAGCGCTTCTAAGCCGCTAAGGCGAGGCATGTTCACATCCAGAAGAACCAGATCATAATGTCCGGCTCGAACTCGATTGACACCTTCTTCGCCGTCTCTTGCCTGATCGACGTGAAAGTGATTCTCCGACAACGCGGAGGCCACGGACATTCTCAAATCGGCATCATCATCAACAACGAGTACTCTAAACATACTTCTGCTCCTCACTATTTTCGCCACTATTATGGGCCGTATCAATTGCCCGGGTCAATCCTGTTCCGACTGAATTATTTTCAATCGGAAGAAGAATTTTGAATGTGCTTCCAGAACCGAGTTCACTCAGAACCTCGACACGCCCGTTGTGGGCTTCCACAAAATATTTGGTAAGGTAAAGGCCAAGTCCGGTTCCGTTGACCCGGGCGGTCGCGTCGTTCTTGGCGCGATAAAATCGTGTAAAAAGGCTGTCGCGCTCGGTTTCTGTGAGGCCTTCACCCTGGTCTTGGACAGAGATTTCAACCCAGGCGTTATCAGCCGTTTCTTTGGATGAAACGAAGACGACAGACCCTTGGGGGGAGTATTTCATCGCATTATCAATGAGGTTATTGAGAACCTTCGAAATCAAAGTCGGATCAAGCTTAATCGGAAACAGGGGCTCGAGTTCTGATTGGATCTTGATTCCCTTGGCTCGCGCCGGAGCCTTGAACCCTTCGAGGCATCGCTCAATGAGTTGATTGACGTCTTTGGATTCCAGTTGAATCCGGAGGAGTTTTGATTCCACTTTGTTGAGTTCCAATATGCTGGAGATAAAGCGATTGAGTTCTTCGCTTGAGCTAATGATGTGGCGAATGGTTTCTTGGTCGCGCTCAATGAGGCGTGACGAAGCTTTGGCCATGAGCACTTCGGCCAGTCCTTGAATGCGTGCGACCGGGGTCTTTAAATCATGGGTCACGAGGGAGAGGAAGTTGGTCTTGAGTTCTTCAACTTGAACGAGAACTTCGTTCTTCTGCTGGAAATCCCAGCGTTGCTTGTATTCTTGAATGAGGCGATAGGGAACAGCAAGGTAGTAGGCGATGAAGACCCCGATGAGGGGCTGACTTTCTCGGATCCATATCCCTTGGGTATCGAGAAGGATTTGGCCAAACAGGAGAACGATCCCTGCCAGGATGAGCGACGAAAACACTCCGTAGAGCGGCGTCATTGTGAGTACCGCCCAGAGAACAAAACTGGTTACGCCAAGGGTAGTGAGCCAATTGACCGATGCTGGCGCACGGACGATAGATTCTTGGTGCATCAGCGAGTCCAGGATATTGGCGTGGACAAGGATTTTTGGATTTCTAAATTGGACCTTGGAGTAGGGCGTTGATGCGAAGTCTGAGGAGTCATCCTTGAAAAGTGTTCCGACGAGGAGAATCTTGCCGCGCAACGAACCTACTGGAACTTTCCCATTGAGAATGTCGCTAAAAGATATTCTGAGATACGGACTTTGAGTTTCTGTGGCACCGAGGGCGGTTGAGCCATGGTAACGGAAAAAGAAATAGCGGCTTTCTGCTTCAGGGACTTCGTAGCTACCCGGGGCTTGGTATCCGTGAGGCACAAAGTTTAATCGCTCCGCAAGATCTAGATGAAAGGTAGGGCGGCCGTTGAGCGTAGTTAGGGCTCGACGAGTGACTTTATCTTCGGCAAACACATTACCGTCTTTATGAAGGACGGCCACGGAGTGGGGGATGGAATTGAGAGGAAACGGCGGCGCAGTGAGATCATAAGGGGTTCCGAGTAGGACAACGCTTCCGCGGCTCTCAAGTCGCCGGGTCGCCTTGACAAAACGTGTGCCCCACTCCTTTCGGAGCAAATCGGGATTGGATTGATGAACGAGGTTGAGGTTCACGAGGTATCCCACCGCTTTGGGTTCGTGAGCTTCAAGCGCTTCCATGAATCGAGTGTGAATATCTAGGGGAAGCGGTGCTGTCTCGTCGAGCTCGCTGGTTGTCTTATCATCGATGCTTATCAGGATGATGGAAGCGTCGGCTGCTTTTTGTGAGCCCTTTGAAATCCTAAAATCAAAAAGACTGGCTTCAAACAAATTGAAGTCCAAGTTCACAAGCACAGCGGTGAGGGCGAGCGCACCGGCGCAGATGAGGAGGGGTTTTTCAAATTTCTGAAGTAGCTTTTCCATTTGTAACATTCTTGTGCTCACTTCCACTACACTGGGTAAGAGCAATCGACGTACCAAGTGGTGGCCTTTTGTCCCTGCTTTGATAAGTTTGTAACCATTTGAAATTGTGGGCCTAAATGTCGTGACTGTGGGCGGTGGATCATGGGTTGGAGGTGTGGTGTGTCCGCTAAGTGTCTAATCTTTTGACAATCGAATACGAGGCAATCGTAATTAATAAACTTTAATTTCGCTTTCATAAGACTCTAATCCCGGTCGCTTAGAGTCTCTCTTATGGACACCTTGTATCCCGCTGTTGTGTGGCTAGCTCTTCTCGCGCTGATTCAAAGACTGTGATAGCGTGAGGGACAAAAGCTATGAGACTTCTCGTTGTTGAAGATCAAAAGAAAATGTTGGGCTTTCTGAAAAAAGGCCTTACCGAGGCGGGCTACTCCGTGGATGCGGCTGATACTGGCGCGACCGCCGAGGCTTTGGCCGCCGAAAACACGTATGACCTCATTGTCCTTGACGTGATGCTTCCGGATCAAAGTGGGTTAGATACCTCTCGGCATATGCGCCGTGATGGCTTTTCCGGCGCCATTCTCATGCTCACGGCATTGGCCGGGACTAAAGATAAAGTACAGGGTTTGGACGCGGGAGCGGATGACTACTTGACGAAGCCGTTTGCCTTTGAGGAACTCTTGGCCCGGGTGCGTGCGCTTTTGAGGCGGGGGACCCCTTCTGGGCAGCCTGTTTTGCGATTTTCGGATTTGGAGGTGGATCTTGTCACGCGCAAGGTCTGTCGTTTGGGGAAGGAGATCCTGCTCACGGCAAAGGAATTTGCGCTTTTGGAGTTTTTCTTGCGGAATCCCAATCGGCCGCTTTCGCGTACTGAGATCAGTGAACACGTCTGGGACGTGCATTTTGATAGCGATAGTAATGTGATTGATGTGTACATTAATATGCTGCGAAAGAAAGTCGATCAACCGTTCAAGAAAAAGTTGATTCATACGATGGTTGGCGTGGGCTATGTCCTCAGGCAAGAGTAGAGGGCTGCAGTTTCGTTTAACCGTGCTTTTTGTTGCCATTTTTGGAGTATTGCTTGTCCTATTTTGCACACTTCTTTATGTGGAGTTTTCCCGGACCCAGCAGGCAGAGTTTGATGCCGCTCTCTTTAATCACGCCGTCGATATGTCTCAGACCATTGAGGTAGATTTTTTTGGCCGGCTTTCGATCCACTCGGATCAACTGGCGGAGGAGGGAAAAGTTTTTCCGTTCGCCCTAGGAAAAGCTTATCTCCAAATCAGCGATCAAAATGGCGAAATCCTAATGCGTTCGAGTAGCCTTGGGAGTCGCCAATTGCCTTTTTCCAAAGAGGATCAGGCGCTTTTGTTTGGGCAAAGAGTCACCTTTAAGACGTTTGAGCCGGGGGATCGATTGCCGTCTTACCGTTTGATTTCTTATTTGGTGGAGCGGCAGCCCGGCGTGCGTTTGATTTTGCAGATTGGCGTACCCTTAAATCTTTTGGATCGCCAGAAAAGAGGGCTACTCGCATTCTTTCTAATCACGATTCCCTTGATCCTGGTTTTGGCAATCTTTGGTGGACTGCTCTTTTCAAGGCGGGCTTTGGATCCGGTCCGAGCTATTATTGAAAAGGCAAAAGAGATGAGCCCCTCGCAGCTGTCAGAGCGAGTTCCTGTTCCGGTTGAAAAAGACGAATTACGGGAACTCGCACTTACGTTGAACCATCTTTTGGACCGCCTTCAGCAGTCCTTCGAGAGTCAGGAACGTTTCATTGCTGACGCCTCTCATCAGCTCAAGACCCCTCTTGCGATTTTGAGGGGCGAACTTGATGTCCTCAAAAGGCGCCCCAGGACAGTGGAGGAGACGAGTGGCTTTCTTGTGAGTGCTTCGCAAGAGGTCGAGTATCTTTCAAAGATGGTTGAAGATTTGCTCGTTTTGGCGCGTGTAGATGCGGGTTTCGGCACGCTTTCAATCAAGAAGGTTCGTGTGGACGAACTGGCTCTTGAAGCGGTGTCACGCCTTGAGCGATTTGCGCAAACTAGGAAGGTGAAAATTCGGTTTAATTTAGGGGGCTCTGGTTCTTTTGAGATTTTAGGGGATTCAGATCTTCTGCAAGTGATGCTTCGAAATCTTCTAGAGAATGCAATTAAGTTTTCCCCAGAAGACAGTTGTGTCGAGGTCGAAGTGAACGATGAGCCTGCGTTTGTTTCCGTGAGAGTAAGTGATCGCGGGCCGGGGATTCCGCTCGAGGCAAGAGAGCGCATTTTTAGTCGATTTTTTAGGGCTGAAAATACGCGCAATTCAGTCGCTGGCGTAGGTCTCGGACTTCCTATTGCGAAGCGAATTATTGAAATTCATCAAGGAACAATTGAAGTGAGCGACGCTCATCCAGGCGCTTCATTTACTGTGAAGATTAAAAAGAATTAATTTCCTATTAATGCCTCTTTAACGGCCCTTCGTTATTGTTCTAACTGTGTTGAGGCAAAACATTCTTAGCACAACCCACCCATAGCAGGCAGGTGGTGGAACCCAACCCCCTCCGGGTCGCCACCTGCCGCATTTCTCGCCCTGCTTGTCTTCTTATTTCTCCGTGCCGCGAATGACCTTTTCTGAAATCACATCTGAAGCCGGACTGTCTGACGTCGCGAGCTTTCCACTTTTTCGATCAAGCTTCACATCAACGAGATCCGGATTCTGAGGAAATCCTTCGGGAGGCTGGCGTAGGAGCGCCGTGTTCATGAAATTGACCCAGATGGGAAGTGCGGACGTGGCTCCGGTGAGGAGGAGTTTGGTTTTCTTTTTACCTTTTTCCTGAAGTTCCTCCAGGTGGGGGGCCTCGTCCAGACCGACCCATACCACGGTGGTAAGTTGAGGAGAATAGCCTGCGAACCAGCTATCGCGATGGTGACTCGTGGTACCCGTTTTCCCGGCCGCAGCGTTCTTATAGCCCAAATCACGAGCTGTCCGTGCTGTTCCTTCAGTGAAGACGGATTCAAGCATATCCGTCATGAGGTCCGCTTCAGTTGACTCCAATATTTTCTTAGGATGAAAAACAAAACGTGCGTAACCCGTTCCATCGTCTTGGGTGATTCCACGAATCACGGTGAGTTCTTCTTGAAGACCGTGGTTCGCAAGGGTCCCATAGATGCGAAGCAGTTCAATAGGGGAGAGCTCCGCGACCCCCAGGGAGAGGGAGGGCACGGCGGGGAGATCGGATTCCACCCCCAAGCCTTTTGCAAGTTGAATTATCTCGGAGAGACCGACTTCGTAACCAAGCTTAGCCGTTACCGTGTTTACGGAGTGGGCGAGCGCAGTGCGCAGGGAGGTCCAGCCCAGGAATTCTTTTTCGTAGTTTTTCGGGGACCAGTTCTGTTTTCCGTTATCATATTCAATCGTCCAGGGGGCATCTTCCATGGGGTAGCCGGGGGTGTAGGGAACGCCATGGACATCCGTTCTCTTTTTGATTGCGGCTAGGAATACGAGGGGTTTGAAAGTGGAGCCCACCTGGCGTTTCATGTTGAGGATGCGATTGAAAGTGGAAGCCGCGTAGTTGCGGCCCCCGACGAGCGCCCGGATGAATCCGTTGTGGTGATCCACGCTAGCGAGTGCCCCCTCGAGTTTGAGCCCGGGGGGGAGTTTGAGAGCTTTGTCCAAATGAGCGACGCCGTCGGCGACCGCTTTTTGCGCGGCCGCATTGAGGGGCACGTCGAGCGTCGTGTAAACGTGAAACCCAGCTTGCGGAATTTCTTGTTCGCTAACCCGATCTTTGAGAAGGCGGATGAGTTCAGCTTTTGCGTAGTCAGTAAAATAAGGCGCTTTGTTGGAGGCTGTCTGTGCCGGCGCCAGGCGTATGGGCATTTTCAGGGCTTCTTTGGCTTCTCCTTCTGCGAGTTGCCCGGTTTCGACCATTTTCTTTAGGACAAGTTTTTGTCTGTCTATCGCGCGTGCGCGATGAGTGTACGGCGAATAAAAGCCCGGACCCCGAATGAATCCCGCCATCAGTGCGACTTCAGCGAGGTTGAGTTCCTCGAGCCTTTTGCCAAAAAAGTGCTTGGCTCCTTCGGAGACGCCATGGATTTCGAGGTTTCCGACTTGCCCGAGATAAACTTCATTGAGATAGCGTTCAAGAATCTGCTCTTTTTCAAAGCGGAGTTCCAAGAGAATGGCGAGAAACACTTCGTTTATTTTTTTAAAGAAATTTTTTCCCCGTCTGGCGGTTAGATTTTTTACCAGCTGCTGCGTAATCGTACTTCCGCCTTGTGCCAGAGAGCGGGTTTTAATATTCACCCACACGGCGCGAAGAATTCCGCGAGGGTCGAATCCCTTGTGTTCTAGGAAGTGTTGATCTTCAATTGCGATAATGGCGGTTTTGACGTGATTTGGAATTTCATCGAATTTGATAACGTCGCGCACCTCATTTTGATCTGATTTCTGTTCGCCCGCTTGAGAGGGACGAGATAATGTCGCGACCAATTCGGGTTCAAGGTAGAGGTCAGGGGTTGCTCGGCCCCCAACTTCGATGGATTGGAGCGGAGCGTCCGCAGCGGGTGTTTCAAATTTAAGAATTGTTTTCTTGCCGTACGCGTCAATGGTGGGGTGGTTTTCTGGAATGAGGTAGATGGGATAATTGACTTGATGCATCTCGAAACTTATCGATTCTGGCGCAAGTTTGGCTTCGTAGCCCCGGTTTTTGAGCTGTTCCAGGATGAATCCTCGTCGCTGAGGTTGGCTAATTCGTAGGATATCTGAGTAGATTCGCGTCGGAATGAATTGACTCTGTTGCACGAAGCTTCGGCCTAATTGTACGTAGAGAAAACCCAGGTAAACCCCAAAAAGGGCGGTGCCTATCAACGCCAGGAGGGCGAGGGGTTTCCAGAGTTTTTTGTTCCGAGAGCTTCTTTTTTTTATGGTTTTTCGCATGGGGGTCAAAATCAAACTTCCTGTTTTATTTAATCTCCTTGACGGGACTCTATCTGGTCAATAGAAAACTGGATAGGCCTTAGGTTCTGAATAGCTATAGGAGACTTGCTTGAATAAAATTCGTGTTGTGTCGGTAGGGTTGAAAGCCGGAGTTATGGGGTTGATGTTGGGGGCCAGCGTCCAGTCGTCTGCGATGGAGCTGGATTGGTCGGGTCAGTTTCGATCCGAACTGAATATCGTCCACAACTACGCGCTTGATAATACACCCGACGGTGAAGTGTATGATCCCGCTCGCGCGCTAGGAAACGGCTACTATGTCCCGAGTGGTGGCCAGCGCACGGCACATTTTCAGACTCTCTTCATGAAGCTTCGCCCGAAGCTCGTTGTGAATGACAACGTCTATATCAAATCTGAGTGGTGGGTGGGGGATCCCGTATACGGAATTTTTGGGAATGGCGTTCCGTATTCGACTGATCAGCGTCGTTGGAATTCTACGTTTAATCGTGGAGCGCCTATTACAGCCCAGCGCTTTTGGGGCGAGTTCTTAAGTGAGTTTGGAACGGTTCAAGTGGGGCGTGCTCCTTTGAATTGGGGCTTGGGAGTGGTTTGGAATTCCGGTGACGGGTTGTGGGATCGGTATTCTTCAACCGGAGATACGATCAGGTTGATCTCCAAATTTGGGGCGTTTACGTTTATTCCGAGTTTTGTTTCTTATTCGGCTGGAAACACTATTGGCGGCGCGTGCTCGGTTGTGGGCGGCGTGTGTGTTCGTCCTCAAAGTGTCACCGAGCAGGGAATCAGTGGCGTGTCCGAGTATACGCTCGCTTTTCGTTACGAGAATCCGGATGAGGACTTTGATGGCGGTGTGAATTTGGTAAGACGAATTGCGGGTACGGAGCAGGATCGAAGCAACGGCCTTGCGGGTCCGGAAAATACTGCTGGAGCGATGCATTTTAATACTTGGGATATTTACGGAAAAAAGCGGCTGGGTAAATTCACACTCTCTGGGGAGTTTCCGATTACGAGTGGAAATCTTAATGGGCCTGAGTATTCGACTTTTGCAGTGTTGGGTGAGCTTAATTGGAAAATGTCGGATTCTTGGGAAAGTTATGTAAAAGTGGGGCATGCACCTGGGCAACCGAATGGGGATTCTACGGACCTGACTCAGTTCAAGGCCTTCTATTTTCATCCCAATATTCGACCTGCGATGATTATGTTTAATTATCAGTTGGCAAATTTTGCGGGAATCAATACTCAAAATAGTGCTGCAGTGGGTGCTGCAAACTTGGCTTCTCCTTATGATAACCCGATCGTGAATGCGAACTTCATTAGTGTGGGGGGGGCGGCGCATGTTGATAAATGGGGTTTCAAGTTGAATTGGACTTATGCCAAGGCGCTTGAAACCGCAGTCACGGGCAAGTATTTCTATAATACGCGCTTAAGGCAGATGGTGGGTCCCGCGATAAAAGATCAGGAAAGTTCCTTGGGTTGGGAAACGGATTATACAACTTCGTTTCAGTGGGATGAGGCGTTTCAGTTTAACTGGGATTTTGGCCTTTTCGTGCCGGGTGGGTATCACAAGTTCTCAAATACCGGGACGGACAACGCCACCTCGTTGGTGTATGCGACGAGCTTTCGGTTAGGGGTTTCGTTTTAGAGACGCTTATTGAATTTGGAACTCCGTAAAAAACACATTCGTGATGAGATCTTCTTCGCCCATACCGGATTGGCTTCCCACGACCTCATTGAGCATGTCGACAAGCTGACTCCGAAGGAGATAGCGGCCCTGCACGGAGGTCAGTTCATGCATCTCCTTGCGGCCAAGCATTGAGAGAAACCGATCGGTAATCACGGGAGTTAGGGCTTCAATGCGCTCTTTGCGTGAAGCCTCCCGGATTTCCATTCCGAAACCGATCGTGGCATAATGGATTTTCCCTTGAAGTTGGGAATCGGTTCCGTCAGCGCCTTTAATTGGATTGGGTTTTGAAGCGATGTTAAGTGTGAGGGGTTTGAAAATAACCATCCCCCCTTCATTCTTTTGATCTTTGTCTGAATATTTCTTTTCGAGTCGATCGCGCTCGGTGGGTTCCGTGATCGCAGGACGTTTGTAGAGAATGCGCGTGAAGTAGGTGGAGCCTGCTCCTATTATAACAATTACCATGTTGACAATGACGGCTAAAAGAACAAGTTTTGCCGCTTTTGCTTCGGGTGAAACGGGCGCCTCTTCTGCCGCTTCTTTTTTTTCTTCTTTAGCCATTAGATCTATTTTAGCAGAGGTTGCAAGAACAGTGAAATGACAATTAGTTGGCGCTTTGGTGCCATGCTGTGTATATTTTGGATTCGAAGACAAATATGCGTTATCTCGAACCTGTTTTTCGTCCACCCAGCGAAGCTGACAGCTTAATTTTGCAAATCACCTACGGGTGTACCCACAATAAGTGCACGTTCTGCGCGATGTATCGCGAGAAGAAGTTCAAGGTTCGTCCCGTTGAGGAGGTCTTGGAGGACATTCAAGAGGCGTCGCGACGGTATCCTGACACGCGAAGAGTTTTCTTAGCCGATGGCGACGCCATGGTATTAAAGACTTCGAAGCTTCTCCAAATACTCGAGAAGCTCGAGCTGGCCTTTCCTGCACTTGAACGTGTGGGGATTTATGCAGATTCTAGGGGGATTTTACAAAAAACCGGAGACGAGCTGCAGGCGCTTCGCGAACATAAACTGGCAATGGTCTATCTGGGTTTAGAGTCTGGCAGCAATGAAGTGCTGCGGAAGCTCGATAAAGGCGCTACCGCAAGCGAGATGACTTTGGCCATACAGCGAGCTAAACAGGCGGGGATTCAAACGAGTGTGATCGCACTCTTGGGTGCGGGAGGGCGGGCTCTGTCTTCGCTCCACGCGCAGGAAACCGCGAGGGTTGTGAGCGAAATGTCTCCTGATTTTTTCAGCGCGCTGACGTTGACTCTCGTGCCAGGGACCCCTCTTGCAGCGGAAGTAGAACGAGGCGAGTTTGAGCCCCTTTCGCCGCAGGAGTTGCTTGCGGAGTTGGGGCAGATTCTGGCGCAGATTTCTCCAACGAGTTCGATTGTTTTTCGGACGAACCACGCGTCAAACTATGTTCCTCTACGGGGTTGTTTACCTGACGATAAAGAAGAGATTCTTAGTACCCTCCAGTGGGCAATCGAAAATCATGCGCTTCGGCCAGAGTGGATGCGGGGCCTTTAGGGCGCAGGTTTCGTCGGGGGAGTTTCTTCGGGTTCATCGACTGTGATTTTGGCGAGCACCTTCTTGAAGTTCCCCATGTTGTATTTGCTTTTGTACTGCTCGACGAAATCGCGAAAGCCTTCGTTAGGGTGCCGATTAAAGACGTATTGAACGAGTTCGTGCGCGACGATAAAGAGGGTAGACAGCGGCGAGATCTGCGATGCGGTAAGCCCTTTTGGAAAGCCCGTTCCGTCGGGGCGCTCATGATGTTGTACGATGATCGTATCAACGTCGGCGGGAATTTCGGTGAATTTTTGCACAATCGCCGCTGCCTTGAGAGGATGCTCCTTAAATGCGTGGATCTCCTCGATCGTAAATTCAGTTTGCCGCCGCTCGAGCTCAAGCAAATCATGGACGGCTGCAAGAGTGTTGTTTCGAAGCATAATGTCATGAAAAATTGCAGCAAGCGAAAGCTTTTGGAAGGTCGTTTCCGAAGGCCAATCCATCCGGCTTGCCAGTGCACAAGCGACATTGGCAACTACGATGCTATGAGAGCTGATGTAGTTCCCTTTTGCGGTCACGAACGCCATGAGGATCTTAGAAAGCTGAGGATTTTGTCCTACGGCTTTGACCGCGAGTTTGACGTTTTCTTTTGCAACGGCTTCTATTTCTTTAGTGAAACCCAGCTTTGTACTGAGTTCTAGAATTGCATCTTGGGTGGAGATCGCCAGTTCGCGCGCAATTTCAGGCGTCGTGGCTTCATTTGCAGCGATGGCAGCGACGCTGCTCTGGAATTGCGAAACTAGCGCTTCATATTCTCCCCTGTGCACATACAGGTATTCTATGCCCTTCTTAATGACAAACCGATCAAGGTCTACGAGGTCAAAGGTGTCGCCGGGTTGAAATATTTTAACAAACTTGAGCTTTGAAAGGCGAATATATACGGCGCATTTGAGCGGATTTGCTTTGACGAGCAAATTGGTTCTAATGCGGCAATAATCTGCTTCATCCAAGCTCGGGGTTAGGTCTCCCACCTTGAGAGCATTTTCGATCGCTTTGTTGACAAATTCGCGGGGTTGATCCGCGTTTGCGTACCCAATGATGCGAAGGTCTGGAAACAAGGGCTTGAGGGGTGCTCCGCTTTTAGTAAACACTATGATTGGTAAGAGGGATCCTACAGAAACAAGGTACTTGAAGAGACGGGTGCTCTCTTTTTGATCATCGCAAATGATGAGATCGAGTTCATTATCGTCCAGAAGAAATTCAATGGCGGTCTGAAACGTCGCAGCTCGGTGCACGCTTGCGCGAAAAGTGACTTCAATGCTGGTGGCAAGGCTTGCCGTTGCCGGTGTGTCGTCTTGGATGAGTAGGATGTTCACTCTATGAGTATAACGAAGGCCACGAAAACAGCAAAAGAAAATGCCGCGCACCGCAAGGTGAGTGTGTCATGGAATTGGCGCTATTAATCACTGAAGTATGGGGCGATCTTGGTCGATAAGTTTTCGTGAAAGTGTATTTCTTGTGGCGATCAATTATTGGGACATTTTTGGCTGGCGCAGCTTACTCCGCAGAGGTTTGTCCGCCTGGGAGCACCGCGAGCCCGGAAGCTTCAGGCGCCACCCTTCTTTCGCCCGTCGTTTCGCGGTTGAAATATTTTGATCCCTCCCCTGTGAATCTCTTTGATGGGCAGTTCTTTTATGATTACCGAAAGAACGCGGACTCCGTGATTTTGACGGCCACTTCTTCGAGCGATCTGTCGGTAAAGGACGGCGTCCGATATGAAAAGGTTTACGAACTCTTTGGTGCGGGTTTTACTCCCGTTACCCCCAAATTTCACCCCGGTCTCCCGCCTTTTCCGAATGCAGCCAACTTTGATTCCTATATGACTCTTTTGAAGTCCAAGGCTGGAACGCTTTCTTCAGATGAAAAGTATCTGTAATTGGCCAGCCGTCTAGGACATGAAGTCGGGTAATTTTCCTGCGAACAGCGTCCGCAGCGCATCCATGGGATGCACTCCATTTTTTCTGCAGGTGGAGAGATAGCTTCGAAT
>JBBCAV010000107.1:0-49382 GCA_051382305.1 Bdellovibrionota bacterium FG-2
CGAAGGAGGACTGGTTCGGTGAGTTTATTAAACAGCCTTAGTGTAAAATACCATCTTATTTTATGTTAATTTTTGTCTAGACAATGGGGTCCACTTTACTCGCCCAAGGTGCTCGAGAGAGAGATTTCGCCTAGATGCTGCTTAATAATCATGAAAACAATATTCATTCCCAACCCCGTGCCTTTGCCGACCGGTTTAGTCGTGAAAAAGGGATCGAAAATTCGGTTTTGCACTTCTTGGGTCATTCCCCCGGCGTTATCACTATAGATAATTCGGGTTCCAGCTTCATCGGTTTTAGCATCAAGCGAGATCTGTTTTTTTCGCCCATTCGTCACGGATTCGAAGGCGTCTCTTGAATTGCCAATAAGGTTTTGAAAAACGCTCTCGAGTTTAACTCGATCCCCCCAGCAAAGCATGGGGTTAGCGTCCGCAAAGCTAAGGTTAATAGCTATGTTTTCCTCCCTTAATCGCTGCTCAAACAGAGCGTGGGCTTGCAAGATGGACTCTCGAATGTCGGTATAATCAAAATGTGCGGATTCGCGGGAAAAACTCAAAAGATGGGTAATAATTCCTTTCATGCGCTCAGCGGTTTTTACAATTTTTTCGGCGTAAAGTGTGGTTTTTGGACCCTCAGGCTTCTCCACGATCAAACCGGCGTAAGTCATGATAGAAAAAAGGGGATTATTGAGTTCGTGGGCAATGCCGGCACTCATGGTCCCGATGGATGCGAGTTTTCCGTTTTGAATCAAGCGAGCTTCAATTTCCTTCTTTTCTTTTTCGATTTCGAGGCTCGAAACGAATCCGCCAAGGTACGGCCCCAAAACGCTCAAAAGCATATCCAGGCTATTGGAAAGGGTGCGCAGGGCTCCAATAGAATTGGGCGAAAGATAAAACATAAAAACACCTGAAACTTTGCCGTGCTCGAGATGGGTTACTATGGTGCTGATGGGATGCGTTTGTTCAAAGAACTCATTTTGATCGAAACGCTCATCACTGCAAAGTTCCTTCACAATGAGAAACGATTTGATTTCTTGCGCACACCAGGCAAGCGAATCTGGAGTCCGCTTGGGCTCTTTGAACTTGAAGCCTTCGTCGAACCCAGAGCTCGCCAAAACCCGGTATTCGTCACTTTTTTGAATTACGAACAGACTTTTATCAAATTTGAAGTGGTTATTGAGAATGGTCAGGACACCCTCAAACATGCTCACGAGATTCTTAGCTGAGCTGATATTGGCGAGAATTTCAATCAAAGTACTGAAAGATCGAGCAGTTTCATTGAGTTCGAATTTTAAAACCTCATTTTCATCTGATAAAGCTTTTGTGAGCGCGTCCATTTTTAAAAGTTCTCCAGAATCATTCTGATCATTCGTTTGTCGTAATTTTGGATCTGACTTTGCTCTTGTTTCTTGAGGATCTGCAAAAGGATATTTTTTAGGCTCAAGTCGTCACTACCGATGTTTTTGGCGATTGCTAGGGCGACTTTATCCGCGAGTGAAACTATTTTTGGAACATAGGAGAGTTTGCTCCAAATCAGTTTTTGAGGAAAACCTGTGCCAGACATGTTTTCGTGATGTTCGAGGATCACTTTGATAATATTTTCAGTAATGATTTTGGAGTGAGTGAGCTTTTCAATCATTTTTAATCCCATCGCAGGATGAGTCTGCAGGAGAAGGGTTTCCTCGGGGGTCATTTCTTTGCCGGCCAGGTATTTAGCGGTGATGTCCAGAGGGAGTGCACTGAGTCCGATGTCGTGGATGAGGCCACCGTAGGCCACTTCGGTGAAGGTTTTAGGTGCGTAGTTGCCGAGCGACATAGCCATAAATACGCCTAACGAGCTAACCATGAGCGAGTGGTTTGATAGCGAAGGAGTGCCTGACATGAATTCGAGAACGGTAGAATAGGCATCACTGATGTTTGAATGAGTGAGTTCGTCAGCTACGGATTTGGCCACTTCGACGCAGTTGTTGCTATAAGTAATGAGGTCGAGTTCGCTGCCTACCATGTCTAGGGAGTTCATCACAAGTTTTGCAGAGGCTTTAATCGCCATGATCCTAAGGTTCTTGTCCTCATTATTGAGCAGGTTTCGAATGTTGGACTTAATGAAAGAATTGTATTTTTCGGCATCATCACATCGAATGTGCATAAACATGGTCTTTTTGAATTTTAACTGCTGTAATTGCTCTTCTCTCATGCGATCACCAGCGGCAACATATTTAATGTGCTTATTATTGGCAGGCAAAAAGAGGTAGAGGTCAAAATTTAGAATTTGATTGGGTAGAATATTGAGAATTTGAACTTGCTGATATTCTAACTCATCGGGCTTGGTCATAAGGGGGTATTAGTTTTTAGGGCTCGCCGAGTATCGCTCAAGTTCCTCTTTGACGATCTTTTTTAGTGTCGCGATGTTAAGCGGTTTTGATTCGTAGCGCTGTATTTTGCCTGCATTGACCGCAGCCTTGGCTGCTTCGAGATCCGCGTAGCCGGTGAGAAGAATTTTGGGAATTCGCTCGTCTTTTTTGACCACGGCTTTCAATACGTCGTAGCCTTGAATGCCCGGCATGCGCATATCGCAGATTATGAGATCAAAATGCTCTTCCATCTTTTGGAGCGCTTCCTCGCCTGAAAGAGCCGAGATGACGTTGTAATCATCTGAAAGGGCGTCCGTTAGTCCTTCGATAATATCGGCTTCGTCATCGACGATCATTATGGTGTATTTTTTTTCGGTCATTGGCGTTCTCCTTTTGGCTTAGGCTTTACGGATAGTCGTTTTTGAGGGAGGTCTTCATCACAAAAACGATCATAGTCGCTTGAAGGGGTGGATAGTTGGATTTTAATGGGAAGGTTGGGCGAGGATGTTCTTCGTGCTTGTTGAGCAAGTTGAGCTTGCTCGGTTTCAAGAAAAAGGTGGTCAAAAAAAATCCCACAAAACCGACCCGCAGATTTTGCGATTAAACAAAAAATGTCCTCGAATTCGCTATTATTCATTCAGATCTCCTAATCGCAAGCTTTTTGATCACGATATCGGTAGCCGGACGATCGTAAAGCCCCATGGGAGCGTCTGTCATGCTTTGCACCACTTCAAGTCCCTTGGTTATCTTTCCAAAAACAGTATAACGTCCATCAAGCTGTTTTTGGGGGGCAAGAATGATAAAGAATTGAGACCCATTGGTGTTGGGGCCTGCATTAGCCATCGAAACGACTCCTGGCGCATCGTGGGTGAGTTCGGGGCGGGTTTCGTTGTTAAAATAATATCCCGGGGTCCCTGTTCCTGTGCCATCAGGGCATCCCCCCTGGATCATGAAATTCTTTATGACCCGATGAAAGGTGAGTCCGTCGTAAAAATTCCCTCTCCTAACGCTTTGTTGCCTTCCCTCGGCCAGATTGACAAAGTTCCATACCGTGATCGGGCATTCTTTGGCGTACAGGAGGACCTCAAATGTTCCCACCGTGGTTTCAAAGCAAGCGGTGAGGCGTTCGAGATTTTCCTTGTATTCAGTCATGTCAAAAAGTTTTAACATATTGCTCCTTGTGTGGGAGTATTTGCATTGGGTCTATTGACCTTATGTCCAATCATGGAGAGCCACCTGCGCCTGCTCATGATTGTGTGGGTCGAATGGATCATTTGGGGATTATAGGCTTCGGCGATGAATGAGAGTGCCATTTTCCAGGCGATTGCGAGTTTATTCAAATCAGCGGTGCCCGATGTCAGATAGTGTTCAGCTTTTGTTTTTTGAGTTTCTAGTTCCAAAGTCGTATTGGATAATTGCGTGCGAATCTGCTGAAGCTTCTTCTCCAAGGTTTCTCTTCGCATTTTTCCGTAATCAAAGAGTGCGTTTATCTCTCCTTTAACGCCACACTGAATGAGCTTTTGTGAAAGGTTTTGCTCCTCCTTGGTAAGGCGCTTTAAGCGCCGTTTCGTCTTAAAGAAGGCGTAAAAAGACGACGTTTCGGATGCTTCAGAGAGTTCCTCTGTTCGCTTCAGGACTCGGTTGAGAATTTGTTGTTGTTCCCCTTGAATTCTGCGGTCGATCTCGGCGAAGGTAAAATCGGATTGCCTAAGTATATCGTCGAGTTTTGGAAAGATAATCTCGAGATAGCGATTCAGGCAGAACTCTGGATTGTTGATCAGCCCTTGAATGGCAACAATTCTCTCGTTGTACTCATTTGCCGCCTGGGTATGGTGGCCACGAAAATCGCTTTTGAAGTAATCCAACAATAAAGTGCTGATGGGTTTATCAAGTGGGTCGATGACCCGGGGGTTGATTTCTTCAAGTAATTGGTAAAATGAGTCCATCAGCAGGACGCCCTTCGAAGGGATCAGGCGGTTATAGACTTGAGCGATCTCGTCGTCATAAAGAAAAATGTAGACCTGCTTGAGAAACTTCTCTTCCCAGTCATTAAGCTCCTCTTGTTTCGTCGCGATGATTTCTGCTTCTTTTCGGCCGCGAGCCGCTAGCGAGGGGCCTAAGAAAACGAGGTCGGCAAGATCAATGAGCCCCGACAACGTCAAGATGGGGGCGACGACAACTTGAGCCCAGACCACTCCATATTTGCTCCTAAGTAATTGGGTGAGTTCAACGAAGGATAGATATTTAACCTTCGGGAGGCCCTGGGTCAGCGCGGCTACCGCCTCCGTGTTCATGGGCGGAAAAGAGATGGAGACCTTATAAATTCTTGCCTTGGCGTTACCGGCACGATCGATTTGCGTCAATACATGAATGTGTTTTGCAATCATGGTTTCAAGTTGGGCAATGGTGTCGTTATAGTGTTCTGCGGTTGCCGAAAACCCAACGCTCATTTTTTTTACGATCCGATCCAGGTCGTAATACTCCACAAAAGCCAAAGCCAAAAAATGGGGCAAGAGACTGTGCTCACTTCTAATAATGCCATCGAGTTCGACGAGGTAATTCTTGGTCTGCTGATCTTGCGACTTCACGAATGATTCATACTCAGCAACGATCTTACTAATTTTTTCCTCAACTGAAAGGGTGAGATCGAGCCCGCTTGCTTGGATGACGTCATTGACTTCTTTTGCCACCCGATCGTGTCCAGTGGGGGCTGAGCTTTTGATGGCTTTATAATCGCCCGTGATCACATACGACTTCCCCCAGAAACGTGAGCCCTGGCCCGCGAAGCCGCTTGATGCGCTCCCGGTGGCCTCATCAGAAGGAAAGGTCTTGAACTGCGCGGCAATAAGCTTGCCGCTTTCTTTCAAGGAGGTGACGGATTGATGAAATGAGGTGATTGCCGACTTCTCGCCAATCATGACAGGAGCAAACGCCGTGTCGGCTCGAGCGTGAATCAGTCGATATTGCTCGGTCATGTATTCGGATTTAGAAAGAAAAGCCACGCCGCCATCGTAATTGGTCTTAAGAGATACAAAGACCATCAGAGTAGCAAGCAGAACTCGAAAAGGACTGCTGATATAGACTGATCGGATACCCTTGAAGACTTTGCCTTCGGACAGGACTCCGCGAAAGAGTGAAATCTTAAAGTGCAAAATAATGTAGGAAAGAATGCATCCGCAAATAAAGGAGACGAAGACGCGAGGGGCTGCGCCCTTTTCTCCGTAAAATGGGGATAAAATGGCAAGGCTGCTGTCTTGAAGGATGTGATTGACGCCATACCCTGTCGTGAAGGCGGAAACGGCAAAGCACAAGATGCCTAAGATCGTAAGCCCCCAAAAGTCGACGTGTTCGATTTTTTTTGGGCTGTAGCTGCAGAGTTGCTGCATCGAACTCTTAAAGTATTTCTTAGAAGCATGATGAAAGCAGATGAGGAGATGTTGCGAGAATTTGTAGAAAGGGTTTCTCTTGTAGAGCTGTTCGTGATCCTTGAGTTGCGTAATATGCGTGAAGTCTTTTAGGTCGGGCCTGAGGGGGCTCTTCGTAATTCATCTTTTAAGGCCTTTGCTCTTTCCAAAAGTTCTGCAACTTCTTCGGATTTGTCAAAGGTGAGGAGTTGGGATTCTTTTTTGTCTGTGCTCAGGAGCTGATGAAGATTGGCTGTGGATTGTTTAAAAAGTTTATCAATAAAGAAGATATAGTTACTGAAGAGGAAATTGCGATGGTCTTCATTTTCTTCCATAAAAATGCTCCGGATCTCTACTGGGTAGTCTGTCTTTCATGATAGACGCTCTAGGGTCAAAAAACACGAGAATTGATGATTTGATCAAAAACTGTCTATACTTTAGGCAGAAATTGCCATCTCCTGTTTTAGGTTGGAGCGAAAAGACTGGGGTTTGTTGGCGGTCGCTCGCCTGATTTAGTTGAGCGAAGAAAGCAGTAGGTTTTCAGGATTTCAATGTATAATCTTAAATATAACCACCTCGGAGCAAAAATATCATGGCGATAATGCGGCCCGCGAACCAATCGAATTCGTTGTTTCAGTGTTCACTTTCATGGTCTACTTGCACAATTCGCGCGGGATTTGCGCTCTCGTTGTTGGCAGTACTGATCTCAGGATGGTGCGTGAGTGTCTACCAAAGACGGGCACATGAGGCTGCGCTTCGGGACCGAGTGGGCAGCTTGGCAAAAGTGGTCGCGGCCATGGGCAGTGCAGAGAATTTGAAGAAACTGGTTTTTCCTCGCGCTGGTACCGCACCTGATTCTGCCCTTTTGGATTATCATAAGCGATTGACGAAGCTCGCTGGCGCAATCTGCGATGCTGACGCAAACATTCTCCGAGTTCGTTTTTTTGCGAAACCCCCGCAAGGGGAGATTCTTATTATTCTGGATGCGAGCTCGAGCCGTCAAACGAATGACGGAGTCAAGATAGGCGCTCCTTATCCTGACGCGCCCATGGAGCTTCAGCAGGCTTTTGGTGAAGGTAAAGTTAAAACGACTGCCTCACTTAAGGGAGGGGCGAGAGTTTCAGGCTTTGCTCCTTTAATGGCGGCTAGTGCGCCCACTGGAGTCGTTGTTGGAGTTGAAGTCGATGCGACGGCTTGGCAGCGTGGGGCGCATGTAGCGCGCTGGATTTCGAAGGGCGTGACGGCCTTTTTTGCTCTGATGCTGGTGGCATTATTCTGGATCGTGCAGAGATCCAAACGTGGCGTGCAACCTGAACCTCCCGTGGCAGCGGTAAAAGAACCTTTAACGGAGAAGTTCCAGGAGAACGTAGATGAACAGATCATTGCCGGCGCCCGATTTGAAACCCCGGAGCCTGTGAGTGCACCGGAGCCCATTGAGGAGGGGCTTCTCGTCATCAGTGCCAAAGGGGAGATCGTTGAATGCAACCCTGAATTTGTAGCCTTGTGGAGTATCCCGCAAGATCTGCTCGCACAGAAGCAATACGCGCCTGTGCTAAAATTGATCACCGCTCAGATGGCGGAGCCTGAAGCGTTTTTGAAGCAGATCGAATTCGGGGGCTCGGAAATGAGTATTGATGACTATAGTAAAGTGACTCTAAAAGACGGGCGGTTGCTGGAGTATCGCTCTTCTTTGGAAAAGTCCGAGGCGGGAACGTCGTGGATTTTAAACTTCAGGAAATGCTAGCCGTTAATCAGGGGTGAATCTTAACCCAGATTTCTTTTAACTTTTTATTAAAAGATTCAGGCGTGGGCGGATTTACAACAAGTTGTTCAAGCAAGTTCCTTGAGCGACGACGCTCTGTGGTCATGTCATCGACCAATAAGATGCGGGTCGTGCTTGGGAACATGCTCTTTTGATGATAGCTCTCGCGCTACCAGGTAATTCAACCAAAACTGCGCACCGCATCTAAGTAACAGATATTTTGAGGCAATTCGCTCGCCCATTTGAAAGTAATAGCATTTGTCAGCCGTGGCATGTCAGGGTTACAATAGGTCATGGAACTTAAGCCCCCCGATATTAAAGATGCCGCACCAGGCGACGAGATTTCAAATCTGCTTGCGCAAATCATGGCAAACCGCAAGGCAAAGGCCTCTCGGGGCGTTAAAGTCTTAAGCCAAAAGCAGGCGGCCGCCATGAACAAAAACCTGTTCGGCGGGATCGTGGGGAATGTCCTTGAGTGGTTTGACTTCGCGGTTTTTGGTTTCTTCGCTCCGATCATTGGAGAAAAGTTTTTTCCTTCAGATGATCCTCTGGATTCCCTGCTGAGCGCGTTCAGCGTTTTTGCCGCCGCGTTTCTCGTGCGCCCGATCGGGGGGATAATTTTTGGCTACATCGGGGATCAATTGGGGCGTCAGAAGGCGCTTCAGATCTCGGTGATGATGATGGCGATTCCGACTTTTCTCATCGGTTGTTTGCCCACTCATGCGGATATCGGTTCGCTGGCGCCTGTTTTGCTCATCTTGCTTAGAATTTTGCAGGGACTTTCGGTGGGCGGAGAATTGATAGGCTCTATCGCCTATGTTGCTGAAACTGCGCCGGCCGGGCAGCGAGGATATTTCAGCAGTTGGACATTTGCGAGCTGCTACACGGGGATCATGTTGGGCTCACTGGGTGCCGTGGCATTAGGCGCGATACTTGGGCCTCAAGAGTTGGCGGACTGGGGTTGGCGACTGCCGTTTCTGTTCGGACTCGTTATTGGGTTCGTGGGCATTTGGATGCGTAAGGAGCTTGACGAAACACCGGTTTTTGAAAAGATGAAGGCCGAGGGAAAATTGGGCGGCAATCCCTTGCGTGATGCACTGGAGCTTGCGCCCGGCGGGATTTTTCACGCTTCGATGCTCGTCATTCTTGTGGGCGGTGGGTTTTACTTGCTGTTTGTCTGGTGGCCGACGCTTCTGAGTCGCTACGTTCATCCGCATGTGCCTTACGCGATGGCGCTCAATACCTTTTCGATGATGCTTCTCATTCTCATGATCCCTCTCACGGGGCGGCTCTCGGATAAACTTGGGCGAAAGCAACTTTTGGTGCTCAGCAGTGCTGCGATGGCGCTGCTCACTTTGCCTCTTTTTATGCTCGTGGATCAGGGAGGGTTTCTCCCTGTGCTGATCGCCCAATTGTGCTTTACGGTGATGATGGCGTTCTTCTTAGGGCCGATTCCTGCGACTTTGGTTGAGATGTTTCCTGCACGCATTCGTTATAGTGCGATCGGGCTGGGCTACAATATTTCGCTATGTATTTTTGGGGGGACGGCGCCCCTGTTTGCGACATGGCTTGTCAAAACTTATCATACCGTTTACGCACCTGCGCTCTATCTGGTTTTGCTCTCTGGACTCAATCTTTTGGCTGCTTTGAAGCTACCGGAGAACACGCATAAGCGTTCCTTATAATTTCTGTGGGTAATCTTTGCGTGTAATTTTGGCGCGTTAATAGTAAGTCAATGCCCAGAGAGAAAGAGGGGCATCATGGGAGTTGGAGTTTTGGTCGTATTTGCGTGTGCGATACCTGCGAAGATTTTAGCCAATAAGAATAAGGCAAAAAAGAATAAGCCTTTGGTTACCCTCACCAAAGCAGCGGTTAAAGGCCGCCGAACGCTTCCGCGAAGACGCTCCATGATGGTGGGCCCGATCTGTTAGGTTTTCAGGCGGCGAAACGCTTTATTGATTTCGATGAAGTGATTATGCGCCTTCTGCTGGACTTCAGCCGTTTGAGTCGCATATCTGTCCGGATGATAAAGACCTGCCATTTTGCGATAGGCTTTGTGGATTTGCTCTGACGTCGCTGATTTATCGATGCCTAGAATTTCGTAAAAACTGTTTTTGTCTATAATGCATGCGTTTGGCGCAATCGTGCTAAACAGTCGGTCAAAGGCCTGTGGAGTGACCCCCATTTGGGCCGCAATCCAACGAAGTCCTGCTATCTCATCACGCTCAATCACTCCGTCGACATGGAAAAAGACGATGAGTAATTTTAACAACTCCTGCTTCCCTTCTAAGGGGAGCGTGCGACGTACGAGTTTGCACATCTGTTCAATTTGCTGAGCTTGCAGCGCATCTGAAAGCCGTTTTTGGCTCGTGATGATCTCAGAGAGTTTATCGGCGATGTCTTCGGGGAGCACGTTTTTAAATCGTCTTTTGATTTTTTCAGGGCTCGGTAGCGTGTGGTCCGGTGTACTTAGCCGCAGGAGATAGACACTGAACGTGAGAAAACAATAAAAAACTAAACCTTGGGTGAGGGCTCCGGCGAGTGTTTTTCGGATCTTTCCCAGTTGATCGGCCGCGCGTTTTCCGTGCCCAATCATGCGCCCGGAGCGATGGGCGATTTCGTAAAAGATTCCTTTTAAAAGTTCGGTTTTTTTTGTCATTGCCATGGTTTGGATTCCAGCTTTAGCAGGAGGTGTGGCGCTTGAGAATGGTGAAATGAGCCGAGAAGAGAACTTTCTATTCATTCGATAGTCTCCCGAATTGAAGAATATATCGTATGCGAGATTATGTAGGAAAGTAGGTTAAGCTCCCGCCGAAATCCCCGGCCTATATCGCCTAACACCACGGAGCAACCTTATCCCTTATCCCCTTGACCCACGGCACTTCGCCCAAGCTTTCGGCATCGGTTCCTGTGCAAATATGGAGCTCAGTGAAGCCTCGGTCGTGAAGGATCTTCGAAACGGTAAGTCCTGACGCTCCATCGGCAAGCCACAGATCCACGAAGACCGGGGTTGAACGATCAAGCACTGCTGCGATGCTTTCGAATTGTTCAAGCGAGTCAAAGCTCCTGAACTCCTTTTTGTTTGTAACGGCGCTAAATCTCCAAGCGTCCCGAATAACCTCATCGTCGTCGATCAAAATGGCGTCAAAATAGCCTCCCAGTGCGACATCGCGAGCCGGGGCCTCCGAAATAACCGGGACTACTCCCGAGAGCCCCTTAGGGATCATCCGGACGCCAAGCTCCTGAGCACGGGCCAAAATGGATGGTTCATCGAAGCGACTTGTGACCAAAATGGCGCTATCTGCAATCCCAAGACGTTTGATGCAATCGAGCCCATTCTCGTCGTGTCCGAGAAATTCATAATCAACAAGATATAGTGCGCCATCTATTGAGTCGGTAACTTCTTGAGGCGAAGAATAATGAAGCAGGTTTATCCCCGTGGTTTCCAGCTCTGGAACCTTGAATCGCCCATTCCAAACGTGATGGATACTCAAATCATCATCCAATATGACAATGCACTGATTGGGTTTTAGTTCGATCTTGGGGACAAACCAAGCCGGAGCGCTGGCGCGTGGGATGCGCAGGGTGATCGAAGTGCCATGCCCTTCTTTTCCGCTATCTGAAACTTGAGAAATAATCTCCAGTGACCCTCCCCAGGATTCAATCGTACGCTGCGCATGATAAAGTCCGAGCCCTGAGCCGCCCTCTTTGTCGTAAGTTTCGCCGCGTTGGCCTAAACGCGCAAGAACTTGGGGGGGGATCCCTTTTCCGTTATCTCGTACTTCAATCATGACCTGCGATGAAGAGGCGGTAAGAAAAATTTCGACTTTACCCGCATCGATTATTGACTCAACGCTGTTGTTAATGAGGTTTGAAAGAACGCGCCTAAATTCAGTCGGCTGAATATCTGCAAATGCTCCATAGCTACCAGAGCAAAAAGAAGATTGGCTGTCGATTTCGACATTGAGGCGGGGACGGTATTGATTTCTCTTTTCTGCCACTAATTCGTCAACCAGAGTTGAAAGCAACTGCACTGATTTTGACTCGCCCTCTATTTCAACCATTTGAATGGTTCTCAAGGCTACGGGGCGTTTGAGATCATGGGCGATATCGCGAATCCTCGTAACGGCACGACGAAGGGAAAGTCGCTTCTCCTCTGCGATCTCAGGCACCGTGTTGAGAATCATATCAATAGCAGTGATTGGCGAGCGAATGTCATGGGCCACTTGTTGCCCTCGGTGAATCACCGCTTGCGAGATCGCTTCACTCGTTTTCGTTCGTTGCGCTTCAGCAAACGCTTGACGATGCTCTTCGAACTCTTGAATATGAAGGGGGGAGTTAGAGAGCATACCTTCTGTTAGCGGCTGCAAGATCTCATTGCGGAGGCTTCCCTCGATTCTGCGAATCAATACGAATAGTCCCGTTATGGGCGCCGCTGAAAAAAGGATCAAGCCTAAGAGTGAACCCTTTCCGTGGAACCAAGGAACTCCTAACCGCATCTCATAATCTGCAAAACCTGAGATTGGTGCGCGGATGATTTCGTCTGAAAATATAAGGCCTTTTCTGGGCGATGCGGAGGGGCATTCCATATTTGAAAGTCGAGATGATACGGTGATCCTTTTCTTAAAACACAGCGCAGCGCACGAGCTACCGATCTGCCATTCGCTGGCATTTAGGGTCGATTCAATGAGGGTGCGATTGTTTTGTTTTAAAGCAATACCGGCGACTTCAGTCATGTGGCGCAGAGCCTTGGCGCGATATTCGCCAGCCTCTTGCCTTAGCCGAAAAAGCTGCACAGACGCCAATGCAATGACTATCGCAGCGATAGCAAAAAGCGGCAGCCTCGTTTTTCGGTAAAACCAGTGTTTAAGCCTCATGAGGCAGAAGTCTCCCGCTCATTTTAATTCAAAAATATCGACGTGACCGTAGTTGCGGGTCACCAACTGAGCCGAAACTTTTACCCGATCCTGTTTAATGATTGCAACCGCCCTGCTAAAACCCATATGAACAAAGGGTACCTGTTCTAGTGCGGCCCTGGAAACCTTTTTATAGTGAGCACTGAGTTCGTCGGGTTGCAAAATATTGCGTCCCTCTTCTAAAAGGTCTCCTACCTCTTCGCGAAAGGTAATGGGGGAGAGGATTGATCCGCGTTTGCCCAAGGCATGATAAATTCCGTCAGGATCCCCATTCATCACGCTAAACGTGGTGCCGATGAGATCATAATCAGATTTTTGGTAAACGGTGTGGGCATACTCAGTTGCGGGAATGCTGCGCGATTTGTCCGAAACTGCGATTCCGTATTTTTTGAACTCCTCGCGTATCCAAGCGCCTACGGCATCATTGATCAAAACAATGGGTTGTTTCTGGGATGCGGCGGCCAGCTCCGGAATAAATTTCTCACCCTCTTTTATGATTTGCAGCGCCTCTTCGTCACTGATTCGCCCTCCTTGGATAGGAAGAAAAATTTGAGGGTCAGGCGTAAAATACTCTTTGGCTCCGATTAGGTTGGGCTCGCTGGCCATGCGCTGGTACAAAATCGCCTGTAGCGCACGTCGTAGCCTTGGGTTTGCAAATAGATGTCCTGAATTGCCGTTAACGTTGAGAATAATGTGGATTGCCTCAGGCCCAGGAAGAACTTGGAGGTCTGGGTTTTTAGAAATATCCGAAAGCACTCGGGATCCCATGGTGTATGCCACTGCGTCTAAGCGATCTTCTGCGAGACTTTGCTTCAATTCACTAGAGGGGACAAAGGACAATTCGACAATAGAGAGTTTGCTCGTTTCAGCGTGTTGAGGGTTGGGAAGAAAACGCAATTTGTGAGGAGAGATTTCCTCAATGACATATTTTCCAGTGCCGATCAAGTGATCCCCTGAGTGTCGGAAGGCAGCTAATCTCGCGCCATAAAAATACTCGAGTGCCATTCGAAAGGGCTTCTTAAATCGAACGAGCAGGGTTTCTTCATCTACAACCAGAATTCCGGAAATTGTTCCCGCCTTCTCAAAATCTTCGAAGCCTTCGATTTGGTAAAGGACATCCAATAGGCTGCTGTTGGCGGATTTGGGTTCTAGCCGGTAGGACTCCTCCCATGAGCGCTTGAAGTCTTCAGCTTTTAACGTGCTTCCATCCGAAAACCGCTTCGCAGTGTCGATTTTGAAGGTGAAGAGTTTATAATCTACAGAGGTGTCCCAAGACTTGGCTCCTCCGGGCTGTAAAATACCCTGGTCATCAACGCCGACAAGCGTATCAAATTGATTAGAGAGAACCAAGCCCGCCCAAAGTGTGTGTTGGAGTCCGGGGTGTAGAGATTTCCACTCGCCACCGATTCCGATGCGGATTGGCCCAGTGGGGGGAGTGGGCTTATTTAAAATGATTGCCATAGTAATGCCTCCAACCGCTAAAAGAAGAAGCGGCATCCAGCGGTTTAGTTTCATAAATTGCCTGCGTTTTGAGCTAGCCCCATCCGCCGCCACCGCCGCTTGCAATGTGTGAGCTGAGGTTTTTATCATTCATCTGAAGAAGCCCGTTTTTCATTAGGGTTTGTATTGCCTGATTGAACTTTGCGTTTAGCTCGTCTTCATTCTTGATCGCGCTGGCATCGCGGAAGCGAGCAATGGCGTTGTCAATCGTGGTTTCGGTCTCAAAATCATTAAAAAGCTGTCCTTTGATTTTGAGGGCGTCGCCTAAGAGGATTCCATTTTGGACTTCACCTTCCATGGATGAGAGTTCTGAGGTCGCAGCAAGCGAAACCGAAGCAATCGGCATCACGGCTAATGCCGTCAAAATCAATTTACGAAATCGCAGTTTCATACGCATACTCCTTTTGGGGTTTTGGTTGGGATTTGGGGTGGGTTTTAATGTTAGAGACTAGCCAACAGCCTGGATCGGCGGCCAGATAATCTCCTGTTTCGGCATAAGCCGCATTGCGATCCCCGCCGCAGCGATCAAAATGGGGGCATTCCCCACAGACTTTGATTTTACCTCGGCGAAGAGCCACAAAAATAGGATGATTGAAGAAAAGTGTTTCAAGTTTACCGTCTGGGACACTTCCCAGTTTCAAGCGGGAACGACTAGACGCGAGAAGTTGGCCCTGATAATCGATGACAAGTCCTTCCCAAAATCTACCACTTCTTCCTAAACCCGGGTGCAGAAGTGTATAGAGGGGGTGATTCGTGTGGGTCCTGACTCCGGTTCGTGCCGACTCGATTAGGATGGACTGGTAGGCACTTTTTAAAGCAAGTGGAGTAAGAGGTGCGGGTGAATTTGGGCGAGGTTGGTCTTTTTGAATAAGCCGAGTGAAGCTCATGTGACTCACTCCGACTTTCTTAGCTAAGTCAAAAAATGCGGGAATTTTGGAGGCACTGTTTTGAGCGAGAATGGCTTGAAAATAAGCACTAATCCCATGGCTCATTAGAAATTTCGCGCAGGCAGTGGCTTTATCGAAGCTCCCCACCCCTCGAATAAGGTCATGAGATCCAGCGTCCGGTGCATCTAAGCTAATTTGAACTGAGACTTCGGAGAAGCGCTTGAGCAAATCGGTACTGAGGCGCTCAGGCAAGGTGCCGTTTGTGAGAATCACGATGCGGGACTTCGAGTTCTTCTTATGAATCCAATCTAAGAGGGGGCGAAAATGAGGACTCAGTGCGGGCTCGCCGCCACAAAGGAGAATCATGGGGCGGAACCGCAGCCTCGTAATCATCACAAAATACTGATTAAGAATGTTGATCCATTCGGGCAGATCGATGGCACCATCGTTTACATGGTTGGGGTGATAACAGTGAGCGCATCGCAAGTTACAAAGGTTTGTAATGTCGAGCTGAATGGGTAGATACCGATCAACATCGATCCAGGCCAGAAGCTCGTTTTCAATGCCCCTGAAAAGGCGAGGCAAAAGGGAGAGTGTCACATTCTTGCTCCTGGCGCAGCGCCAGCCTTTACAGCCTCTTTCATGACTCGAAGGTGATCGAGACTTGCATGGATACGCTTTAGGGCCGTCTGGTATAAGGGGGCACCACTGTTCGGGTCATTTGCTTTGCCAAACGATGCATCGCAAATCGTTTGAAGCGCGCCTATGTTTCCCCGGAGGTCGTGATAGATCTTTTCAAGTTCTGCCAGTGAAATCGTTGTCATCGTGTGGCTCCTGTCTTTTAGGTTTTGCGTTTTTTCTATCTTGTTTTTCTTGTGCTTTTTGTTTTCGCCCTAAAACGCTTTTGCTCTCTTGGCGAATATGGGCGGTTTTTAAGCGCATACTGAGGCCGCCTTGAGAAATCTTTAGAACTTGAGCCAAGTCCTTGCCTTTGGGGTATTTTTTGCTTCCGTTTTCAATGATTTTGTCGCTCAAGATCTCAAGCAAAGGGCCAAGTCCTGTAAATCCTGGGCCTACGACGTCGAGTTCGGCCTTCAGGAGTTGTTTTAAGGTAATTACGTTATCGGTGTCACCTCTAGAAGGCGCGTTCTTCCTGCCCGTGAAGATTTGCGGAATCGATTGCCAGTTACTGAAATCAGGCTTGCGGTCTCGGTCGCGGGGAGAGAGAGCAAAAAGTCGGCCCAAGAGGTGGTTGATGCCGCGCACGTTGCCATCAGGCGGATTATCTATTACCGCTTGAATGAAGTTTTGAGGGAGATCCTCAAAGGCGACGATCGCTCCAGCTTCTCTTGCCATCGCCGGAACGCGGGAGCGAATGAGCTCTGGAATATCAACTTCTCTTTCGGAAAGACTCGGCATTCTAACGACGAATGAGGAGATTCGCATGAAGAGATCTTCGCGAAATTCGCCTTCCTGTACCATCGTCTCAAGATCTCGATTGGTCGCGCAAATGAGTTTAAAATTGGATGTTATGATCGTGTTGCCGCCGACCCGTGTGAAGGTGCCTTCTTCGATGACCTTGAGGAGTTTGACTTGGAGGTCAAGTGAAGCTTCACCGATTTCATCTAAGAAAATCGTTCCGCCATTTCCGAGTTCAAAAATACCGGATCGGGCTTTCATCGCTCCTGTGTAGGCTCCTGCATCGTGCCCGAAAAGTTCGCTTTCAACAAGGTTGGGGGCCATGGCTCCCATGTTTTTTTCGATAAAGGGTCGCTCTGATTGATTGAGGTAAGCGCGTCTAAGTTCGTTTACAATTTTAGCGTAGGTTGATTTTCCGGTCCCCGTCTCACCCAAAATCAAAAGTGGGTAATTGCTTTGTGCAAACAGGGGGGCTTGTTGTCTGAGTTGTCTAATCGGAAGAGAAATTCCGGCTAATTCTGGTGTTTCAGGTTTTGAAGCCTTTGTAGAAGAAGCCTGACCCAATTCAGCAAGCGAGCGCTCCTTTACCAATTTGCTGTGATGAATGGCGGCCTTGATTTGCTCGCGCAATAAATCGTCTGAGGTTCCTTTTACGTAATAGCCAAAGGCGCCAAGCTTAATTGCCCTTACCGTGTCTTGATGGTCAGTGCTCCCCGTTACAACCAGGATTTGAAGGCGGGGCTGAAGCTGAAGAAATTTACCGATGAAATTGATTCCATTTGATTCTGGATCAGGGTTCTCAACAGAGTCACTCAAGTTCTTGTCGAGTATCATGATTTGAATGGGGGTTTCTGAGAGGATTCGCAGGGCCTCTTGTGCATTTGAGCAGTAGAGAGCGCGAAGATTTTTTGTATCTTCGTCTTCTTTTAAAATGAGCTTCATTTGCTCGTGCATGAACTCGTCGTCATCCAGCATGAGGATGGTGGCCTCATGTTTGAAGTCAGGGGGAAGGGACTTATAGTTTTGGGACTTGAGAATCATTAGGGCACCTCACCTGGGGTGTGCTTATAGCTCAGTGCGGCAATGGATGCAAATCTTAATTCAAATTTTTGAAAATCTGGTTTTTCAAGTTTCCGGGGCTTGAGGGCATAAAATATTCAATTTTTTGAACTTTTCGTTCAAAATTCTAAATTTTGAATTTTTTCGGATTGTCCTTGATGTCGTTTTTTGTGGGTCGGAAACATTTTTTTAATGAGTACTAACGAGGTGTTGTGCCGAGTTTTTCGCCTTTTTTGCGCGGTGGCACAGATCATGCCTTATGGGTTCCCGTTCGGCACAACTTTTCCCGAACAGAAAGAGCAGTAAAATATGGATCATGATTCAAATAGACGAATTAAGCTAACGAAACTTCCCTCGGAAGTCTTCAAAGAATGTCCACGGTGCGAGAGCCCTAAGCTCCTTAGGTTTGAAGGAGAGGTCTTCTGTCTTTGTTGCGATTGGGACAGCATCAAGCTTCACATGGATTGCCAGATGTCTGGCTATCACCTGCTGAATCCAAGGTGGCCACTTCCGGGGCTTAGGACAAAGGCACTAGCGCAAGCTGAAGCCGATGGGCCATCCGACGACGTAATCGAAGACGCAATCGAAATTGTCTAATCAACACTAATTATAAAGGGGGATTAAAAAATGAACTCAATAACTGTTTCCGAAATAAAACAAACGCTCGATGTGGTCCGGCTTTGTCAAGTCGTGGCCCAAAGTTTCAAGGGGCTGTTCCGAAAGACGTGGCAGCGCTTTGATACCATGAACCGTGATTCTGCCGAGATTCAGCGCAGGATTGAACTAAGCAAAACGAATTGGGACTCGGCTAACGGGTACTATTCTTATCTTCGTGATTTTCGATAACAAAGGGGGAAAACGTGAAAAATAGATATTCAGATAAATCAAAAATGGGACGGGACTGTCAGGGCTGGCAGGACTGTGAAGGAACGCTTGATCACCTGCAGGATCTTTTTCGAGAGTGGTGTGGGCTTTTATCGGTTGATGAACTTGTCGAAAACGAACCTCTGACGGCTGTAATTGAGCGTCTAAGTCGAATGCTTGAAGCCGCTTGAATGAGAAACTATAAAGGAGAAATTGTATATGGTCGAAGTAAAAAATGAACTACGAAAGTTTTCTGATGAAGATATTTTTTTAGAGGCAAGCCAGAGGTTGAGATCTCGGTTTCGCACAATCATGGGAATCGATTTTCATTACGGCTGTTTTGAATTTATTTTTCATGATGGCCGTTTTAAGGGCATCGGTGTCAAACATAAGTGGAAATTCTTTATTAATCCGACATCCCTCACCGGCGTCAAACCCCAATTGCACTAAGAAAGGACTTTTTATGATGATTCCAATTGAAACTGAATTTGATCGAATGTTCAAACTTGTAACGAAGGCTGAGCGAAGCCAAAATGAGCGCTTAATCCGAAAGATGAAGCAGATCCGAAATACGCTTTATGCGCTCAAGTTTTCGATGGAGAGACAAAAGGCTTTGAGATCTCGCGCTCGAGCAGGTTCATGAAGAAGTTGTTCCTCTGCCTTCTCCCTCTGGTCACGCTGATTCCGAGTGGCGCGGCTGCTTTTCCAAACGTGTGCACGGTGGTCAAAACGCCTGAGTTTAGATCGTGCCTGGATTTTAAGGTCGGAAGCTGCATGTGCGGGTTTCCGGTTCCCAGGCCTTGTGCACATTTTAGTTACTATGTGCCCGAAACGTTTGTTGAGGCGATGCCAAATCCGAAAGAAACGTATTTCTCCTCCTTGCCAGGGACGGCAACGCAGCTTTCGACGCTTACGGGAGGTAAAACCCCTTACGGCGCCGAAAGCGACGATGATACGCAGTCGTTTCATGCCCACGTTCTTCAAGTGCCGTTGACTACGATTCCGTTTTCATTGCTTCCGTGCAGTATCTCTCCGGTGGATCTTACTTGCTTTGAGGGAATGAGCGAGCAGTTGGGGCAGCTATGGAATACTGGGAGTGCGGATCAGTGGCAACCTGGGTATCTGGCGTGGAGCCTTTCGCCTAAGGCGTGCATGCTCAAGGGTGCGGCCACTTCGATTACGGGGGAGCCTGATCCAAGTGCATATCCTGCTCCTCACGCTTGTAGTGTTCCAATGAGTTTTATGGCGAGATTTCCGCCATCGACCCATTCGGCATGCAACGGCTGGGGGACGTTTTATCCGCGCTACGGGAGTTACAATGGCTCTAGTCCCACGATTGGGGCACTGATGATTGCCTCACGGATGAAGAGCCTTGCGACCGAAGTGTTTCACGCGAATCCTTCTTATGTGGACGAAAAATGGCAGATGATTACTCCTCAATCGTCTTCGTGTTTTAAGGAAGGGCAAAACATTGGAGCGCTAGAGACGATCAAGGGTGTTAGAGAGACGGGGCGGTTTGCCTCTGGAAAAATGAAGGGCTACCTCTTTACGAATTGGCGCCAGGTGACTTGTTGCCGAGATTTGCCCTTGGTGCCGGAGGCGTATATTGCGATCGAAACTCTGAATTCGGTTTGCCAGGGGGCGGGTGATTTGTGACCAGTAGTGCTTTTGAAGACTGTTTTCATGACATGATCGTCTCTGCGTGTAAAGCGGACGCAAGTGACATTCACATTGAGCCCAAGGCGGATGCGCTTAAGATCAGGTTTCGCATTGATGGGGATTTGGTGAGCTGGAAAAGTTTTCCAGCAGAGTTTCGAAGGGGGCTTATTTTTGAAATCAAGCGCAAGACACGGCTGTCAATCGGCGTAAGCCATCGCGATCTCGATGGCAGGGTGTCCCTGCCTGAGTACGGGGTTGATTTGAGATCAAGCTCCGCCCCAACTTTGTTTGGAGAGAAGATTGTTCTTCGGATTTTGAGTCAGAAAAAGTCTTTTAGGCTGCTTGATCAGGGTTTTACCGAAAAGACGGCAGGACATTTGAAGGGCGCATTAGAGCACGAAAATGGGCTGATTCTGATATCGGGTGCGACGGGGAGTGGAAAAACTACAACCCTTTATTCACTCTTGCGTGAGGCCGACACGGAGAAGCTTAACATTGTGACGATCGAGGATCCGGTGGAATATCTTTTGGCTGGGATTACCCAGATAAATGTGACGCCTAAGTTCTCTTTTGCGCAGGTCCTGCGAGCAATTCTCCGCCAGGATCCCGACGTTATTTTAGTGGGGGAGGTGAGGGACGCGGAAACTGCGGATCTTTGTCTAAAAGCTGCGGCCACCGGCCATCTCGTTATATCGACGATCCACGCCAACGGAGCGATTGAGGTGATTGGGCGGTTGTTGAATTTGGGGGTCGATGCGGACCTTGTAAAATCGTGTCTTAGGTTTTCAGGAGCGCAGCGGTTGGTGAGACGGCTTTGCCCTTTTTGCTCAAAGCCTTCGAATGCGCTCGGCGGCGGTCAAAGCAGGGTTCGAGCTCAGAATCTAGAGGGCTGCTCTAAATGCCTTGGAGGTACAAAGGGGCGGGTTCCGGTATTGGAGTATCTCACCTCGGATGAACTCGTGAAATACTTTGGTGAGGGGGGTGGTCTTGCGCGGCTTACTCAATCGTTTTCTGAGTCGTATCGGGATCATGTGGAAGCGGGAGTGGTTGCGACGGCTGACTCTCAAAAAATGGGTGGTCAGACGTCCTGACACATTGAACGCAACTGGGCCATGCCCTTCAAGGCCAATTGTGACCCCGTCTATGTTTTGTCTGCCTTTTGTTTCATCGCCTTCCCCTCAGCATGAAGGCCCACAATATTCAAAACCTGCCTAGTAAGTTGCCAGTCGAAATTTAATTTTTTTCCAAACCTCAAACCAACATCGGAGACAAACTCATGATCGGAATTGTTCTTTTCCTCATCGCTTATTCCGCGCGTGTTGCCAAAGCGGCGACGGACTTCAATTATTTTAGCGGCGCAATCGACTACTGGAATGAGCCGGTGAAACCCATCCGTCCTCAAACCTCCACGCCGGTTTCACGAACAATCGCGACGCCCACCTCGGTGCCTGAGACAAAACCCGACACCAAAGAAGAACCCTTCTCTTGGTCCAAGCACCTCGACCCCAAAAACAAGGAGTTTTTCAAAGAGGGGGATTACACACCGCCCGAACCCTTCTTAGAAGTCATTCGTAACCCTAATGACGAAAACATCAAAAACTGGTTTGCTTACATCGACAAGAAAAATGAACTGGCCAGACGTCTTCAGGAACGCTTCAAAGAGTACCTGGGAAAAAAATCCGGAATTCCCCCCGAAAGAAAAGCTGAGATCACCGCGACGATCCAAGCAAAGATTGAAAAAGTTTCCAACGTCAATCCCGAGGCCAAACGCTATCGGTTCAGACTCTACTTTGACTCTCATTGCCCCCATTGCCAACACATGCTTCAGACGATGACTGAACTCCAGCGCAGAGGGTTTTATGTCGATGCTAGACAAATCGATACGGACACGAAGGGGCTTGAAGGCTTAACTTTTCCGGTGGAGCGCGCGAAGGGCTACGAACTCACGGAAAAGAATATTAAAAGTGTCCCATACCTTTTGGTAGGCGATTTAAAACGACGGCTAATCATCCCAGTTGCTGGCTATGAGTCAGTGGATGGGGTGTTACAGAAACTTTCTACCGAAAAAGAGTAATCGAAAAAATACAGTTCTTTTCTATCGCCTACGGACACTCATCCGCGGCGCTCCCTTAACAACAAACACAAAGCCCTCCACCGCCACAGGCGAGAGCTTTCAAATACAAAGGACTAATTTATGATTGATGATAACCTTATTCTACAAGCGCCCATGCCTCTTGATGATCATGCCGGGATCATTGTTCGCCCAGGTGGCCCGCGCCGCCCCGACAAAACCGAAGTGATATTGCTTGTGGTGTTTTTTCTTATCACCACGGTTATCCTCATGATCGCAGGCTCCCTAGGCGATCAGGCCGCATTAGCTGCGACATTGCCCGATACAGGGGGACCCGATGCGGCTGAAAAGCTGCAAGCCGCTTCGACACTCCTTCATATAGCGGATCTGAGCATTTTTCAGTGGGGGGCGCGAGTCTTCTCTGGTCTTTGCATCATGTCCTCGGCGTGGGCACTAAAGGAGCAGCGCTTCGGAATGGCTGGTCTCTCGCTTGCCGGAGCCATTCTCTTTGGTACGGCTCCTAAGTGGGTCAAAAACATCTTCGAAATCAGTGGCGAGCAAGGGCTTTTTACTCAACTCGAACTGCGCAATTACGACTACAGAACAGAAGTCACGAAAGCCTTTGGTTCATCAGTGGTGGCGGCATGCACGACTATCAAAGTCTAAAGCGTCACCACGGGAACCGCGTGAGTCAGACTATTGATTCCCCAATCATGATCTTTGATTTCTGGGAGTTGTCTGACGCCTTCGGCGCTCTCTTCATTGTGCTGATCTTTGGGGTGCTTTTTTACTCGTGGGGCACAATGTTTGTCTTGCTCCTGCTTACGATGTGTCTTGTGCCCATTATTAGAAAGCAATCCCCACGAGGAATCTTCTTCCACTGGCCGTTCCGATTCCTGGGCGTCAAGCTTCCTGGCCTCCTAAACCCTAAAGCGTACTTCGGAGCACCCGTCAAATACTCCGATTAACCCAAAATTAGAAAGGAACTGAAAAATGTCTGTAAACCAAACGTCTGTAAAACAAACCAATAACGAAAGGAACCAAGAATGGAAAAATCAAACTATGAACGAAAATCAAATCTCAAACCCACCCAACAAGAAGGAGAAAGGAAATTTGGTAAGCGCGAGCCCATCCGAGAATTCAAAGCCCAACTCTCTGAAGACGGAAGATACTGGATCTTCCGAGATGTTACGACGTGGCTTATCCCCGTTAATTATCTTTTGGCTATCACGAAGAGCAAGGCTGATCGCGAGCTTGAGCCAGTTGATGGCGAAAGTGAAACGGATCGGGATGGCGATGATCGGACCTCTTGAAAAAGGAATGGAGCAAGCCAAGGTCGTGACTCCCCCTCGGGGGACTTACGAGGGCGTGGATCTGAGAGTGCTGCCCAAATACATTGCGTTTAGGGCGGCACTCTTAAGAACGCAGCTCTCGCAGCAGTACATGATCTTGGTCTTAGCCACACTGCTTATTGGCTACTTTGCGCTTAGTCGTCAGGAAGTTTACCGACTGAATGAACGGCTCAGGCTCAAAGAGTACATCCTAGCTCCTGGGGTCGCCGATTTTACGCCGGCGGCCCCTCAGTCGGTCTCGGAGCATTATGTTGAGCAGGCGGTGTCGGACTTTGTGAGCCAATTGGGAAACGTCACTCCTGGAAGTATCGATGATCAGTATCTGGTGCTCTCGGGTTCGATGAGTCGTGAGCTTCGTGTCAAGTTTTTGGCCGAGGCAGGGGAGTGGAAATCTAAAGTCAAAGCGGATCGAATTTCTGAGCTCCTGACGATTACGGACAAATCTATCCAGTCTTCAGGGGATGGATCTTACCGAGCCGTCATTCACGCCAAGCGCGATCGGTATTTGGATAACCAATACGTAGGGCAGTCAAGCGAAGTGATCGAGATGGAGCTAAGGCTTGTACCACCGCAAAACGCAAAGCGCTGGTACTTAGAAATCCAATCTCTTTCTCGACAATCGCCTGAAGCTTTTCGCTCTAAAAAGGAGGTCAAATGAATTTCTATCAGTCAGCGGTGTTTGTCTTGGTCATGGGTCTTTGCCTTCAGCACAAGGCGATTGCAAAGACCATTTACTATGGCAGCGAAACGGAGGTCGTAAGCTTAGTTGCGGGGGGGCCGACTTTGTTTCGGTTCCCGTCCGAGGTTAAGACTATTTCGCAATCAAAGCGATTTACGATTGCACCTGCAACTCACGATCAACCCAATTACGCGCTTTTGTCAGTCCAGCCTAGGGTTGGTTCGGGTGGCTCAAGTGTCGTGACTTTCATCTTGAGCGACGGGACCATTATCAAAGTGAAGCTCGTGGTCGTGTCGGCTGCGATTCCCGAGAAGACGGATTCGGTCTACGAATTTAAGTCTAAAGAGTCGCTGCTTCCACAATCGGGGGCAGGGAGTCCCGGATCGGGCGTTTCGGAACTTGAGCTGATGAAGGCGATGCTTCGTGGAGATGAGGTTGCGGGCTATGAGGTGAGAAATCTCACTCGAACTCTCATCCCAGGATTTAAGGGAGTGACGACGAAACTTCTTCGAGTCTACACGGGCAATCAATTTAATGGCTATATCTTCGAGTTGCACAACAAGACACGAGATCAAAGTCTATACATCAATACGCAAAATCTCATGCTTGGCGATCCTAATCTTGCGATTCTTTCTTCAGTGGATCAAGCGGTGATTGAGCCTAAGGGTGAAACGTACTTGAGGATAGTTGCCAAGCCGACTTCTTCTTACAACCAACTGATTTTACCTGTTGAAACTATCACCGTTCGCGGCGGGGTTTCAGAAAGTGAGCGGAGGTAATCGCGATGCCCAATATGCAAAGACTTAAACGGAATCTCAGTGCTCTATTGGCTACTCATCGTGACAAGGCTCCCTATGTTATTGGTGCGGCGTTGATCTTTTGCCTCTACGTGGTGAGCAAGGGGCGTGAAGTCGTTCACGAGATCTACCACAGTGAGAAGAAAGTCGAATTCAAAGACTCGAGGATTTTAGGAGGTCAGATGGACTCTCTTGCTGAAGGAAAAGAGCGACTTTTTATGAAAACCATCCGTGACATCCAGACCTCGCAAGCGGAGCTCAGAGAAAGTATCGATAAAATGAAAACCGAGATTGAAAACGTGAAATCTCCGAAGCCGGGGGAGTCCACGGATCAAGGTCCTTATCCAGTTTTCCCGGTTTCAGGACCAAGCAGTGCATCGCCACTACCAATTGCCACGGGTTCAGCAATTCCGGTGACAACTGGTTCGGGGCAGCCTGAGACTACGAAGCCGGAAGGGGAGCCAGTTAAGTTTCATTCTGGAGAGAATCTACCTGTCGGTGGACCACCGAAGCGAGGACGAAGCGTTATGGGGCTTCTTGGCAATGGTGGGGGAAATGGGAGTGAAGGCTCTCTCATTATTTCTTTTCCGGTTAAGGACAACTCTATTGAAAAGATTGAGGGGGTTGTTCTGCCTGCCGGAAGTTACGTTAAGGCCAAGCTCATGACGGGGATTGAAGCGCCGGAGGGCAAGACGTATCCCGTTCTTCTTCAGCTTGATTACGCCTATATTGCGCCAAACAAACACCGGATCGATCTTGCGGGCTGTTTTATGATCACCAAGTCCGAAGGCGATCTCTCAACGGAGCGAGTTCAAATGCAGGCGACAAAACTTTCGTGCGTGTCAAAAGACGGCAAAATGTTTGAGCGAGATGTTAATGGCTTTGTGGCCGACGATCAGGACAATAGTTTTGCGGTGATAGGCTCGGTCAACTCAAAGCAAGATCGCGTTGCTGCGATGGCGTTTCTCTCTTCAATCGTGGAGGGGGTGGGCAAGGCCGTTCAGCAGGCACAAACAAGCCAACAGACCAATGCGTTGGGCGCTGCCCAAACGATGGTGACCGGTGATCAAGCAAAATATCTTGCGGCAGGTGGCGCAAGTGGCGCGGCTTCGTTGGTTGCGCAGTGGTATCTCAAACAGGCCGAACATTTGTTGCCGACCATCAACGTGGGGTCGGGCCGTGATGTTTGGGTGGTGATGAAGGATAGCGTCAGGCTACCGACAGACTATTTTCGCAACGGAGATACTTTGGGCGCTGGGGCGCCTGGGCAGTTCTTGTTTACGAGAGTGTTGGAGTGAGGCGGATCACTTTGATGGCCGTCAAAAGCGTGATAGGGAAGTTTACTGGGATGCCGATTTGCAGGGGCCAAAACAGGGGACAAAGGTGATCTCCGGAATTGATTCTGGTTCGACAAGTTGACTGGACACAATTTGATTCGGGGAAACATAATACAATAGAAACGATTCGACTTTCCGACTAGGAAACGGAAGAATTATTCTCTTTCCCCCTTGTACCACATGAAGGTCAGTCGAAGCGCGGCTGTAAGGATATTTCATCACCTCGCTGTGGAAGGATTGGTAAATGATATCGAGCTCTGGAACTTTTAGAGTAAAGAGGTACACTTTTTTGCCAGGGCTGGCATAACGAGAAGCTACTGCATTGGCCACATCCGGATAATCAGTAACGGACATAAGCGGATCTAGCCAGTTCCCACCAACTTTAGTAACTCTAAGGTCCATTTCTTGGTTCAAGCTCTTCTCAAAGTAATTTGCCTGGAGTGTTTTCAAATGAGCGAGCTTGGAACCGATGCCAACTCTCTGAATGGTTTCGAACTCTTCGGGAGTCAAAGCAAGAGCACGGTAAAGCGTAGTTTCGCCCAGGAATTGTTTGAATTTATCGCGCACGTGCCATGGATCTTCTTTAAGCAGGTTGTTTGTTTTAACGAAGGCCTCAAACTCATCCAATCGAATGGTCAATCCAGGATCTACGATAAGCTTCCCAAAACCGGGACTAAGGGCCCTTAAGCGCTGAAGAACGTTAAGACCACCGCGCCCATATCTAGTAGAGGCAAATTGATCAAGGCTCGGTTGTAGCTGCGCAATCTTCTTCAGGAGAATGACTTTGGCATCAGCAGTCACAAATTTATCAGGTGAATGCTCATTGAGGTTCAATAAGTATTTGAGCTGTTTCGCCAGACAAGTGGTCGATTGTTCACGCGATTTAGCTGGTGCGTTGGCAGCGATTGCTGCCGTTAAGACAAAGCAAAGAATTAGAGCTCGTGCTAGGTCACGAGTTTTTTGTGCCACATAGGCTTTTCGGGAAACGGCTAAGCTAAGTTTACCAGTATTTAGCGTCAAAAAACTAACGCCCTTAACTAACAATAAAACCATAAACCAAGGAGAACCTATGTCTAAAAATATGTTTATTATCGGCACATTCGCCTTATTTTCAATTTCCGCCTGCACCAACCGGGCGCCCAGTCTTCGTATGCTCGATAGCCGCGCAGAATACGAGGGGGCCGCAGAAGTGCAAATCCCTTCTATGCGCGAAGCGGGAATCGGTGACTTCAAAAACTCCCCGGTCCCGATCCGAACAAAACCCAAGGTCGCAGCGGTCTGGGTTCATCCTCATGAGACCGCTAGCCGCGATTACTTCTGGGGTGGTTGGATGTCGATCCTTGTGGAACCTGACCAGTGGATGTTGACCAAGCCCAAAACCATGCCGGAGGCGCCTGCGATTCTGAATACAAAAACGGGTAAGCCTCCCCATCCCCCGACGCTAGATGAGGAGCCCATGTTGCCGCGCTCGACTCGAGCTAAAGAGCGTAGTGGACGGGGGTTGAAATGAAATCAATCCACGGTGTTCAAATTCCTGATCCCATTGCAAGATCCCTTTGGAAAAACGATCTCTATGTCGATGCCCTCTTTAAGCGCCCAGAATCGTTAGGAGCGCTTCTTCCTTATGACGAATATCTGCCAGCACAAAAGGTGTTTCGAATGAAGGATGGATCGTTAGGCGCTGTTTTCGAAGCCACACTTTTAGAGCATGAGCCTATGACGAGCGATCAAATCATTGCCGCAGTCGATGGGCTTCGCTCCTGGTTTCACGTTCCTTCCAATACGACTTTGCAAATTACGTTTGATCAGGCAGCGATTTCACCGCTTGATGCGCGGTTTCGATCTTTTAGCGAAGCCTATCGTGATCCTAATCCGGTTTCAAAATTCTTATACGATGCGCGAGTATCTGGCATTCAAGGGGCGTGTAATACCACAAGCCCCTTGGCGCCTTTTGAGAGGCGACTTTGGATTAGCCTAAGATACTTTCCAACGGTTTCGGCCTATTCGGGCAAGCGAATGCTCATGCAAAAGGGGGAGGCACTTCTTTTAAACGAAACCAAGGAGTTTGTGCGGGAACTACAATTGTTTTCCCATCTCGTTACGGATTTTGAGCATAGCTCTAAGATCAAGCTAAGACAGTGCGGAGCTCAGGATCTGTTGGATGTGTTGCGGCGGTTTTTCAATCCCAAAACGTATTACAAAAGAAGTTTTGCCACTTTCAACCCTAACGTCCCGCTTTCTGACCAGCTGATCTATAGTAGCCCAACCCTTGATTACCTCGGAATCCAGCGCGAGGGCGTTATGACTCGCACCTTAACGCTAAAGACTAGCCCACAGTTTGCCTACCCAGGCGGCATGGCCTACTTTACGAAACTTGGGTTTCCCTTTCGCCTTTCGCTCAATTTTAAGTTCCCAACAAAATCGGAAACGAAGACCTTTTTTGATTTAAAGGAGTTCTTTCTTCAAAATACGCCATCGGCCCGTGCCAAGCGCCAGCGAGAGGAGGTCCTAGAGGTTCAAGACAAGCTTGCGCGCGATGATCGGTGCTTGCATATGACTTTTACCTTGGTTGTCGAGGGAGAAACCGAGGAGGTTTTGGATCAACGGGTGAGGGACGTCGTTAATATATTTCACAACGATCTTGAGTGCGAAACAATCGTTGAGGACAAGATTGGGCTGGGACTGTGTCTCAACTCATTGCCCCTAAATTACATCCCTAAGTCTGATCATGCGAGCCAACGCTTTATTCGGATCCTACGCTCTGATGCAACCAAGCTTGTTCCTATCTTTGATTCTTTCCGGGGTTTGGAGCGTCCACTGCAACTTTATCTTTCTCGTGAAAATAACCTCGTTAAGTTTTCACTGCTTGAAAATGAAACGTCTAACCATACTGTTGTTTTAGCTGACAGTGGATCGGGAAAAAGTGCTTTCATCATCGACTGCATCCAAGCAGCCAAACGCATGAGCCCCGAGCCTCTAGTTTTTGTGGTCGATAAAAAATCAAGTTATCCCATGATGTCGCATTATTTTGATGGGGAGCTCACGGCTTTTGACCGCAATCAACCCATGCCATTTACGCCGTTTCGGGGTGTGTATGATGAAGAGAAGATCGCATTCCTCACTCAACTCTTGATGGCAGCGATAAAGCTCACATCGCCTGCTTTTGGCTGGGATAGCACGAAAGGCGCGGCTCTTACTCAAGCAATCAGAAACGCTCACACCAAGCGGTCTCGAGAAATTGGGCTTGTTTATGTGGATGGCGCGCTGAAACGCGAAGTGTCCGACGCCGCCATTGAAATTACGATGGAAGAGGTGGTTGCCGAACTTTCGTCGCTTCCTTCAATGCGGGAGTTTGAAACCTTCGGTGCTATTGTCGAAGAACTGACGCAAGCGCTTTTGCCGTTTTATGGGGAGGGGATCTATGCCCACTACTTTAGGGGTGCTCCTGAAAGGGCGAATTCACGTCGGACTTCTCTCTATATCTATGACTTAGATGCGTTGGACTCCGATCCTTTGATTCAAGCTCTCATGACGATGTCTGTCTTTGAGGAAATCAGGAGGATCATTCGATTGCCAGCAAATACGGGGCGAACGGGTTTTATTGTCCTTGAGGAACTGGGGATGTTGGGGCGCGATAACCCCACGGCGAGCCGAATGATCGTCGATTTTGCTGAGACCCTTCGAAAAATGGGCTACTGGCTCATTAGTTTAACCCCCAGGCCGCAAAACTACTTTGAACTCGAAGTGGGGCGCGCGATGTGGGGCGTGGCCGATAACTTCATTTTCATGCAGATGGGCGCCGACAATGTCGATTACCTTCTGAAGCACTCGGCCCTGCTTGATGAAGCGAGCTCCGAGATCGTAAAATCACTGCGAACCAAACGGGGCTCTCATGCCGAGGTGTTTTACATGAACAAGAAAAAGACCAAGCAAGGTGCCTTCAAATATTTTCAGACTCCCTATGACCGATGGCTTGCGCCTACAAATTCGAAAGATATGAAGGAGGCCACTGAAGCTTTGCTTCGCTTTCCTGGCGAGAAGTGGAAAGCGCTTGAGTATTTGGCTGCGACTTATCCGCAGGGTGTGCAAGGGGTTCAAGGGGGAGGTGCGGTATGAAAATTTCCTTTATGCTTCTTTTGGCATTTGTTGCCTTTGTGTCTGCGGGCAGTGCCTGGGCTAGCAAGGACGGATCGTATTCTTCTCGTTTATCGGCTCGTATGTCTCCAAACGATTACCTCATGCGCTCTCACGGTGAGCATCGAGATCCCGTTTTTGATAAATTTAAGGTCGTGAATGTTGGCGCAACCGTCGGGGTGGGTTCGGATTGCGGCAAGATCAACTTTCAATCCACGATCCAATCAAGCCTTCAAAACGTCTTGGACTTAAAATACTTTGGCGAGGTCGGAATGGGAATCATCGGTGCAGGCCCAATGCTTGCCACTTGCTATCTCTCGCCGACTTGGTGCGCGATTCTAAAACACAGTCAGTTAAGCGCAAACTTTTTGTCTCAAATGAGGCTTAATCAATGCTCCATTGTCGATAAGTACGTTGATAGCCGAGTGGAGGACTATTATCAGGAGCGCCAATCATGCGTTAAAAAGGCCATTCAAAATAAGGGCGGAAATCTTGAGAGTGCGATGGACTCCTGTAACTCAGGCGATGACTTCTCCCGTAATCTAACCAGTTGGTCAGGAGATGGGGGAGGGGGCGCATCAAACGATACCAATCGCTTGATCGGCTCCTCCGCTAAATGGGCGGGACTTGATCAGCCTGCGAACCAAGGGGCGCTGAATCTTGTAAAGTCATTTGTTGGCGATACGGTGCTTACCAAGGGCAAGGTTTCGGTAGATTTTGGGCCGCGGCAAGTCGCCCTCACTCCGAGGACCTATCTTCAGTCGCTTCAAAAGAGCTCTTATGAAGGCCTTTGTGAAAAAATCATCAAACGCATAGAGGGGGCTGGCCCTGAGGCAAGTGTAGACCGCTTGGTTTCTGATGGAGAACTTAAGAATTTGAGTCCCAATAGTGACGAGCCTATGATTGACCGGCAAACTATTCGCGCTTTGGCCCTAATGCCTCCTAATCAGAGGCACTTGTCATGTCGGAAACTCTCCGATTCACTGGCCAATCATATGTTTTCGGCGGACGTGAATCGATCCGTTGATCTATTGACGACGCTTTCCCAAAATCCAAATCTGCCTCCCCATCGCAAAAAGGAGTTAGAAGAAAAGCGGCAAGCCCTCAAGGATTCCGTCGAAGTGACGCTCGCCCTTCAGAAAGAGCAAAATGATCCCGTCAATCAGATCCAGGCTCAAATCATTGAGCAGGGCCAACGCTTGGAGCGCCAAGGGGTTGAGACCGTACTCGATCACGATGCGGAGGCCTCTCAAGTGGATCGTGTGAGGGCGAGGTATATGGATTGTTCTGACGAAACTTTTTGCGAAGGGAGGTGATCAAATATGTTTTCAAATACAGCCTACGAGGCATTTTATCAGTACATTGGACTCTCGCTTCATGCCAAATTTATTGAGGTCATCACATCCCAGAAGGTTTTTGGGTCAGTGTTGCTCTTTATTTTTGGGGTAAGTTTCTTTTTAACCCTGATTCATTTTTTCTCGCGCTACATGCCAGGGGGGCTTCTCTCAAAAGAGAGCGTTCCGTTTTCGAAGTTCTTTCAGGTTACGGCCTGTCTCTTTCTGGGTGTGGCGCTACTTAAAGCAAATACTTCGACAAACGTTAAACATTTTAATAACGAATCGTGGCATCAGAACGCGTACATCCAGGGGCAGCTCAGCGAGGTCAGTCCTGAGTATTAGGTGAGTTTTATCTTCGACATTCTCAGTCGCAGTGCTGAAGAAGTCACGGCCCTTATTAGTCGGGTGATCGATGGAGCACTATCGAAGAGTCACTCACAGCTTGATACTCCAAACCTGTTCTTTAAGGCGATCATGTACGCGTCTGCTGCTACCATTGATGATCCGGGTCTTAAGCAGGGTATTCATGCTTATACCGATGAGTGCTTTGGGCGAGTGCTCCCCATGATTAAAGAGGCGAAAGAGAATCAATCGCTTGATGGTTTGTTCCGCTCTAGACCCGATTTCGACCGCAAGCTATCCGAACTTACGATCGAGACTCCTGATAAGACCCCATATAACTGCCTAGACATGAAAAGGGAAGTGGAGGAGCGACTCCGCGCTTATGCTGTTCAAAAGGATGGAGGCCCCGGAAGTCTCATGGGTGTGCAGATGGAAAACATGCGAGGCCACATTATTAGTAAAGAGCGCTGGATGAATTTTGCAATGTCCCGCTACCTCGTGAATAATTACCATTCTGAGCGGGAGGGACGATTTGGTTTTCAAAAGGGCGCCGAATTTAAGGGCGGTGAAGCGACCTTCTGGCAGCACTTGAGCCACTTTTTTAGTTTTGATACGCTTTCCCGCGCTTTGGGCTCAGAGAATCTTCAAGGGATGGGGTTTTCGTTGAAAAAGAGTGAGGAATTTAGCGAGTTCCTGGCGCGCGCTCCTCACATAGCGGGCTTTATCAAAATGTTTTTGATTGCTTGTTTCCCGTGGCTAATTTTTCCGGTGGTGGCGGGGTATTGGCGGATATTAGCCGTGTGGTTTTTTACATATTTCTCAGTCCTTCTTTGGACCCCGATTTGGACACTCCTTTATCATGTGATGCTCGGAGTTTCATTGTCCGCAGATACCCTGCATGCCTTTGGCCAACTCGATGATGGCGTTTCACTTTATGCCTCGGAGCTTATCTCCTCGCGCATGTACAATATGTTTGCCATTTATTCCTGGCTTCAGATTCTCCTGGGCACGCTTTTTACGGGGATGACTGTGTGGTTTTTGAGTCCGATGCTAAGCGGTGGGGGGCGGAGTCAGACGCCTGAGTTTGTCAGTGACTCGGGTCAGGCGATCAGTACCGGAGTGAAGGTCGCAAGTGTGGCGGCGTTATGAATAAAGAGTTGATAAGTGATGTTCAGTCTGAATCCTCGAGTACGAAATCCCCTTGGATGACCACGCGGGAGGTAGCGGAGTATCTCCGTTCGACTCCTGGTCAGATCCGCAATTATGCCTGGCAGGGAAAACTCACAAGGTATCACCTGGGGAATCGGGATCGGTTTTTGAGATCCGATGTCGAAAAGTTCATTCAGCTAAAGGTTCCTGAAAAAGTATAATAAATCGCCTACCCCCTTCGGGGGCGGCTCATAATAATCTAAGCGGCTTCCACTTCAAACGGAGAAGTCGCTTTATTTAGGAGTTTTATGGAAACCACATCAGAAAACAAATTGGCTGAAAAGAAGGCAAAAGCGAAGAAATCTAATACCCATGCGATGATTCCCCTAAAAAGGGAGACTCAGAAACGGGTGGCCGCCGACATGGCTCGTGTCAATCGCAAGGATTACGGACGCACAGTGAGAATCGACGAATACATTGCTTTAGCCATCAGTTTGATTACTCCAGAGCATATCCGTCAGCTTCAGGAAGCATCGCTGTCGCATAAGGATCGGTTTGAGCGGGAATATCGGGAGTATGTTGCAAGTCACACTCGTATTTCTCGCGATGAGTATTTGGGGAAGCGACTTAGTGGGGAAATCCCAATTAAGGGCAGCAGTGAATGCGCTTAAACTGAATTTTCATTCTCCACTCCAAGGCGCTGAGTTGATCGCCTCTTTGAGTAAACGATCGAGTTGCTGTTGAAGTTTACGGTAATTTGCGATTCGCAACTCGCACTCGTAGGCGATTTCTTTGCTAATTGTTTTTGTGGTGCGTTTTCCGTTGATTGTGCCAGTCCACCTATAATAGGGCCCATGAAGGGCGTCAGAATCATAATGGCAGCGACAACTTTGCGTGCCGCATTTTGCAACTGCCGTGGAAATCGCCCCATACAAAATCGGGCCATCAACTTCGATTTGGATTTTTATGTTTTTCGTCACCTAATGTATACTGGTATTAGGTTTATCGTGAAAGTGCAAGAACAAATTCCGCAAAGGCAAACGATCATGTCATGAGTTTTGTCAGTCGCTCTACCGATTCGTCAGTCATGACAAAGCCGGTGTAGTGCAATTGAACCGTTGCTACGGTGTCCCCCAGGCACAGAGCGATTTGGCTAAGGGAAGCGCCTTTTGATAAAAGGTGAATTGCGTACGAATGACGGAGGTCGTGCGCTGAAATCTGTTTATCTTTTCGCTTAGGGAATGCCAGCCGGGAAGCACGAATGATTTGATTGATGGCAGCGTTACGAAAGGCCTGCTTATTTTCCACCTCACACCACGCTAGGTACCCCTCTTTGGCCTTGGGCAGGAGAATCGTATGGTGAGGTGTTTCGTTCTTAATTTCTCGAATCCTACCCTGCAAGTCCATCTGAGTCGAAATGTGGATGGTCCCATTGGGCTTGAGACGACTAAATGCGGGCGAAAAGGCTTCCCCTATTCGGGCACCCGTGCCGAACAAAGCGACCGCGAGGTTCCGGACTTCAGGGCTATGGATGTGCGGTAGGATTTTTTGAAGTTCTTCCCAGGTGACGTAGTCGGGGTAAGAGTGGGGCCGGGGTTTCTTTTCAACGCTGAAGCCGCGGCTCAAGAATTCAAGGAGCTGATTGATACGAATGCAGTGGCGACGTTGCTGATAGGCTTCACATTTGTCGAGTGCGTCTTTAAGTTGCTGCTTTGTCGCAGTGACAAGGCTTAAGGGATCGATGGCCTTCAGTGCCCGGAGCAAATCGTTGCGGGTGGATGACTCATTTTTGAGATATCGCGTTGCATACTTCTCAGCCCAGAAGGTGGTGAATAATTTTCTGTTCTGGTCTGAGAGTTGTGCATCAATCGATTCCCTTTGTTTGACGTTTGCTTCAGACTTGAGGGTTCCCACTAATCCCTTGGTTTGGGTGTGGGCATTTTCAGCGGTTAGGAGACCACGTTGGAGGTTTAGATTGATTGCATCAAGGCGAGAGTCGTCGACCTGAACCTGTTCCCGCTTACCGTCGAAATGAATGGTGTCCCTGATGATTGCAAAGCTGCGACGTTTGCCGGTAGGACGTTTGATTGAGAATCGTATGCTCTTTATCATCTATAAACGAATCCAAAAATGAGCGTAGTGGCTCGGGTTTGCCGTAGATCTTGTGGTACAGATCGGCAAATTCTCGTGCTTTCTTGAATTCGTCTAGAAAAATAACAGTGTTTTCAGCCATCTACCACAAAAGCCCATCTTGCGTCTGCCAAACCGCTGTTTTGGGAGGGGTTTGAAATCGTAAATCTTTAATGATATCAAAGTGGTGCGGGCGACTGGACTTGAACCAGCACACCTTGCGGTATACGCCCCTCAAACGTACGTGTCTACCAATTCCACCACGCCCGCATCCTAATTGATTTCTTCACAAAATCGAGGGGTTGAATGCCTATTCTAAGTGCGAGGTGGGGGGAGAGTCAAGCTTAGATTTTCATGCCTTGAATTTTGTTGCGGCTTGAGTTAAAGCATGTAACGCTATGCGACACAGATTTCTTTCGACCTTGAAACTCTTCGCTCTTTTGGCTTTCGGGGTATTGCCCGGGTTCGCGCCGGGCTTTGCTTACGCCTTTTCAAAAGCGCCGACCGCTCCTCTTTTTTTTCGCGGAATGACGGAAAAACAAGCCAGCATTGAATCCGTAATCCAGAGGATGGCAGGCGCCGGAAAATCTGTGATTCCGTCTTGGCGATTTTCGTATCTTGCCACAAAGAATTCAGGCTTGGATCAACTGGCCCTTCGGGAAATGTTGGATCGGGACATCGCGTTTTGGAGGCGGTCTGCAACTTTGGGAAGATTTTTGGAATGTCATTCTGATTTCTACGAATGTCGCTACCCCAAGATGAGTGTGCTGCGCGCGGAAAGTTTTCAAATGCAAATGGCGATAAATGATACTTCCGAGGATATTTCTCAACTCGGCTTTGAAAAGGCGCAAGAACTATTCTCTCACTTCGATCCGGTGATCAGTACATCAATCTCTAAGCAAGTGGCGCAAAGTTTTGTGCGCGACAAAGAGGAGGCGAAAGGTTTCTTGCTGGCCGTCTTTGACCTCAATCATCGCAATTGTCCCGAAGCAGCGGCCGAAAGCGATAATAGCAAATGCATCATTCAAATGACCGAATATGCTGAGGAGCAAGAGTTCCCTTTTTTGGGCTACGTTTTGCCAGAAGAAATCTATAGTCTGGAGCGGCTCGGAACGTCGGTCACGCGTGTGCTCGATGTCCCAGGGACCCTAGAAATCCAAACCACCGGTGACACAAGCTTCTGGAAATGCGGCGGAAATAAGATTCCTAAAAAGTTTTATGACCGCCTCGACCCCACGATCGCCGATGCCCTACAACGGGTTGAGCGTCAATGCCAGGCAAACGCGGGCTAGTATTCGAATCGCAGTCCAAAGTAGAGGGATGAACCCGTCAAGTTGATGTTCGCGTCCGACCCCTTGAGGGTTCGATACTCCGCTACGAGATAGGTGCGGGTAACTCCGTTTGTGGCAAACATTTGCGCGGCGGCACTCGGTTCAAACATATTGAGCAGAAGATAACCTCCAAAAAAGGGACCTTTGGCCATCACCCGACTCTTGACGCCGGAGACAAAACGGTAGCTCATGTACTCGGCTTCGTATCCCCCCATGGGTACGAGAATTTGCTCTCTGAAAAACCGAGCTTGATAACGGATTTGTCCGCCGCCAGACCAAATTGATAAGGTGTTCGGAGTGAGTCCGGCTTCGGCGGCAATTGGAAACAGATTTGCGGAAAGGCCTAGGCTTACCACCCCGATAGCTTGAATGAAGGGCGGCTGATACTCAAACTCCAGCGCAAGCGCCCGAGCCGGTTTTCCTTTTTGGTCGGCGTTGATATCTTTGCCGCCAAACGCTTTGAGAGATCCTGTGGCTTGAACGCCAAAACTGGGTCGAAGGGTAGTGTAAAGTGGAATCCGGGGATCGCGCTTCTCCAGGCTGGTGGCAGTGGGCGTGCTCTGGATTTCGCTCACCGCTATTGTCTCTTTGACCTCTTCTACTTTTTGCTCTTCTTCAGCACGGGCAGGACGGGCACAGGTGAGTGAAAAAATCAGAGTCCCCGTCGTAAGGAGCGTGGAAAACGTAAGGTCGCGAGTTTTTCGTCTGTATAGTGTGTTGATTCTCATTTGTTAGTCCCCCAGATAAGCCTTTCTTACTTCTTCAGAATCCAAGAGCTCTTGCGCCGTTCCTCTGATGGTCACGCGCCCCGTTTCAAGTACAATCCCGTGGCGGGCAATCTGTAAAGCCTGCAACGCGTTTTGTTCAACCAAAAGAACAGTGGTCCCTTCGTCATTGATCTTTTGAATGATCTCAAAAATTTTTTCAATAATCTGCGGTGCAAGGCCCAGGGAGGGTTCATCGAGTAACAAGAGCCTTGGCCTCCCCATGAGCGCGCGCGCAATGGCAAGCATTTGTTGCTCGCCACCCGATAGTGTGCCTGAGTTTTGTTTTCGCCGTTCCTTGAGCCGCGGAAAAAGTCCGAATACATGCTCCATGTCCTGTGCAAACGCATGTTTATCCGGCGAACTCCAGGCTCCTAGATCCAGATTTTCTTCGACCGAAAGGTTGAGAAAAATGCCGCGCCCTTCGGGGGCATGACACACGCGTTTTTGGACAATTTCGTGGGGATCGAGCTTCGTGAGTTCAAAGCCTTCAAAGCTGATTTGTCCTCCCGACGGCGGAATCAAGCCCGAGATCGCCCGCAGCACTGTGGTTTTGCCCGCTCCATTGGCCCCAATCAACGTGAGGATTTCACCTTTGTTTATCTTGAACGAAACCTCAGTGATGGCCCTGATCACCCCATAGTTCACGCTAAGATCAGAAACGTTCAGCAGAAAATCTTCGTTCTTAGATTCACTCCGGTAGGGGGTCATTCTTTTGCTCCCTTCGGTGTGCTCTTAGCGGTCCCAAGATAGGCCTCAATCACTTTTGGATTTTTTTGCACCTGCGCGGGAGTTCCCTCAGCGATCTTTACGCCGTAATCTAAAACGGCAATCCGCTCACAAACTCCCATCACCAAGCGCATGTCATGCTCAATGAGCAAAACGGTCAGTTGAAAACGGTCACGAAGATGCCTCAGGGTGCTCATGAGATTTTGTGTTTCGTTGGCATTCATTCCAGCAGCAGGTTCGTCCAGTAGAAGAATTTTTGCGCCCGTAGCAAGAGCTCGCGCAATTTCCAATCTTCTTTGATCCCCGTAGGGAAGGTTCCTTGCCAAGACCTCGGCGCGTGTCTCTAACCCCAGTTCCGCAAGCAGAGCGCGGGCGCGCGCAGCGGTTTCATTCTCTCGTTTGATCAATGAAGGCGTTCTTAAGACAGAAGACAAAAGCCCATGACGCCCAGGGGATTCTTGAGAATGATCCAGCGGAATCAAAATATTTTCAAGCACGCTCAGCTCTTTAAACAGCCTGATATTTTGAAACGTGCGGGCGATTCCCAGTCGCGTGATCTCAAACGGCTTGCGGTTGGCAAGTTCAAAGGTCTGCTCCCCAAACCGAAAACTCATACTTCCCTTCGTGGGTTGATAAACGCCGGTGAGAAGATTGAAAACTGTCGTTTTCCCTGCTCCATTGGGACCAATGAGACCAAAAATAACGCCCGAAGGTATCTCCAGGCAAAGTTCCGAAACCGCTTTGAGCCCTCCAAATTCAATCGTGAGGTTCTCCGTCTTGAGTGAAGCTGTCTTGGCTATCATGAAGAAGAGCCTCGTTTCCCAAAGATGCCGTTAGGACGGGTAAGCATTAGGACAATGAGTAAAATCGAATAGATGATCATGCGGAAATCAAGGTGGGTGAGTTCCTGAAGCGGGCGAAGCGCCTCGCGCGAAATCGTAAGAAAAATCGCTGCCACCACGGAACCCGTAATGCTGCCCATCCCGCCTAAAACGACCATGATGATGATTTCAAAACTTTTGTTAAAGTCAAAGGTCTGCGGATTGAGGTAGCGCAAGGCATGCGCAAAAAGCCCGCCCGCGACCCCCGAGAAAAAAGCGCCCAAGACAAACGCGCGAACTTTGGCGCGCGTCGTGTTTACGCCCGTGGCTTCTGCCGCTATCTCGTCTTCTCGAACAGCCAAAAACTCTCGGCCATGGGACGAGCACATGATGCGGTTCGTGAAGAACACACAGAATAATGCAACGCTAAAGACCCAGCCAAAATTTGAAAGCGCGGGGATGCCAGGCAAACCCCGGGCGCCGCCGATAAAATCAAGATTAAGTATAAGCACGCGAATGATTTCTCCGAAACCTAATGTGACGATGGCGAGGTAATCGCCCTTTAATCGGAGTGAGGGGAGGCCCACTAGGAAACCCACTCCGCTGGCCGCAAGTCCCCCGACATAAAGTGCGCCCATAAAGACGAGTGAGCTAGTAAGCGGTGATTCAAACAGTGACGGGGAGAGTTGCGAAAGCCAGATCGTGAGAAACGCACTCGTATAGGCGCCGACACTCATGAAGCCTGCGTGTCCCATGGAAAACTGGCCTGTAAAACCATTAACGAGGTTGAGACTCACGGCCAGTGTGATGTTGATGCCGGCATAAATAATGATGATGTAATAATAGGGATCGATTAAGTCACTGGCAAAGAACTGAACCCCCCAGATTCCACCTAAGATCAGGATCCAGCGCCAGAGTGTGCCCATGAGCTTAGACCTTCTCCGTGCGGTTGACACCAAACAATCCCGTGGGTCTAAACAAGAGAATCAGAATCAAAATGGCAAAGGCCAGGGCGTCGCGATAGGTCGGCGCCCAGTAACCGACTAAGAACTCTTCGGCGAGGCCCAAAATGAGTGCGCCTACGACGGCGCCCGTGATGTTACCGATTCCGCCTAAGACGGCTGCCACGAAACACTTCAGCCCCGGCATCACTCCCATTAAAGGATCAATTTTAGGATAAATCAGTCCGACCAGCACTCCCGCCGCGCCGGCAAGCGCTGAGCCGATCATGAAGGTGATGGAAATAATCTTTTGCGTAGGAATACCCATGAGGCTGGCTAAATCGTGATTGAAACTCACGGCCCGCATGGCGCGCCCTAGGCGTGTTCTGAAAACAACAAATTGCAGGAGTCCCATCAGGGCGAGTGAAATTCCCAAAACCTCCACCTGCAGGACATTGATCTTGAGTTCGCCGAACGACCAATCTCCGGTGGGGACATAGATTTGGGGGAAAAACTTGGGATCGGCGCCAAAAATGAGCTGCCCCGAGAATTGCAGCAAAAGTGAACCCCCGACCGCCGTGATGAGCAGATTGATTCGGGGCGCTTTGCGCAGCGGCCGATAGGCAAAACGTTCGATGAGAAAAGCCAAAGCCGCGCTCCCCATCATGGCGCAGGCCAGGGTGATGAAAAGCGCACTCAGTGAGGAAGTCTCGCCAAAGCCCAAGAAACGCGCACTATAGTAGCCGATAAAGGCCCCGACCATATACACATCGCCATGGGCGAAGTTGATGAGCTTCAAAACCCCGAACACCATCGTATAGCCCAACGCAATCAGTGCGTAGATGCTCCCAAGGGAAAGGCCGTTTACGAGGTGTTGAATGAATTCAAGCATCAGGGTTTCGCCTTCTTGGTCAATCTTTAGGGGTTTATGGTTTGTTGGAAGCGGGCTTCGCCATTTTCAACTTTCAATACGACTGCCGATTTGATCGCGTTTCGCTTTTCATCGATCGTGATTTTCCCGGTCACGCCTTGATAGTTCTTAGTCGCGGCTATGGCGTCCCTGATGTCTGAAGGGTTCATTGATTTTGCGCGAGCCATGGCATCGGCTAATACCTTCAACGCGTCATAGCCCATGGCTGCCATTCCGTCAGGGACGGAATGATAGGCCTTCTTAAATTCGGTGATAAAACCTTGAACTTGAGGGGATTGATCCTCCGCCGAATAATGATTGGAGTAGTAGGTGTTGTTCATCGCCACGCCCCCAATCTCTTTGAGCTTGGGCGAATCCCAGCCATCGCCACCCATGAGCGGTACGGTGACTCCCAGCTCGCGGGCTTGCCGTGCGATAAGCCCCACTTCGGTGTAGTAACCAGGAACAAAAATGGCTTCAGGCTTTTTCGCCCGAATCGAGGTGATTTGAGATTTAAAATCAATATCGCCTGCCGAATAGCTTTGTTCGACCAAGATCTCTCCGCCCAGTTTGATGAAGGTTTCTGTGAAGAACTTCGCCAGGCCCACTGAGTAGTCGTTCTTGACGTCTTTTAGGATCGCCACTTTTTTTACTTTCAACGTCTCCGCCGCAAATTTGGCCATCACGGTGCCTTGAAATGGATCAATGAAGCAGACTCTGAAAATATAAGCCCCTTGTTCGGTGACGCGGGGGTTGGTTGAAGAAGGGGTGATCATCGGAATTTTATGGCCTTGCGCAATCGGGGCCATGGCGATGCTGCGGGAGCTGGCGACTTCGCCTAGGATGGCGGACACTTGGTTTTGCGTGATGAGCTTGGTGACGGCCGTAGCCGCTTCTTCGGGCTTGCCTTGGTCATCCAGCGAAATCACTTCCAGCTTTCTGCCGTTTCCTTGGCCCTTGACTCCGCCTGCCGCGTTGATTTGTTGGATAGCGAGTTCAATTCCCATGTGGGTGGAGGTCCCAAACGTCGCTTCACTGCCGGTCATGGAACCCACCTCACCGATTCGGATCACATCAGTGGAGAGTGCCGAAGAAGCAGTGTCAGAAGGGGGTCTGGCTTTCTTGCAGCCGGAGGCGGAGAGGATGGCTGTCATAAGGACTACGGTAAGGACTAGAATTTTTGTTTGCATTACCGTAGTATCCTGCATGCATGGCACAGAGTCAACCACGCCCTCACATGGGTTTTGCAGCTGCGAGCAAGAGTTTTCAGGGGCATCTAGAGGGCACCGGGAAAGCACGTCACACGATTGCCAGTTATCGACTCGATTTGAAGCGGTTTGATGCATTCTTAAGCGAGTCATTCCCAAAGGGGTTAGGGGCTGGGGTTTTTGAGAAGATGACGCCCAAGACTCTGGAATATTTTGAGCGGCATTTGGTTGCGCGAGGCCTGAAGACTAATTCTCGTCGAAGGATTCTGCTTACCGTCCAAAAATTCTTACGTTATTTGAGTGGTCGCAAAAAAGCGCCGGTCGAGTTGCTCAAGAAAATGGGGGCGCCTGAGCGCGTGCAGAGGATTCCTAAAACGGTTGATTGGGATAAACTTCATGCGTCGCTTATGGCCATGTCTACCGGCACCCTGCTTGAAGGTAGAAATCGAGCTTTGCTTTTGACTCTTTTAGAAAGCGGCTGCCAAGTGCATGAGCTGGGGCTGCTCAAACGTGAGGACGTCGGGGGTTGCGAGCTTAATTTTCAGGGAAAACGGGCCCGCAAATTTACGCTTTCCAAAAGTCTCGCGAAAGTCTTGGCGCGGCTTTGTAAAATGAGTGAATCGGATCCCAAATCGTCGCGGAGTTCGTGGCTTTTCTTGGGGCACAATCGTTACGGGGCTCTGGGAGGCGCGGTGAGTCCGCGAGGTGTGGAGTTGGTGCTCAAAGATCAGGGTGCGCGCTTAGGGTTTCCTAAACTCACGGCGCGGATGATTCGAAATTCCACGATGAAGTATTGGGTTTCACAAGACGTACCGCCGGCGCAGATTAAAGCGCGAATGGGCCTAAGGGGAGAGCATTGGCTTCGGATGTGGGCTTGAGGGCTATCTCTGATACAGCTTCGGCCCATGGCAAGCGCGCGCGCACTCGCCACCCGTGGGTTGGGCAACAAAGCTCAGGGGCATGGGGTAAGGGCCAAATGATTTATTGAGGTTGAAGGGCTGTTCGGCCCCATGAGGGTCGTGACAAACGCGGCAGGAACGTCCGAATTTGGCGCCCGTGCTCAACCCCCCGTTAGTGACATGCAGTCAATGCAAGTTCAGGGTGCCGTTCCGGAAGCCCGTTGAAGTGGGGGACTCGAGCTTGATCATGCTCGCATCATGGCACTGAAAGCAAAGCGCGTAGGTTTGCTCTGTGTAAACGTTGTGATCTGAGAGGGGATAGCTATCACTTAAGAGACGATTAAATGGACTGACGTGAGGTTGGTGGCAATCCTGGCAGTCGCCCTGCGCGCCCCGGTGCACAAACGGCATTTTTTCGATCTTTTCTCGAATGTTCGGAATTACGCGATCCTTGGCCTGGATTGTTTTGTCGTGGCAGTTAAAGCAGAGAGCGTTTCCGGTTTTGAGCAGTAGTTTGATGTTATCAGAAGAATGGGGGTTGTGGCAGCCCACACAGCTTTGTTTGGTGTCGATGACGCCGTGGAGGGATTTGCCACTTAAGTCCAAACCAAAATGGCAGGAGAGACAAAGATCCTTCGTGTTCGTCTTCAAATAATAGGCTTCAGCACTTCCGTGCGGGTTATGGCAATTGGAGCAGGTGCTCCACAGTTCGAGCACTTTATGGTTGGATTTCTTTTTCTCAATCGGGTCATGACAACCGTAGCAGGCTTCTGGCTTTTTGTTCGTGACCACGGCTTTGGGATTCGAGCCATTGAGATGTTCCGGCGCGGCTTGGTGACACTCGCTGCACATTCCATCGGCGGCTGGAGAATGGGCGCCCTTGACTCCGAAATGATCGGCGTGACAAGTAGCGCACTCGTGCACTGGGGGAGCGGAGAAGGCGAGCGGAAGCGGACTTGCAAAAAATGCCATTGCGAAAGTAACCATTGTGAAAGTACCAGGGAATAAGAACTGCTTTAGGAAATCTTTCATGGGCACTCCTTCGTTACTCATTCCAGGGTGGGGTTGAAGGTTGAGGAGTCGCAAAGACTTTTCCCCAGTGGCAGACGGCGCATTCATTGCCTCGATAGGGAGAATTCTGGCTTTGATAGTCGTATCTAAACAAGTGCGGCGCCTCTGAGCTGTGGGGATTGTGGCAGGAAACGCAGGTGAAATTTTTGTTAGGATAAAGCGGATCTCTTGTTTTGATGACGGGGTGGCCGCAATCGGATCCGTCGGGGGCCGCGCATTCGCCCAAAATCCTTTTTCGGTCATGGCATTGGAAACATAGTGCATCGATCTTTGCGACGAGACCCGCGGGCTGACTGTAGCTTACGTGCGGAGTGTGGCAGGTATCGCATCCCCATAGGGCGCCTTCGTGGGGGCGAGATTTCAACAGGGGGGGGTCATGACATTCGGTGCAGGCTTTGTCTGCCGCCAGCGCAAGAGGTGTTGTAATGATCAAACCAACAAACAATATAAGGAGAGAGGAGGTTTTCATCTTGCGAAAGATTTAGCTTTTTTTGGGTATTTTCGCAGTGCGCCGTTTAGTTTCCGGACACTTATCAGCGTGGTTTCATTTTTTCTCTTCACCAGTGGGGCAAAAGGGAACTGGTGCGAAGAGAAGTTCTGGGTGGTTTGAAACCATGTAGGGCTATCTGTCGGATTATAGAGGGTTAAATAGATTCCTTATTGTGTTTTGGGCTTGGCTTGGGGTTTGCATAAGTGCCGGGAATCAGTTTAATTGTGTTCAACCCCACTGAAAAAGGAACGATATGAAAAAAATAGGTCAAGAAATTGGAATGCTGGCAACGTTGGTTTTGGGATTGGCGGCTTTATCAGGCTGTCATAGCGGCGGTGGCGGTGGTTATGGCGATCCCTACCTTCAGCCTTGGTATGATGTGTATGGCTATCATTGCGGCAGCGGCACCCCACAAGCGGGATGTAACTTCTACGCCAATGGTGACAAAATTTACGACGCTGAAGATCCTTACTACGGCCCAAGCAACATGATTAAGTTCGGGACATACCTCTATACTGACTCTTATGGCTATGACCGTGTTTATACGGGTTGGGGTTGGTTAAGCTCGACGGGAATTTTGTATGATGATTATGGTTCGGCTCTCAATGAAGAAGAATCCGGCGGAAGCCGTGACCTTGTTGAGACTGCAGCGTTGCAAGAGCAAGCCACAGTTGAAGGCGCAGGAAATCGTTTTGCTGAAACCTATGCTTTGTCGTCGGATGCCGGTGTTCGCATTGCACGCACCTTGAATGACTGGGCGACACTTGGCAAAAAACGCTCACGTACGTCGGCTGATATCGCAGATTTTAGTCAACGTCTTTTCGGAATTTCTGTAGAGAAGGCTTCAGGCGCGTTGGATGCGGCAAAGCTGGGGAATTCTGAAAAGCTTGAGAGCGTTAACTCCGATATCGCGCAGTTTTGGGGAACTTCTCCTGAAACTGCAAAGAGCATCTTAAAGGGCTGGTACAAAGATCAGCTCAACGAGATCGGTGCGAAATAGTTTTTCCATAGTCCGCTCCAAGATGCCCTGGTATTGCAGGGGTTGTGGGGCGGATTTGATCAGTATCTAAGACGCTCGGCGACTGGACCAGATCGCGAGACCGATGAACAGAATTCCGATGAACCCGGTTACGACCTCTGGAATCTCGTAGAGCAGGTTCAGGAACATGATGAGGGCGAGTGAGCCCACCGCATAGAAAGCTCCGTGCTCTAGGTAGCGAAACATCTCCAAGGTGCCTTTGGCGACCATCATAATGGTGAGGCTCCGCACAAAAAGAGCGCCGATCCCAAGACCGATGGCAATGATGAAAAGATTGTTCGTAATCGCGAAGGAACCGATCACTCCGTCAAAGCTGAAAGAGGCATCTAGGACTTCGAGATAGAGGAACATCCCCAGCGAGGCACGATGGATATTGGCCACCTTGTTCTTGGCCAGCTGGCTCTCGGGAGCTTGGAGGAGCACCCCGATTCCCTCGACGGCGAGAAAAGTGAGGATTCCGGCGATTCCGGAAAGTAGCACCGGCATCGCATGTTCGGCATGAACTTTTCCGGAAAAAAACCAGAGCAAGAGGAGCACAAGCCCCACTTCGATCGCCTCAAGTTTTCCCATTTTCACTAAAGGGGCTTCAATCACGCGGATCCAGTGGACGGTTTTCTTAACGTCGAAGAAGTACTTTAAGGCCACGAGAAGGAGAAACGTTCCACCAAAGGCTGAAACCTCGTGGTGGACCGAAAGCATGATCTCCGCATAGCGTTGGGGATCAAGTACGGCGAGCTTTAGGGCGGCGAGTGGATTCATGTGGGCGATGATTCCGACGATCAGCAGCGGAAAAATCAGACGCATTCCGAAGACCGCAATGAGCATTCCCCACGTCAGAAAACGATGCTGCCAGGTCGGGGCCATGTCCTTGAGAATCGTGGCGTTGACGACGGCGTTGTCAAATGAGATCGAAATCTCGAGAAGGCTCAGGACAAAGGCGATAAAAAGAGCTTCAAGCCCCCCGGTGAGGGTTCCCTTGTAATAAAATCCCACCCCAAAGGCCCCGGCCAGTCCGATCAGGCTCCAGACAAAAGTAGCATGAAAAAATCTCGTGTTTGACATTGGCCCCGAGAGAATCGGGGATCTCCTTCTTTAGGTCAAGGATTATTCTGCTTGGCAAGTTTCTGGTGAGTTCTTAGACGGCCTTCTTAAGTTTCAACTCAATCAACTTGTTTAGACTCAATCCTTCAATATTAGCTCTTGATGCCAGGTTCCGATGCAATGTTGGATCGATTCGAAGGGGAATCTTGCCTGAAAATGTTTTTTCAGCAAGAGGTTTGGGAACAGGAAGTCCGCGGCGCTTCAGGCTTTCGATATACCCGTCGACAGCCTCATGGGCCATTTGTAACGCGTGTTCAGGGGTATCCCCATGGGTAACGCAACCGGGAAGCTCTGGGACACGAACAATATATGCTTCATCCTCAGTGCTCCAATTGATCTCGATCTTGTATTTTAAATCAGTCTTCTTCTTGGTCATAAGATCTCCCCTCTGGCAAGAGCACCGCGCGCGCTTGTTTCACCTGATATGGGTTTAGGTCTTTGGAATGAGTTGCGAAAACAAAGGTCAATGCATCTTTCTCCCAAAACTCGTGACTGCCTTTCACTCTGTCAAGCGCCCAGCCCTCCTGCTTGAGGAGTTCCCGGAGTTCTCGCGCGTCGATACTCCCGGACTTCAGCTTCGCCTTTAATTTAGTTGCTTTGGTCACATCACCCGCCCTAGCTATTATGATATCAAATATGATATCACCTTGACAAGGCCGAACTTTCGTCGTGAGCATTATCCCAGCATTTGGGGAAGCAACCCCATTCTACGCTCAGATATAATGGAAACTGTTTTCGTCAGTTAGGTGACGTCTCGCCACCATCTTAAGCGTATTCCTGATGGAAATAGGCGTTAATTTCGTCTTTCCCGTTTCCGATAAGAATTTTGAAGGAGGAATGAAGTTGGATAAGCAGTGATTTTCGCCCTGGGCCGACCAAACGCCTCCTTGGGCGAAGGCAAGTAGCCTTATTAAGGGCCTCGAACATCCGAAAAACAATCAGTGCGAAAATCCGGGACTATATTTGCGTTTTGTTGAAGATTAATAGATGACGGTTTGGGCAAAGAAGGGGCGCATAGGGCGGATCAAAACCCTGCTAACTTGACCGAAGGTGTTCCAAAAGGCGGGGATTGTTGACGGCGGTTTCTGCTTCTTCCGATTGCGCGACATAGCTTAGGCGAACCCGATCGGCCTTCCCGCCTTCGAGGGCAAGTGGGACTCGGTCCTGCCCGTTTGAGTCAAGGCCAAGAAGAAGCGACTATGCCGCCAGCCCAGATGTAACCTCTTCGTATTCCACAAATGGCTGATTCACTTCGCGCCCTGATACCTGTTCCGAACCAGCCAGGACGGAAAGAGATATACCGCGTTCGAAAATTTCAGCCTGACGTTCCTAATGACCTGAAGCAGTCTTGATCCAGGTGCCCTTTACTCATATTCAGGTTTCTTGTTTCCAGAGGGCCTTTGAGACTCCCATACCGTAACTCAAGAGTTTGCCATACTTCGAGATCGACCTGCATTCGGCCACCTAGGTCGATCCGACTTGGAATTTCACTCGAATATTTCAGTTCGCGGTCATCATATCGGAGTTCGACAAAAGGAGAGGCGACATCTTTTGCGAAAAAATAATGATTAATCACTCGCGCAAAAATTTTGCCGCTCATTTGCGGGTTATACAGGTTAATCCAAATTGATTTGGCCTCGAATGACGCTCCATTGAAGTTGACTTGATAATCGACAGCTAAACTGAAATTAGGGTGGAGAGGTTCGCCGTCCACCCCGCCGATATGGCACCAATTATCCGCAAATGCAGAATGCCCAAGTCCTAAGGTAATCATTAATATAAACAGAGTTTTTCGTAGTTTCATATATTCCTTTGCGATTCGGATTTGAGGTGCATATCGCGACGCGTCAGTAATGGCAAGTGATTATTGGGGTCGTGCGGTGACCTACCATTTTATGGTCAAAGCATGTTACGCTCATTTGGATGAACGGGTTTGGCTCTGTCTTGATCTTAATTCTCCCACTGCTCCTCGCTGTTAATTCGCATGCGAGATCAGAATCCAAGAGTTCGTTCACGCCTTCACTCGGAGTTACAAACCTTGCCTATCAAGAAACCTTTAAGACCGACTACGTGGCTCGGGTGCTGACGGCAAAACTTCAATACCAGCGCCAAATCTTTTCGCCGTCCATTGTTTTGGGAGCAAGCACCTATGCTACCGCCCTGATCTTGAGTTCGAATCTACCCGATACGAGTGTCAGGTTTATGGGACTCAACCTTCGACTGGGCTATGCGCCCGTAAAGTCTGCGGGGTGGAGCTTTGGATTATTTGGGGGTTGGTACTACAATACTATGCAGGTTCAGGATAAGACTTTCGGAGTGAGAAACCTTTCAGGACCGCAAATTTTTCCGACAGTAAAGCGACAGTTTGGACCTAATAGTTACGCCTCCGCCTACTTGAAATTCTCCCCCACCTTGGACAACTTATCCTTAATGCCTCTTGAGGATCGAGAACTCGGCGCAGGTTTAGGGTGGAATTTATCCTTTGGCAAAAGCAAGCAAGCCTCCATTACGTTTGATGCCTCGAATTTGCGTGAGTATTTCGCGCCTGTTCAAGTGAATCTGACGACGTATTCGTTGAGCTTTGGACTAGGCTTTTAATTAGATTCCGTTGCAACAGACACAGTCAACAGAGACGTATTGACTCTTACGATTCCAACCCCGACACTTGCTACTTCATCGAGCTCCGTCAGCGGTGCGATGAGCGTAGCGCTCGATCCGATCACGCTTTCCACTTCTGGCTTTGGCGGCAAGGTCACATTCTCCGTCAGTGCCTCTACACCCCTTCCGACGGGATTGAGTCTTGCATCAACCGGAGACACAACAGCCACCCTCTCAGGGACACCTGTTAGCGCCCACCCTTCTTGACATTCCTTTGCTCACGTTCGCTGTCATTGCCTGAGCAAAAAAAAACGGGGCTGGCATTATTGCGCGA
>JBBCAV010000108.1:0-22117 GCA_051382305.1 Bdellovibrionota bacterium FG-2
GTTAGCTTGCAACCATATTTGCAACGTGGTTGCGATTGAACATTTGAAAACAGAAAATTCACACAAAAACATGTCAACACTTTTTTTATTTTTATGAAAATAAATTAGACGGCTGGCCAATTACAAAACTCTTAACCAAGTCGATATAAAGCCGCAATAAAATCGGCTGACATCCAAAAAAACCACCCGCAACCCCAGCACAGGGGTTGCCCCCATCGTTCGCCTTATACTGATCCGAAACCTTCACCCCGGATCGCGCGCCCAAAAAAGCAGCGCTAGCTTGAGTATATGCCAAAGAAGCCGGCGCCAGGCCCGCATTCAAAGCCGTAACATTTTCTACAAGCGCAGCAGTCGCGGCAACAGGCGAAGCGGACGGCGATGGTGATGGTGATGGTGATGGCGAAGCGGACGCCGCCGGATCAGGCACCGCCACAGTCTTGGAGCAACCATTGACTGCTCCAAGACTCACCACACACACCAAAGCCGCAAACGCGGCGATCTTTCCTTTTAGCCAAACATTATTATTTTGCATGCGCATTTCCTCATCTCCCTTTTCATGAATTCATAATAGTTTAGATCAATAGATCAATAGAAAGAGTCTAAGCCCTACTCGTCAACGCCGTCAACTAAACTTGCTTTGCCCATCCCCCAATCGTCTGCGCCCAAATGTCTGAGGAATTCAGGCAAGGAACAAGCCTAAATTCCTCACCGCCCGCGCTCAAGAATATCTCGCGCCCTCGCATCCCAATCTCTTCAAGCGTCTCCAAACAATCCGTCGTAAACGAAGGGCACATGACGGCTAACCGCCGAACGCCTTTACCTGGCAATTGCTGCAAAACAGCATGGGTCGCAGGCCCAAGCCATTTTGCCCGACCGACCCTTGATTGAAAAGACACACTCACTTTGTCTTCAGCCATTCCCAAGACCTGGGTCAAGGCCCCCGCTGTCGCAAAGCACTGCGCGCGATAGCAGCTTCGGATATGCGAACCTAAACTTTGGCAACATCCCTCTTTTAAGCAAACCTTAGGATGCTCCCGCAAGATCTGTCTCTCGGGCAAGCCATGAAAACTCAGCAGCAAGTGATCAAACACCACGCCAGCAGTCGCCCGCCGAAACTCTTGTGCGCTCGCTTCAATAAATCCAGGATCATTATAGAAATTCCATTTAAAATCCCACTGAAGTTTTCCTTCGAACTTCTTGGTCTTCATCACTCGCGCTATGGCCTGATGTACCGAGCCCGTCGTCGCTTGCGCAAACTGTGGAAAAAGTGGAATCACCCTCACCTCTTCCACACCCTTGCGCTGAAGCGCATCCAGTGCAGAAGCTAAAGATGGATTCCCAATGCCCATACCGACTTCTACGGCAAACTGCTCACCCAAGAGAGCCTGAACTTTCGCCGCCAAATCTTGCGCATGATAAAGCAAAGGAGAACCCCGCTCGCTCCAGATCAACGAATAGGCATGAGCCGATTGTTTGGGGCGCGTCCGTAAAATAATTCCATGAACCAAGAGCCACCGCCACACAACCGGAATATCCACGACATTGCCGTCCATCAAGAACTCGGCCAAATAACGCCGAACTTCCCGGGATGTGGGCGCATCAGGGGTTCCCACATTGACGAGCAAGACCCCCTTTTTCATGCGGGAATTGCCTCATACTTGACTGCCAATACTTCAAGTTCCACAAGTTCCGACTCCCCCGGGAGTGCACGTGGCGATTGAAAACTAACCACGTCTCCCACTCGAGCGCCCAACAATGCGCGCGCCACAGGCGAGCGCCAACTAATATGCCCCCGCTTAGGATCAATCTCATCGACCCCCACGATACTGTAGGTGCGCTCGCCCCCTTCTTCATCTTCGATCTTTACGGTCGCCCCAAAGAGAATCCGGTCCGACTTTTGTGTTGCCGGATCAATGACCTCAGCGCATTCTAGCCGTTTAGTCAAAAAGCGAATGCGGCGATCCACTTCTCGCATTCTTCGCTTGCCGTAAATATAGTCTCCATTTTCCGAGCGATCCCCGTTTGAAGCGGCCCAAGCCACCACCCGCACGAGTTCGGGGCGTTCTTCATAAAGCAATTTTTTGAGCTCGGCCTTTAATCTTTCCGCACCGCCCGTCGTGATATAGTTTTTCACACCCGTGGGTAGAAGTCTCTCTTGTGCGCCGTCTTCATTCTCGGCAGCACCGTCTTCACCCTCGCTCGTGTCATCTTCTTTGGTAAAGGCTTTACTCATTTAATCCCCCGCCGACTAGGCCGTGTCTTTAAGCCGTTTCCTGACCGACGTCGAGATAGACCTCTTTAGTGTCGTCGTTGTAACCAAAATATTCAGCAAATCGTCCCCAAGAAACCAGGGCTTCGACGATCTGGTGCGGGTTTTCATTGGGTAGCCACTCGCCCACTCGCTCGGTGAGCGACTCAACTGGCATACGAAGGCTTGCGTCTTTACGCAGAAGATTGGAGGTCATTTGTACAATTCGCAGCGCCCCAAACAAGTCATGCAGCATGCGTTTTCTCACGTTGATATCCCCCACCACAAAAGCGCGGCCCAATTCTGTAAGCACCACCGTCTGCCTGGGCGTATCGACCAGATCCAAAAGTTCAGCGGCCTTGACTAGATACAAAGTGCGACCGAACTCCTTGCCAATTTGCTGGCCTAACTCAAAAATATCGGCCGTCCCACCTTGATCGCCAATCGCCTCGATCAAGCCGATCATTTCGACGATCTGGACATTCGGCAAGGATTCAAGCGGTGGTTCTTTGTATTGACCGCGTGTGAGACTCGAAACTCCGACACCCGCAATCGGCACATCAGGCATCAAGGTTTCGGTAATTAAGGCATGAATTTGCGCGACCATCCTTCGAAAGGCCGGGGAATCCTCATCCCGAGGATAGGGCAGATCATTGACGATCTCGCGCCTGATGTGCCCCGGATTCATGCCCATCACAAGCACTCGCTTCGCCATAAATACCGCTTCTTGAATATTATGAGTCACGAGCACCATGGAGCGCGTGGCGGTCTTTTTATCCATGAAAATTTTGACTATTTCAGAACGAAGCGTATCGGCCGTTAGGACGTCAAGCGCACTAAAGGGTTCATCCAAAAAAACCACGGGTCGCTCCATCACCAAAGCTCGGGCGATCCCCACTCGTTGTTTCATGCCTCCCGATAACTCTCGCGGATAGGCTTCTTCAAACCCTTCAAGACCTACAATGTCGATGACTTTTTTCACGCGCGTTCGAACTTCTGATTGGGACAATTTCAGTGGTTTTAGGGCCAAAGCGATATTCGTAAAAACCGTCTCCCACGGGAAAAGGGCAAAAGATTGAAACACAAACGAAACATCAAAATCCGTCCCCTGCAGGGGTTTTTGGCGCGCCAGCACTTCTCCACTGCTTGGCGCAATCAACCCACTCATAATTCTCAAACATGTGGACTTCCCCGATCCCGAAGGTCCCAGCAGGGCCACCATTTCGTCTTGATAAACCGAAACGTTAACGCCATCCAAAACCTTGATCTCGGTCCCCGACTCCAGCGTAAAAACTTTCGAGACGTTACGAAGTTCGCAAAAAGGAGCACCGCGAGTTGTTTCCATTGCCTAGCCTTCTTTCTTACCTTTTGGCCTATCCATCCATTCGAAAGCGAACCTGAGCCGAGCGATAAAGCTTCGCCCAAACAGTCCGGTTTAGAGTTACTACCACAACCACCATTACCGAAAGACTTGCCGCCAACAGCGGCAGATCTTTACTCTCCGCCGCCTGACTAATCGTCGAGCCCAAACCCGGTGTCCGAAGTTTGATCGCGCCGTAGGAGACGACCTCGGCCACGATGCTTGCGTTCCAGGCTCCGCCCGCAGCCGTCACCCAGCCCGTGACGAGTGCAGGAAAAACGCTGGGAAGATACAAATATTTCCAACGATCCCGACTCGAAGTATCCATCAACGATAACGCATCACTTAATTCACGAGGAATTCGAAGCGACCCCGCCAGCACATTAAAAAGCACATACCACTGCACGCCCAACATCATGAGAAACATTGAGCCCCAGTCAAAATTGATTCCCAACGTACTCATCAAGGCCAACGCAAGCGGATAAAGCATGGGGGCGGGAAAAGAGGCACAAACCTGAATAATCGGCTGCGCGATCCTCACACGCCGTGGTGAAATCCCTACCCAAATGCCAAAGGGAACGGCCCACAGGGTACTCATCGCAAGCGCGCCGATCACGCGAATCAAAGACCAAATGGTATTGCGGATCAATACAACCCAGGTCGTGAGGTGAATCTCGGCCAACACTCGAAACAACTTCACCGAACCCCAAACGACAACCGCCGCCGCCAAAGCCGGAAGAAAAAACTCAAGAAATCGTCTCAAAGCAAACGTTTTGAGCACCTTCCCCGTTTTCACCACGAGCACGCGATGTCCCAAGGTGACCCGAAGACGCAAGCCCTCCTCTTCGGTGTTTTCCAAATCCAAATCCGCCAAACGACGCGAAGCGTTTCTCTGATAAAGCAACTTGAGCCAGCGGACAATTCGAGACTCGCGCATAATGAGCCTCATCAGGGGCTCCGGAGGCGCCACCCCCGGAACATCCTCGAGACGATATTTTTGTACCCAGGCCAACACCGGACGCCAAAAAAATATATCCATCGTGATGATAAGAGTCACCATCGCCATAACACCTAAAGCCATCGCCAAGGTATTGCCTTCGGAGACCGCTTTAGCCATGTACGAACCGATCCCAGGCAAACGAAAATCACGATCGCCCAGAGTAAAGGCCTCGCAGACGCTCAAAAAAAACCAGCCCCCGGCCATCGACATCAAGCTGTTCCAGGCAAGATTTACGGCCGAAAACGGCAATTCAAGCTTCAGCAAACGCTGCCGCCAACTCAAACTCATTACGGTGGAAGCCTCAATAAAATCAGAAGGGACCGACTTCAACGAGGAATAAAAACTAAACGTCATATTCCAAGCTTGCCCCGTAAAAATCATCAAAATCGCCGCGATCTCTAGCCCCGTATTGGTCCGCGGAAAAATGGCGATCAACCCGAGCACAAGCCCCGGCAAGAAACCCAACACCGGAATACTCTGCAAAATATCCAGCATCGGAATCAAAATGCGCTCCGCCGTCTTAGACTTCGCAGCCGTGTACCCGTAGACAAGGGAAAAAATGAGCGAAATGCCATAAGCCACGCCCCCTCGAACCGCCGACAAGAGCGTATAATAGGGAAGCATCCAGCCGGACAAACTGATCTCGGTTACCGGCTGAAAATCCGCGTTCCATTCTCGACTCAGTGCGATCACGCCATAGATAATCGTCGCAAGCAGAAGCAACACGGGAATATCCGCAAATGAAAATAAGCGCTGTGAAACAGGAACGCGTCGCATAGGCTGGAGTCTAATCCAGACCCGGATAGTTTCCAAGCGGCGTTTCCGAAGACGCATCCTCAAGCGGCAACTGCGCTTCAAAAAATTACTGGCACAAGACTAGGGATTGCACAAGAATGAGGGCATGAGTTCCTCTTCGTTTCGCGCGCTCAAGAACTACAACTACCGTGCCTATTTCCTGGGCCAACTCGCCTCAAACATGGGGAGCTGGACGCAATCCCTCGTGCTAGGCTGGGTCGTCTATCGCATCAGTGGCTCTGCGGCCTGGCTGGGACTCATTTCGTTTGCTTCTCAGATGACCGCTTTCACACTCTCACCCTTTGCGGGCGTCATGGCCGACACCTGGCCCCGGCGAAGAGCTCTGTTTTGGATTGAGGCCGCAGGAATCCTGCAAGCCACCTCCTTGGCCGCCCTCACCTACTTTGGGTTACTTAGACTTGATTTCCTCATGATCTCGGGCGTGCTCTTAGGCGCAATTCAAGCCTTTCAGCTCCCTTTTCGTCACGCACTAGCCTTAGATATGGTTGGACGTGCTGATCTACCCAGCGCCATCGCGCTAAATTCTTTGGTCGTAAACGGTTCGCGCGTTTTGGGTCCCGCACTCGCTGCCGTACTCTTAGGTCCGCTGGGTGAAGCCGGCTGTTTTATGTTTAACGCGATCAGCACGATTGCGATCTTGGTTGGACTTGCCGTGATCAAACTTCCGGAAAAAACCGCCGCACTATCGCACTTGTCCTTGCGCTCCTTCTTCAAGCAGTTCATCGAAACCCAAACCTGCCTTAAACAAACCCCCGGAGTTCCGTTGCTTCTCTTCGTCGCCACCTTTTTTAGCTTCGTGGGTTTCCCCTTTACTGTGGTTTTTCCCGTGATTGCCAAAGTCGTCTTAGGAGGAGGGATTCACACCCTGGTTTGGCTCACCTCCGCGAATGGAGTTGGAGCAGTGGTCGGTGCCCTAACGATGGGCCGAATGGGGCCCAGCGCCGAAAAGAAAACCGAGCGCGTACTGTTTCGAAACATTTTTCTTCTCGGCGTCGCTCTCGGGGTCCTCAGTATCTCAAAAGTGCTATGGCTAACAGTCCCCGCCACTTTTCTTGTCGGGTATTCTATGATGGGCTCGTTTCCTCGCATCAACAACGCTATTCAAAACCGCACTCCCGACGCACTTCGTGGCCGAATTTTGAGCGCCTACACCATGACCTTCTTGGGCGCTATGCCGCTGGGCAGCTTAGGAGTGGGTTGGCTTGTCGACCATTTTGGGGTTGCCCCGATAGCAGCCATGTCTAGTTTCATATGCATCGCGCTGGCGAGCACGTTGATTTATCTTTATTCAAAACGACAGCCTGGAGTACAAACTCAATATGGCTAAAACCTATCTCGTTACTGGAGCGGCAGGATTCATTGGCTCTCGCTTTTCGTGCTCGTGCACAGAACGCGGAATCTCTGTCATCGGCGTTGATCGCCTCACCCATTTTACCTCGCGCCCCGAGCGTCAAATCCCCGATTTTAAGGCACAGTTTGAAGCGCTAATCGATCGCGATGAAGCCCTCGGCTGGCTTGCGCAGACAAAACCCAAACTCGATGCGATCGTACACATAGGCGCTTGCAGTGATACGACTCAGCTTAGCGTGGAGTATCTCACGAAGGTCAACTTACAGTATTCTCAAAAAATGTGGGAATATGCGACAGCCTACAAAATCCCCTTCATTTACGCCAGCAGTGCCGCCACTTATGGTGACGGTTCTTTGGGCTACGCAGATGTTGAAAGCGAAATCCCCAAACTCAAACCGCTGAACCCTTACGGGCAGTCCAAACAGCAATTCGATCTTTGGGTTCTAGAAAAAGAACGCCTGGGTCAAACGCCCGCTAGCTGGGCTGGTTTCAAATTCTTCAATGTGTATGGCTTTGGCGAACGCCACAAAGGTAAAATGGCGAGCGTCATCCTTCATGCTTTTGACCAGATCCACAACAAAGGCCGCGACGGAGGTCGCGTCACGCTTTTCAAAAGCCATCGTGAGGGGATTGCAGATGGCGAACAAAAACGCGACTTCATCGCGGTCGAGGACCTGATCCAAGTCCTCCATTTTGCTCTGGAAAAACCGCTGAAACGTGGGATTCTCAACCTAGGCACGGGCCAAGCCCGCTCCTATCTTGATCTCGTCCGTGCCGTTTTTACGGCGTTAGAGCGAGAGCCTGCCATTGATTTCGTGGACACTCCCCTAGAAATCCGTGAGCGCTACCAATACTTCACTCAAGCACACATGGAACGATTGAGGAGCGAAGGATTCACGCTCCCCTTTACGCACTTGGAAGACGGCGTAAAAAACTACTTGAAAACCTTGTGTTTTTTCGCTATTTGAGACGACGAACCGGAGCAGCATTCCTAAATGTTTAGGGCCTGAAACTCCCGGTGTTGAAAGGTAGTCCACAATGGCAAATACAAGACAATCCGGCAAACGCGCTCGCGCAGCTGACAAAAGACAAAAAGAGAATCAAGTCCACCGCACCACCAGTCGTACGGCTGTAAAACTGGCAATGGACGCAATCAAAACTGGCGACGTCGCGAAGGTAAAAGAAGCTTATCAAAAAGCGATCAGCACTTTGGCCAAGACTGCTTCAAAAAAAGCGCTCCCCAAAGGTCGCGCGGCTCGTAAAACCAGCCGTCTTACCAAGCTCATTCGCAAAGCACTTCCTCAAGCTTTTAGTCCAAAAAACAGTTAACTAGCGAACTCCAAAGCCCGAGCGGCTGAAGAGGGGTTTGTTTTTGGGAAAAATCAAGACGACTTAGCTCTTCGTTAAGAGCAAGGATTTCGTGTAACTTCCAGCGGGGAGCCCATTTCCGAAACCGCTCCGCGGTATAGGGGTTCATTTTAAGTTCTCGACGGAGGCCTGCGTCCTGCGGGCCTCCCGTTGAAAGCCAGAGCGCAAAATGCCGCACATTCCAACTCAACAATCCCAGAAGCGGCAACGCATCTTCGGGGGACCCAAACAAACCCTCCCCCAAATGTAGGGCTCGTTTTTTATCCCGTTGAAAAAAAACCTCAATAAACTCATCGCTCTTTGCACCCTTCGTTTCACCAGCGACTGCATAGTCCGAAGGGTTGAGCTGAAATTTTTCGATTTCCCGCTCAACAACGTCTAAGCTCCAAGGCTCCATTACACACAACGAGGCGCGCAGCGCAGCGCCCAGATCCGCGTCCTTACGTTTGCTCAAATAATTCACCCAAGCTTCACGCTCAGCTTCAAGTACCTCTTCGCAAGCAACCACAGCCGCTTTATCAACCAATGTCTTAGTAAATTTGCGACGCCCATCCAATTCATCGGAGACAAAAACACAGACCCAGGGAGCTTCGTGAACCTTGATTTGCGGCCCCATCAATTCTGCGAGTTCATCAGGCTTCTTCAACAGATGCGCGCTTTTTACGACAATAAACTGCGCGCCACCGCCTAGGGACATGCTCTGCGCGGCCTCCAGGATTGAAGCTTCGAGAGCCTGAGCTCCATCAAACGTGTGCTCGGACATTGAGAGGCCCGCCAACAAGCTCGGAGCAGCGCCATCGGCGGGAGTTTTGATGACACAATCCCGTATCCGCTTCAAAAGCTCACGCGATTTCATCTTCTCGCGCCCCCAAAGCCAGTAAACAGGCCACACCAGATCTTTTTCGAGTTCAGCTCGGATTTGTTTGAGATCAAATTTTGGCATGCGATTTCCTAAAACATCGTTTCTTGAACGTCAATCATCAGTCCCTGGGCCATTTCAGAGAGCGCCCGATCAAATTCCGTTTCATTCGTGAGCGCGTTAGTCGTACCCGCTACTCCGCTCCCAGCGGAAGCGGCAAACGAAACTTCTCGAATCAAGGTGGTCCCCCAAATTGGAACCCCTTTTCCGGTGATCGGATTTCTCCGAAAAAGGCCAAACGCCACCTGCAGCCTAGCCGTATACTGCGTGGCAGCTTGGTAAGCAAACTTACCAATAGGGACGCTGCGACTAGCAACCGGCCCGAAATCGGCCACGAGTACCACCATGTTCAAAATTACATCTGCCTGCTCCTCAGAATGAACCATTTTCAAAATAGCGCTCGAAGAGAACATTTTCACGGCTGCATTAAAGACGACCGAATCTACTCCAGGTTTGAAAGAGTTGTTGGTCACCGCCGACAGAAAAATTGTCTTAATTTTAGCGTTTTCAACAAACTGACTCCTCGAGGTGCGCAGCGTATAGCCACATCCTTGAAGCAAGAACAGAGCAGGCAAAAGCACCATCAAACGGCTGGAAAACCTTAACACGGGAGGCATGCTTTTTTTCTACTCAATTCCCACCCAATATGGAAGGCTCGAATACGAAATGAGCTTCAATCGCCTTACTGACATTTTAGATCTCCTAAAAAGACATTACCCAAGCCTGGCTAAACGAGTCAAAGAGGCCCAGGCACTCTCAAACTGGGACACCATCGTCGGCCCCCAAATCGCCAAGAACGCAAAACCCCTTCGCGTCGAAGACGCTGTGTTGTGGGTTGAGGTTCGTCACCCAATTTGGAGAATGGAACTCGGGCATCGCAAGAAACAGATCTTAGACAAACTCAACCAAGCGACCCAGGGGGAGAAACCCCTGTTAGATTTGAAGTTTGTGGAATTAAGGTCGGACTTGAAAGATTAATTCGTCAACATCAAAAACACTTTATACAAGCTCCACAAAATCACGCCCAGCAACAAAACTGTTGCTACGCGAAACAAAGAAGCCTGCTCGACTTTTCCCAAAAAAGAAGGCATCCCCGGGACCGGTTTTGCCCACTGAACGGCGGTTTCGTCCATTTTCGGGTCGCGCTCGAAAGCCCGCTCGGCGAGGGCGGACACAGTCAGATCGCTTTCCGTGATCTCTTCATCTGCCTCGGCGCCCTCTGGCACAAACGGGCGCTTCTTGGGCAACTCCACGCCGAGCAGTTTGTGAATCTCTGCGCGCTCATGCAAACCGACCCAGTAGCCCAAAGTGGGGCAGACCTCGTCTTGAATATCCAGGGCCCCTTGTTCAATCATCCGAACGAGATCGCCTTTTTCGAAAGGACCTAAGATCTGATTCTTAAAAGTGCGAACGAGCCACAAATCAGTGGTCATGCTTTTGCGGGCTCCTGAAACACAGACCAAGCGCGCTCTTCGGCTTGGAGAAAACCTTGAATCGCTTCATGCTTGGATTTGCGAAGTTCGGCCGGAGTCCCCCAAAAAACAATTTCGCCTTCGTTTAGAAAAGCGATTTGATCGGCGAGCAAAAGGGCCGAAGGAATATCATGACTAATCACGATTGAAGTAAGTGTGAGCTCCCGCTTAAGCGTTTCAATGAGTTCATCCACAGTTTTTCGAGTTACCGGATCAAGCCCCGTCGTAGGCTCATCATACAAAAGAATGGAAGGTTCCCGAATGATCGCACGAGCGAGGCCTACCCTCTTTCGCATTCCTCCGGAAAGTTCATTAGGGTATTTGTCAAATCCAGAGACAAACCCCAAAATACCAAGTGTTTTTTTGACCTTTTCTTCAATGACTTCTTCCGACATCTTCGTATGCTCCCAAAGTGGGAACGCCACATTTTCAAAAACGGTCATGTCATCAAAAAGGGCAGCGTTTTGAAAAAGAATCCCAAACACCTTTCGATGATTTGCCAGCGCCTCGCCCTCGAGCGTACTCATATTTTTGCCCGCCACCCAAACCTCGCCCGAATCGGGCTTGAGAAGTCCCATGATATGTTTGAGCATCACCGACTTGCCCGCCCCAGAAGAACCCAGGATGTAGGTAAGCTTTCCGACTGGAAAATCTAGACTCACCCCACGAAGGACTTGATCCTTGCCTTCTCGAAAACTTTTGAAAACCTTTTCAAGACGAACGGTAGGAGGATGTTCTGGAGTGTGGGCTGCATCAGTCATACCTATTTTGTACCTCTGGCCGGCTCACTGTGCAAGCAGAGCGTTTTCATAGCAAAGCCTTGTCGCTCTAATCATCCGGGCCAAGGCAGCCTGACGATGTTCGGAGGAACGCAAAGTCGAAGCATTGAGCATCACAATCAAGCCCAAAAGTGCAGGCTCCTTACCCGCATCAGAATAGCCCACCACCGCCCACGTCTCTGAGCGAAAAACTCCTAGCCGCTGTGAGAGCATGCGAGTCAAAGGAGGATATTCCGAGAACGCCGCAATTTTCCCATCTAACTCACTTTTTGAAATCCGCTCAAAAGCTTCCTCAGTCACGGGGACCGACATCGCCGCTGGCGACTCGCCTTTTGGAAACCCTGCATAGGTTTGTAAAATGGCCGCTTTGACCCCCGGATGATAAACAAAAAACAGGGACCGACATTCCAAAAGCTCACTCACTGCTAATGTTAGTCGATGCGCCACGCGTCGAGGTTCTCTTATCTCTCCCGATTCAAGTTCAAAACGAGCCAAGATAACCCGCTCGCGTTGCCGCTGCTTGGAACTGTCGGGATCCAACTGTAATTCCGAAATCAACGCGCGCTCGACGACCTGACATTCGGCCGCCGATTTGCCGTCATTTTCAGTCCTCACCTTTCGCCCGCTTGGAAGCTCTGCTATCGTATTATCCAACTCATCTAGCCCATGCGGATCCGCTTCGCCCCCAGGCTCTGCCCGCGCGGAAACCGGCTCCAAAATAAACAAATCGGCGAGGGAACGTGCCTCGTTGACCGCAAGTTCGGCCTTGGCTTTTCGTTCTTCGGTTTGCGCTTGGGCCAAAACAAGGCGTTTGAGTCGATTTCGTTTTACATGCGCACGAGCAAAAAGTCCTAATCCCAAAAGCGTGAGAAGGCCCCCTGCAAAACCTAGTTTACCGGCAAGAGGTCTAGAAAAATGAGGCGGTTTTAGAACTTGTTCTACGACCAAAGCCAAAGGCAAGTTCCCTACGCGCACCGAGGCCGCTAAAACTTTCATTCCATCAATGGCTGAAGACTCTGTGGCCGCTGAAAAACCATCGCCTCGAGAAAAACTATCAAGCGTTACTTCCCTGAAAACAGGGGTCTCCGCAAAACCTGTCCCCGCATAGGACCCCAACGAATGAGCAAGCACCGTTCCATCTTTAGCAATGAGATACGCACGCAAATTAGCGGATTCTGGAGTTGAATTCCAACTCTTGAGGAAGGAAAAAACTGAAACGGGATTCACCAAAGCAAGCACGGCACTCTTCAAATGAGGGGCAGGAAAAGCAAACGCCAGCCACTCATTGGAGCGCAAAGCATCTTGCCTGATTCGAAGCACAGAAACGCCCTGGGATTTGATTTCGCTTACATTAAATTTTTCAGCGGCCGAAGCGAGATAGTAATCTTCAAATGTTCCCTGTGAAAGCAACGTACTTCCAGCGACCCAAGCGGGATTCTGAGCCAAAGCGAGGACTTGGACAAGCTTCTCTCGCCCCATTTCGACTTCCGCCCAGTGAAGAAGCGGTCCTTCTTTTAACTGGAAACGCCCCGAGTGCGCATCCGCACGATCCAAAACGGCGAGCGCACGAGTCTTAACCGTCTCCACTGCACTCCAGAAACTCGCAGACAAAATCCGAGTTTGGGCATTGAGTTGCTCGTGCTCTAACTGCAAAGTCTCTTGCGACTGACGCGCCTCGAAGATCCAAGCCACACCCGATAAAACACTCAAGAGTGCGACACATCCCATGGCTATGGAAATAGGTTTCATAATAACGCTTCTTTCAATAATGCTTCCTTGCATCTTGGGCACTTTTGGCATCCCCGTTTTTATGATATCACAGGAAACAAGAGGTCATAGAAAATCCATGCTCAAAGCCCAAGTCCTTATTCTAGGAACCGGAATCGCGGGCCTTAGTGCAGCCCTAAAATTCGCCCGTCAAAAAACTAACGTTTTGCTCATCGCCAAAGCCGATATTGCCGAAGGCTCTACCCGCTACGCTCAGGGCGGCATCGCCTCTGTTTGGTCGAAAAAAGACAGTTTCGAGGCACACAAACAGGACACTCTCGTGGCGGGCGCGGGGCTATGTAACAAAGAAATCGTCAGGCTCGTCGTCCACGAAGGTCCCGCAGCCGTTCGTGAACTCATTGAGCTTGGAGTAAAGTTCACCAAAAACTCATCTCAAACCTTTGACCTGCACCGTGAAGGGGGTCACGGGCAAAGGCGTATTCTCCACGCGGATGACTTAACGGGTTGGGCCATCGAAAAAGCCTTGGTCGAACAAGTCAAACGCAGCCCCTATATCAAGGTGCTTGAACACCACGTGGGAATCGATCTGATTACTGAAGGGAAAATCCAAAAAAGAATACGAAGACATTCCTCACTCCCCGGCCGCTGTTTAGGCGCCTATGTCTTGAACACCAAGACAGCAAAAGTTCTGACCTTAGCCTCAAATGCCACGGTGCTTGCCACGGGAGGCGCCGGAAAAGTGTACCTTTATACGACGAACCCAGACACCGCTTCCGGAGACGGTATGGCCATGGCATTTCGAGCCGGCGCCCGCGTCGCAAATCTTGAGTTTTTTCAATTTCATCCCACTTGTCTTTTTCATCCCTCCGCAAGAACGCTCCTCATCTCTGAAGCACTTAGGGGAGAAGGCGCAATTTTGAAGAATCTCGCAGGCGACCCGTTCATGGATCGCCATCACGCGATGGCCTCTTTGGCCCCTCGGGACATCGTTGCGCGAGCCATTGACATGGAGATGAAACGTACGGGCGATAAGCATGTGCACTTGGATGCCAGGCATCTAGGAGAAGAGAAGTTGCGCAAGCATTTTCCCAACATTTATAGCAGCTGTCTCGCGCTTGGCATTGATATTACGAAAGTCCCCATCCCCGTGGTACCCGCCGCGCACTATACGTGTGGCGGCGTCCTCACCGATGAAGATGGAAAAACAAACGTTGAAGGGCTCTATGCGATTGGAGAAGTCGCTTGTACCGGACTGCACGGCGCGAATCGGTTAGCGAGCAATTCGCTGCTTGAAGCAGTCGTTTTTGCGGAGCGTGTTTATCACCACCTCAAACCTCTGCTCAAAAATTCAAAACGAAAGCATCGCTCCAGCTCCTACTTGGCCGGAAAAATTCCACAGTGGGACACGGGACACGCCGTCGAGATCGAAGAGCAAATCGACATCGCAGCTAACTGGCATGAGATCAGAACGCTCATGTGGAATTTCGTCGGGATCGTCCGCTCTACTCGCCGCCTCTCCAGCGCTAGGCGCCGCTTGGATCTGATTCAAAACGAAGTCAACTCCTACTACTGGAACTACCTACCCTCAAAAGATCTCGTGGAGCTTCGAAATCTCATCACCGTGGCAAGCCTCATCGTTCAAAGCGCACAAACGCGCAAAGAGAGCCGAGGCCTGCACTACACCGTGGATTATCCTGCGCGGGATGATAAGAATTTTGGACGGGATACGGTGATGTAACTCGCAAAATCGTAGCGTCCACAGTCAAGGATCTAAAAAAGCATCACGAGACCGTGCCCGAACCGATTGCCACAAAGAAGTTCAGCGGAAAATTCTTAGTCCGCGTGCCGCCAGAAGTACATCGTAAGCTCGCCATCGAAGCCGATGAAGCCCACATAAGCTTCAACCGCCTGGTGAGCGCAAAACCCGCCGCAGGGGCAGGATGATGGCTAATTGCAGACAATCGTATCGGTTGTTCCAGCTTTTGGCCCACAGGTCTTGGCTGCGGGACGAACATAGTAGTGCATCTCTGAATTGGTCTTTCCAGGCATTTTACTAATATAATAGTCGCATCCGCCCGCACCAGTAGCCGTGAACTCAAGAACAAAATCAGGATAAGTGTGCGATGCAACCTGCCCGTTACTGACCCAACCTCTGGGCGCCTTCCAAGTTACATCATATGTGATCGTGGGAGGACATTTATATTCGGTATTTCTCGTGGCCGCATATGAAGCCGTAGAAAACACTCCAGACAAAACCAAAACCGTTAATAGTAGTTTCATGAATTTCCCCCTTTTGATAAAATTGATGCCCCACACCCAACAGGCCTTTAATTATGGGGGGGGGGGAGATTTGCAAACAAAAAAATCAAAGTAGATTTCCTGCAGAACAGCGATTTTAATTAGCCCGGTGAGACTCGGGTGTCGTGGCCGGTGTCCAAAGTTACGTCTGGCCAGTTATTGAGGGCGAGAATATGAACTGCGTCGTACTCATTTTTGAGAAAATATTTGCCGACGCCGATTAGATTTTTACCCCAAGTCACAATGCGCGACCAGGCGAGATAATCCCAGAATCGCCGTTTATCCTCTTCATTTTTCTGAGACTTATGTATAGGCGAATTCAAGGGTCGCCCTTTCTCAGCGCCGGTCACAACGCGCGCGACGAGCCCGCCCACCTCTCGCAAAAAGGCACGCAGGGCCGGCCGAGCTTGGATCATGCGCCGAGCTTTTGTCTGAAGCAGGAGATGCAAATGGTTTCCCACACATACATATCTCTTAATCACGATTCCCTGTCTTTTAGCTGCATTATAGACAATGTTTTTGATAATGCGCGCGCGTTTTGGGTGAAGCATAGAGCGCTCCTCAACCGCTATTGATGAACGCATCGTGATGTGCAGGGGTTTGCCGGGATCGAAAGGGCGCGCGGTTTTACGACGGCCCGATTTGGCGTACGCTTCTCCACCATGTTCTTTAGCAGCTTTTCCAGTCTTGAGACCCCGAAGTGGCAGCGCTAGCTGTACAGCTCTGGGTTTTGCGGTCGTCCTTTTACTTATCTTTTCCACGATGCCTATTTATGTCACGGGCAATGTCATTGCAAGCAAATATTTTCTGGCACAGGGTCCGGACCTGGTACATGGTTTACACTTTTTGGGCTCATAATCGGCCATAGGAGGACAGACCTCTGCCGTGGCTGACGCGCCATAGCTGAATGCCGCACTGGAGGTGGAGGGCAACTACTTAAACCCCCGCTGGACTTACGTCCGCTGCCCTCACCTCACCAATCGTAAGCAACCGCAAAAATTTAACCCCCGCCGATTCAATCGCAATACGCCCTGGCTGTTCCCGATCCACAACCGTGAGCGCTGCAATCGGCGAAAAACCAGAATCTCGGAGTCTTTCGATGGCGCGCAGACTCGATGCGCCGGTCGTCACCACATCCTCCAAGACAAGCAAGCGTGCGCCTACCTTCAAATTCTCACTCCCCTCAATGTAACGAGAGGTCCCATGCCCTTTGGGCTCTTTTCGGACAATGAAAGCCGGCCAAAATAAACCGCGTTTACGCGCTTCCAAAGAGAGCGCCGTTGCCAACGGATCCGCGCCTAGCGTAAGCCCGCCAACGCCTTCCAACTCCATCCCCTTCTCTAAAATAAGATCGCACGCGATCTCCGCAATCAGAGCCGCGCCCTCGGGATGTAAAGTCGTGGCTTTGAGATCAACATAAAGGGAACTCTTCAGACCCGAAGACAATACGAATTCGCCCTCATGATAACTCAGTTTCCGAATAAGGTGCGCTAGCTGATGTGTTTTTGAATCCATACCTTCAAATCCTCAAAAGCAAGTTCTTTGCCCACTTCATTAAAAGGCTCGTGATAAAATCCAGGAAGCTGCTTGAGCATCTTGTCTTCTAGTTCCAGCGCTTTGAAAAAGTCACAGGTTTTCGCAGGATCCACAATCTTGTCATCCATTGAGACGAGAACCAAAAGCGGATACTTGAAGCCCGTTTTTCTCTGCGCCGTCTCCGCAAGTGAGCTTCGCATTTCCGCAAAAAGTCTAGGCGTCACTTTGCGATGAACTAACCTGTCCGAGGTATAGGCCTCTGCAACGGCCGGATCATGGGACAACTCATCCGGATTTACTTCAGAAGTAAAATGAACCGAGCCCCAAATTCGAGAGAGTGCAAGCGCGACCCCCTTTTTAATCACCGGAATTTCGACCTTCATCCCCAGCAATGGACACGAAACGGCGGCCGAGCGAATGGGGAGATCAGAATTCAAAAACAAAGTCTTCAGCACGACTAGGCCACCCAAACTATGACCCAAGATATGAATCTCGGAGCGCCCGAATCGCCGTTTGAGACTCTCATCCAATCGTTTCACCGTGACAGCGACGTCCTCAACATACTGATCAAAGCAATCCACATGACCCCGTGAACCCTCACTCCGACCATGCCCTCTGAGATCCAACGTGCAAACAGCATCCACGCAAGAGGACAAATAGTGAGGAAAATGCAAATAACGTCCGCCGTGCTCGCCGAGTCCGTGAATGACTAACAAAACTCGCCCTGAATCCCAATTGGCCGGATGATGGGTCACCGTGAAGAGCTGTACTTTCCCATCTTGACTAGGAAACGTTTCCCACTCCGAACGCCACCCTGAAGGCAGGCCCGGAAAACCCTTGGGCCGAACAGAGCCAAGATCCGCGACATTTTGCTGTTTGTCTGAGACGAGATGAACAGGGGCTGCTTCGTTACTTAACATATTAAGAGTTCTCCTGGGCGATGTACGCTTCAATCGATTTTCGCGCATCTTCTGAAATTTTCTTAAAGCGGCAACTAAATCCGCGTTTGTCCTCAAGCACTCGCACGATCTCGGCTTCGGCCACAAACGGTGAAAAGCGCGCGCCCTTTATTGCGCCCACTTCTCCAGCCATGCTCACGTTAAGCCTCACCCGCGCGCCCACAGGTCCCGGAAGGTGATCAGAAAGCACCTGCATCCCCCCCACACTCACATCTCGGCAAATACCCGGCGCTAGCATTTCTCCATTGGTCATCAGCACACGCGCCAAAAGTGGGCGCCGAGGAGCCAACCGTCGATCCGCGGGCTTAGCTGCAACCTTTTCTGCTGGCTGCACGATTGCCATCTTCATCTTGGAATTTAGCTTAGAATTTATCTTGGGAAAAGCCGGCGCCAAAGCAGGCGCGAAGGGCGGAGGTGCTACAGACTTAGTCTTGAACTCCTGGACGTCTTCCAATCGATTCCACTCACTGAGGCCATCTCTCCACACATGCACCCGGGGATGAATTTTCTTAATCGACAAAAGTCTCTGGACTTCGGCCTGTGAAAAAGGACCAAACTGGGAATCGTTATAAAATAGAAACCAAATCGCAGCCTCTTCGTCAGATTCTACGGATTCTTCCGCCTGCGGAGGACGGGGCGGCGTAGGCGCACGAGGCGGCGCTTTTCGCACTTCGGGGCGGGAAGCTTTTTTGATTTCTACTTGAACCTCTTTTGTCGGCTCTTCAGGCATTGCCGCTTTAAAAAGCGGCAGATCACAGATTCGCTTCCATTGCGATTGACCTTGTTTCCAGATGTAGTGTGCAAGCGTGATTTCGTTGGACTCGATTTTCTCCACGACTTCGTTCATTCGAAGAGGCCCAATCCAACGCTCACCTTGCGCGATATACCACTGTGGCTTTTCTGAGTTTTCCATATGAAATCAGTGTACGAGGAACCGTCAAAGAAATCGACACTTGATTGCCGCTCAATCACATCTGCTCTCAGTCAATAGGACCGCCTCCCTACTAAGGGGCTGATTTCATATGTCTTTATCAAAAATTATCCCCACACGCCCTTGGCACCCTGCTTGCGATACAAGAGTTCAGGATGAATCTTATGTTTAGGAAAATATGTAAGCACCACACCTCTCTGAGCCTGACCATCGCACTCGCGGCGCTGGCCACTTCTTCTGGCTGCGGCAAACAAGCGTTTGTTGTCACCTCAAGCGTTGAGGATCAAAAGTCACCGGGCTTCTTTACGATCGCCCCCAAAGTAGATTTCCTGCTTATCGAAGACGACACGGGCTCCATGCACGAACCTTTAGCCAATATTCAAGCCGAAATGCCTCCGTTCCTTACAGGCCTTGAAGCCAAGGGATGGAACACCCATTTTGCAACGATTCCTTTGACCACGCCTCGAGCCATTACCCAAGTCATGGCCTCCAAACATGATGGCAATTGGGGCAGTGCTTGGATCAGCCCATATCCCGGATCAACGATGAGTGACCCAGGAACCCTTCTTTCTTCCGTATTTCGCACCTCTGACCAATACGACCAGTTTATTACACAAGACACGATCACCAAAAATTCAGGCCAAGAAGAAGCCTTCAAGAATATTGCAGCTCAATTAAAAGATCCTTCTCTCACCGACACAAGCTTCCTTCGAGACGACGCGCTCTTTGTCATGATCGTGCTTGGCAATGGTGACGACACCTCTGATGTAGCCATGTGTACTCGAAGCGATGGATTTAAAGGTCCGTGTGAACTCGTGGGTTTTCCTGACCAGGGAACGCTTCAAACTAGTTTTGATCATTACAAGGGCGAGATCGCCAAAGCCAAATCATCAGCAGAGCAGCTAAAATTGTTCTCCATCGTGTCAGCCAATAAAACATCAAACTGCGCGGGTGGCTACGCCTATGCCGGTCTTCGCTACATGCAAATGGCCAAAGACTTGGGCGGCGTAAGCTACGATGTTTGCAGTGTGCCGATGAAAGCCATCTTACAATCCCTGGCTTCCCAGCTTCAAGTGACACGAGTCGCCTTCCAAACACGCTACCTGCTCTTAGCCAGCGAACCAAATCCCGCAACGATTGAAGTGAAAAAGAACATCGCTGGTAGCGCCGACAACTCTGTGATTATCGCCCAGGACGTGAGCAACGGTTGGACCTACAAAGGCCGGATCTCAAACGAAGCGACGATCGATTATCCGATTCCGATGAACGAAGCCTCAGGCTTTGCCATTGAACTCCACGGCGATGCAAAACTCCACGGAGACGACACGGCTTCCGTGACGTTTAAGCCCGTGGGCGCGGAGAATTCGGCGAAGTAGCTCATTCCTTCACCGTCAAAATGCTGCCACTCAATCAAGTGGTCTTTCTTTGCACACTCTGAACAAAGCAGGCTAAGCTAGTATGCAGTGATGGTGACTTATTTGTTTCATCGACCTACGGGACCAGCCATAGCTCTAGGCATTGGGCTGTCACTGTGTACTCCGGGGCGAGCCACTGAAATAGCGAGCCCAGAGTGCGATTGCGATCAAACCGTTGTGGTGCCCTACGCAGACCTCATTTCCTTAAACACACAACTCCACACAGTGCGCACCCAAGACTCGATGCAAACCTTCACACTGACTCCCTCTGAATGGGAAGCCTATCGACTTTAGCAGGAGGCACAAAAACTTGAAGGAGCCCTCACGAAGAAAGTCTGTCGCAAGAAAAGGAGGTTTGAAACCTCTGTCGTTATTCGAGAATTCTCAACCCCCCAAAAGCCTCTTTATGAAATGCTGAATCCCCCTTTAAATACCGCTCAGCCGTCATCCGTCTATCAATACAATATTTCTATTCACTACATTCAATGCATGCAGAACAACTTGAACGCGTCCTGGCAGCAATGGCAGTCCTATGATGCCACTCATGCAGGTGATCCCAACGAAAAAATGAAGGCTTTTCAGACTCAATATATCGAACCTCATTGCAAGACCGCGAGGCAACCCAGGCCCTCAAATAGCGTTTGTAAATTATAGATTAAGTTTTGGCTTGTTTATAAATTTATTTGTCCTAACGAAACAACTCGTGGCGTCATATATCTCCACCTGCCAGAGTGGAACGCCGAAGGAAGCGGGCCGCACCTGAAAAACCAGGGGTTTTGCGTTGGCAGATAACACTAAAGATTACTTGACTGAATTGATTCGATATTGTAAATAACTCTACGCGGCTCAGATGGAGAACGTAAAATGGATCCCAAAAACCTTATTTCGAACTCAGTTGCGAGTCTTGCCCTTATCACTCTACTCTCGTCTGCCCCCACCCTTGCAGGGAACAACACCTTGAGTGGCAAAATGCTTAAACCCCAAAAAAAACTAACAGCCCCCAAGAAACTACCTTCTACTTCCAGAGGTGGCGAAACCGGAGGCGGCGGGGACGCTTTCATTTGCGGCGATCGAGTGTTTCTCGCCGACACTTACAAGATCATCAACGAAACTGAACGTTCGCGTTGGCAAAACTTCGACCCCAACTCTGAAACTATGAACGCCTCCTCGGTCATGGCCGTCGCACTAAAAAGCATGAGGGGCTCCAACCCTGAGCTCAGCAAAAAGCTTGCAGCCTATTACGCCGAATTCAAATTTGTTGTTGTCAAAGAACTCGAAGAGCTCGATGACGACGGGATTCGTGAAATCCCCAAAGGTTGTGAAAAGACGCAGCTTGCCGTTCAAGATCTCGAGACCGGAGTCATCCGTTATCGTGAAGACTTGTATCAGAATCTTTCCACCTTGGAGCAGGGCCTTTTTAGGCTTCACGAAGCGTTTATCAAGAATAAAACTTCTGAAGAACTCCGAGGGAAGGACACCACTGAAGTAAGAAAACATGTCGATCAAATAGCACGAGGCGCAGACGGGGGCTGGTTTATGTACCTTGTCGAACGTCTCGCCAAAGGAGAATCAAAATTTTAAAATGGCGTGACCACGGATTCGATCAACGCTGAGTTTGGAGTTCAATTCAGCGACACTTGCGAACTCATGCCTGAAGTCCATGATGAAAGCACGCTGTCAATCAGTGACGATGATTGGGATCTCTTTGCCCAAACTCCGTCGAAACGCCAGCAACGGTGCTTGATTGCCACAACTGGAATTTCCCCACTCACCCTCTCCAAATACTCGGGCACCCATAAAGGAGATTGGCTTAAGGAACTGTAACAAAATAACTGAGTGATTTCACAGTAAACATAGTGTACCGTTTTTTCTGTGAACATCCGTGGTCTTCGTCAGAAGTACCGGGCTATCGCGCCTGCGTTGAACGAACGCAGCCGA
>JBBCAV010000109.1:0-7122 GCA_051382305.1 Bdellovibrionota bacterium FG-2
GTCTTCTTGGCAGCGATTGCTTCCATCACGGCATTAATCAGATCTTCATCACTACGGGACGTCGCATTTTTAGACATGGGCTTCCTCCTCGAAAAGGAAACCTCGGCCAACTGCGGCAAATCGTCCGATCAGATCCGCCCTGCTTGGTGCCTTACGCCGCTAACCAGAGCACCTATGTAAAGGAAAGACTACGGGTCCTTTTTACCCCTTAAACTCCCGGCTCAACGCTGACTTACGCTTGCGTCTCTCAAGTGCAAGATCCACGAGTCGTGTCAGCAGATCCGCATAAGAAAGCCCCGAGGCCTCCCACATTTTGGGGTACATACTGATCGCAGTGAAACCCGGAATCGTATTGACCTCGTTAAAATAGAATTCGCCCGAATCTCTATCCAAGAACAAATCACAGCGAGCCATACCCTCACCCGACAGCGCCTGAAAAGCGTGCACGCCGATTTGCTGGGCGCGTTTCGTTTGCTCGGGAGTCAAGACAGCCGGTATTTGAAGCGCGGCTCCTTTTTCATCCAAATATTTTGCCTCATAAGAATAAAACTCATGAGTCGAGGTAGACGGAATTACTTCTCCCGGCATACTCACCTGCGCGGGTTCACCATACTTAAGAGACTCGAGAACGGACATTTCAATTTCGCGGACGCTAAGAGCTTTTTCGATAACAAGCTTCGTGTCGTATTGAAACGCGTCTTCCAACGCCGCTTGCAGCGCCTTGAACTCTTTTACTTTATGAATTCCTACGCTGGAACCCATGTTAGCCGGTTTTACAAAAACCGGAAAAGAAAACTCTTTCATAATTTGTTGCGAAATTTCCGCTGCGACTATCGTCGATGAAGTTTCAAAATGAGATTTCTCCAGCACGACAAACGGCACAATCGGCAAACCTGCGTCGCGAACCACTCGCTTGGCCATATCCTTGTCCATCCCCACAGAAGACGCCAAAACACCGCAGCCAACATAAGCCACTTCGGCCAGCTCAAACAAACCTTGCAGGCAACCATCCTCCCCAAAAGTCCCGTGGATCACCGGAAAAACCACATCAGCATTGACCGTAGTTTTCACTCCGGCATCATCGATCCAAAAACAAGCTTGTCCGTCGACCGAGCGAGGAGCCAACACGACCTCAGGTGCGCCTGAGGGGAGTTTCAACGCCTCGCCTGAATGTTCAAGCTTCTCCAGAGGCACCCAAGACCAACGGCCCGACTTTTCGACTGCAATCGGAAGAATCTCAAAACGCTGTTTATCAAGGTTTCGAATTACTGAAGCGGCAGAACGAAGCGAAACTTCATGCTCTCCCGACCTCCCACCAAACATGACCGCCACACGAGTTTTTTGCTGTTTCATCTGACTTTGAGCGTAGCACAAAATATTGTTGCCGGGGAACCCGAAACCCAAGTACGCTTGTAGGAAAGGGAAGACTCATGAAAATCTATCCAAGCTCAATGTTTTTCAGGGTATTTTTCACATTTTTCATGCTGCTGAGTTTCGCACCGCAAGGTTTTTCTTGGGAGAAACATGAAAGTTTCATGCCTTGGGTCATTGCCGACGCCCCACCGAACCTCGCTACAGCCCTGGGCACCCCGTTGGGGGTGCTCCCCACCGCCTTGCCCAACAAGGCATTTTATCAAAATCTCGCCAAGACCCTAGTACTTAATCCTGGGGTAGTTCTTGCCGAGCCGACCCCTACTCCCGCTCGCCCCTCAGAACTTCTATTGGGTTCCGTCATTGATGAACCCGATAAGGGCATGGATGAAAACCTCGAGACCTCAGCCGACCCTGAGAATATGCGCCAGTTCATGGGCGGCGCCCAAGGTGTCACGAGCAAGGGGTTTCGCCACATGTATTTTGGAGGCCTGAAACTGGGCCAGCCATTTGCGACCTTTCAGATTCCGACCCATGCAATGGGGCTTGCGCCTCGACGCATCGCTTTGTTGGCCCAAGAATCGAAGAACCTGTTCAAATCTGGCAATATCTATTGGGGCACTCGCGTACTCGGGTGGGCCATGCACCTGCTGCAAGACCTTGCGCAGCCGTTCCATGCGGTTCAAATTCCAAATTTGATGATGGTTCCCTGGGAAGAGCTTTTCAATTGGCCGCCGTCAAAGATGTTTTCGTCATTGGTCTCAGAGACAACGCGTACCATTTCAAATTATCATTGGGCCTATGAGGATTTTATTTTGCTGCTGATTTCTCAAAAAGACTTACGCCTCTCCGAATGCCTTAAAGAAGCTGACAAGAAGAAAACGGTCCGGGAGGTTTCTAAAAATCTCGACAAAGACTTTCCGGGACAACTGGCTTTCGCCGTCGCGGCAGCCTCAGCAGAACTGAGTTCAGATCTCGGAAAGGCCGAGATGGAGCTTTTTGGAAAAAGTCTTAAACAAAAAGGTGTGGACCTTCCAAAAAACCAGGGGACACCAAACTACGCGGATCTTTCGATCCGACCTGATCTTTTGGACGCTCGGCAGGCACTGCTAAGTGTGAGTTGCAAAGCCCTCTCCAATGCGATTTGGGCCTCTCGGGGTTTAATCGATTGGGCGTTTCAACCCTAGTTCTTTAATCTTAATCTGAAGCCCTTTTCTTGATAATCCAAGTTTCTCGGCCGCGCGAGTCACGTTACCCGCAGTCTCCTCAAGCGCCTTTTCAATAAGCTCGCGCTCCACAAACTGAGTTTGTTTCTTAACCAAATCCTTGAAGCTCACAGGTTCGTGATTCACGGATTCATCGGCCTGAATTTCGGCAGGTGAAGCCAAAACACGAGGAATCTCCTCTGGTAAATCCTCCACATTAAGCACGCTTCCCTCACACATAACGACCATCCGCTCAATCACGTTCTCCAAGTGTCGAATGTTTCCAGGCCAGCTAAACTGCCTTAAAGAAGCCAAAACATCGGGCATCACCGCGGTAATTTGTTTGCCGAGCTTGGTGTTAAATTGCTGCAAAAAAAACTTAATGAGCGGATCAATATCTTCGCGACGGTCGCGAAGCGCGGGCAATCGAATGGGCACGACGTTGAGGCGATAATACAAATCTTCTCGGAAACGTCCTGCCTTCACTTCAGCTTCAATATCGCGATTCGTTGCCGTGATAATTCGCACATCAACCTTGACGGTTGCGACCCCACCCACCCGCTGAAACTCCTGTTCCTGCAACACTCGCAAAAGCTTGACCTGCATTTCAAGCGGCATCTCAGCCACTTCATCCAAGAAAAGTGTTCCTTCATGCGCCAGTTCGAACCTGCCCGGTCTTGAAGCGACTGCCCCAGTAAAAGCGCCCTTTTCGTGTCCAAAAAGTTCACTCTCGATTAACGTCGCAGGAATAGCGGCACAATTTATTTTCACAAACGGTTTGGCAACACGAGGGGAAAGGCGGTGAATCTCATAGGCGACAAGTTCTTTACCCGTTCCACTTTCCCCTAGAATCAAAACGGTCGAGGGCGAAACCGCAATTTTTCCAATTACGCGCAGAACTTCTTGCATCGGAGCACTCTGCCCTACGATCGAGGTGCCCGTATTTGTGGATTCGCAAGCGCCATTTTCCGAAAAAAGAAACACCGGTTCTTTTTGCCTCTGCCGGTAGGTCTGAACCGCTTTTTGAACCACATTCAAAAGCTCCGTTTGTTCAAAGGGTTTAGTGATGAAATCAAACGCGCCTTGTTTGAGCGCTGAAACGGCCGTTTCAATTGTCCCATAAGCCGTAATGATCACGACAGGCACTTGCGGACAGTGCTTCTTACAATATTCCAATACTTCCATGCCCCCAGGGCCTGGCATGTACAAATCAGTGATGAGCACCTCGGGAACGGACTTCTTCAGCTCGCTCAAAGCCTGAACCGAGTCATTAAAAACCACGGGGCAATACCCCGCCTTTTCCAACATAGCGCGGATCACAAAAGTGATATTCTTTTCGTCATCCAAGACCCAGATCTGTGCGGACGATTCAGTCACTTCGGTCACCCCTTCAATGCTGGCAATACCATAGAAAAACGCGTAAAGCGCCCCTCTTCTGAAGCGACCTCCATCCTCCCGCGATGCGCTTCAGCAATTTTCTGACAAATCGAAAGGCCTAAGCCCGTTCCACTAGGCGAAGTGGTAAAGAAAGGGATAAAGATCTTATCCAAATGCTCACGCTTAATTCCTTTACCGTTGTCCTCAACCCAAAGCGTGATCTCGCTGGCATCCTTAACATATTCAACGCCCACCTTCACAAGCGGGTCGGCTCTATCCTCAACCGCTTTTGCGCTATTTTGAATTAAGTTAATAAGGACCTGTTGAATCTGCTCCGAGGCCGCTTCGACTTGATCTCGTTCAGGCGCTGGACCCAACTCAAGCACCAAACCAGGAGGCAATGAAGTTCGCAAAAAATCCATCGTCTTATGTACCAATGCAAATAAAGCGGTGGGTTTGAATTCTGCTGAGTGCGGCTTTGAGTAATCCAAAAACTGCGACACGACCCGGTTGAGGCGATCCACTTCTTCGATAATCACTTTGAGAAATTGACTCTCGGGCCGCTCAATCGATGGATCTAAAAACTGCGCCGCGCCTTTGATTGCGCCCAGTGGGTTACGAATTTCATGGGCCAGCCCTGCGGCCATCGCGCCAATTTCCGCTAGGCGCTCTTTCTCACGCTGACGAACAAAGACTTCCATGCTCTTCATCGCCTGCGCCACCTGCTCAAAAAAAGGATAAACGATGGGGAGCAACCCCCAGTTGTTTCCCCAGGGCTCCGGCGGAGCCGGAATTCGCAAACTAACAAAACCCAAGTTTTTTTCGGCGGCATAAAAGGGAATCAACAAATTCGCGTTGAGCGCCTTGAGACCTTGCAAAAGCCCCGCGAATTGCTCTCGCTGCGCACGGCTGGCGGAGCGATCCAGCTCACTCTCAAGCATCTGATCCAACAGGACCGGCAACTCACCTTTTTTTCGAAGCTTCTCACAATGCTGCAACAGCAGATTTGTAACCATGACCTCTTTGGGGGCATCGCTCTTGATCAGCGAAAGCTCGCCTTGCGGCTCTTGCCCCAAAGTTCGCACCCGCCTAAAACGGGTGCCATCACTGCGAAGCACAAAAAGGGCACCCCACTGCGGTTGTAACACCTGCTCCACCGTTAGGAGGATCGTGTGAAAAAGTGAGCCTAAATCCACAATGCCCGGGAGTTTTCGTTGAGATTCTCTTAAGATTTGCTCTACCCTCAAATGCTTTTGAGTCAAAAGCCTGCGCGTGAAATATCCCACCAGCGCCCTTAAGGGATCCAGCAGCATCAGAATCAAAAAAGAAGCGATGAAGGAATTCAAAAAAAACAATCCAGGACTATCTTGGATCCAAGCCACCAAAAGTGAATAGACCCCGGTCAAGGTAAGGGCCACCGCGAGCAAGACGAGCAGCCGAGAGAGCAGGGCGCCAAAATTCAACAACCTTTGCTGGGTAATCGCCTGACTTACAAAAAACAAATAAATCATCAAGCCAATGTTTCCAAGGCTTGGAATCAGTTTTCCCAAGAGCGGAACGTGATCCATGACCGAGGAGCACAAAACGAATAGCCCACCTGCATAAACGAGGTTTCTGCGGGCAAATCCTACGGTCGGAAGCTTGGGAAGACGGCGAATCCCGTTTCGAAGACGTTTATCAATCCACATGAGGTTCAAAACCTGAACCACGATTAGAAACGAAGAAGCGTGAATGAGATTGAGAAGCCAAGGTACAGCATTGTCTAAACGCAAAATCGCAACCGCGGATAGACCTAGCGCGAACAAAACAGAGAAATCAAAAATCGTGCGACTCACTCGATCGTGAATCCGCACCAAGATTTGAATCAAGCCCAGCGCCGCCGGCGCAAGCCACACATTGAAAATGAGATGAGCCCGATAAAAAGATCCCCCCTCCCAAATCTTTTCAAAAAAGAAACACAGGGCCCAACCCGAAACCAGAGTCGTGAGAATCGCAAAGACGATAAAAAGCTTGTTGCGAACGTTTCTCGCAAGCACAGAAAAGCCCAGGGCAAAGCTGGTGACGCCAAGCATCAGAGCGGTTTGGCCTAAGATATCCATATACTGCAAAATGGTCCCTTTGAGGCTCTAAGTCAATTGTTAAGGGATTCAAGGTTCACCAATACTTGACCGATACAGTCAACAGAGGATCTTATGAGCACAGAATATCGTACCCGACGACTTCGGGCAAACCCAGTCGAAATCCTCATCCTTCTAGCAGTAACCGCGATTTTCGGAAATTCTATCTACACGCTTTTCTACGACCCGTTCTACAATCGCTCTCTCATCAGTCTTCCTTCCGTCTTTTCACCCTTAGTGCCATCATCCGCGATTGCCACAAAACCTCTTCCCGGCACGGCCTCCAATCGCGCGCCGGCTTCCGTAACTACTGCTCCCTCCTCGTTTACCAGCCTAGAAGTAAATTGCGATAAGCCGACTGAAGTTCAAACCACGGCCTCAAAGGTGCGCCTAACCGGGGCCCTTTGCGGAATGACCTCCGAATTGGAAACAGCGACTTCGCCAAGACTCTCCGTCAACTCAGAATCGCCTAAGTTCTCGGCGACTGTATTTACAGACGCAAGCACGGGGAAATTTTCTACGGAGTACATCCCTTTGGCACAAGGGAGGAACGTGATTCATTTGAGCTTTGATTATTCAGACGGAAAAAGTGTCAAACAGGAAATCGTTCTTCAAAATCAGGCGCTTTAACCTTCAGATAGCGGAAACGAAATCAAGAAACTCGCACCATCATCAACCGCATTCCCCAGTTCCAAATGCGCCTCACAGCTTCGCAAAAAGTGCTCCGCCAGCGTCAAACCCAAGCCAACACCTTTACCAGGGGCTTTCGTCGAAAAGAAGGGCTCAAAAATCTTATCTTCGTGTTCAAGAGGAATTCCCTTCCCCGTATCTGAAATTCTCAATACCGCGCGACCTTTCTCCCGATAGGTTGCAATACTAAGACGCTTCATTTTCACATCAACCATGGCATCGACCGCATTCTGAATCAAATTTAAGGCCGCCTGCTCAAAAGCATTAGGATTAGTCCCAATGGCAGCCGGATAAGCCCGTTCACCTCGCCGCCGTCGGCGTGATCTGATAAAATTGTTGCGGATTTTAGGATTGAGGGTACA
>JBBCAV010000110.1:0-4853 GCA_051382305.1 Bdellovibrionota bacterium FG-2
AACAGCAAAGAGGTAATCGCCATGGTGCCGGTGACGGCAATGCCGTAGGCCGCTGCCAGTCGACTTGACTCCTGAAAGACTAAGACCAAGCTTACACAAGACAGCATGAGCAGCACATTCACAGTCGGAACAAAAATTTGTCCTTCGGTACTTCGAGAAGTGTGAGTAATGACCACGCGAGGAAGATAACCCAGTTGAACGGCTTGCTGGGTGAGCGAGTAGGCTCCTGAAATTAACGCTTGCGAAGCAATGACGGTGGCGATCGTTGAAACGATAACCATGGGATACAAACCCCAAGAAGGGACCATTCCGAAAAAGGGGTTCACAGTTCCTTGGGCGCCCGCTGCCAAAATATAAGCGCCCTGGCCAAAATAGTTTACCAATAGACAAGGAAAAGCGAGGGCGAACCAACCGAGTTGAATTGGACCTCGTCCAAAATGGCCCATGTCTGCATAGAGCGCCTCGCCCCCCGTAATGCATAGGACGACGGCGCTGAGGACGAAGAAACCATGGATTTCGTGGTCCAACAGAAACATGACCGCGTGATGGGGCGAGATGGCCTGTAAAATCTCGGGATGCTGTAGAATCCAAGGGACTCCGGTGGCGGCGATGGTCAAGAACCAAACAAGCATCATGGGACCAAAAACATTGCCGATGCTGTGGGTTCCTCTTTTTTGAAACCAAAAAAGTCCCATGAGGATCGCAATAGTAAGAGGGACGACTATCGGTTGAAAGCGAGGCGTCGCCACTTGAAGTCCTTCAATTGCGCTGAGTACGGAGATCGCGGGCGTAATCACTCCATCACCGTAAAGAAGGGCGGCACCAAAAAGTCCAAGCAGTACGAGCCAGGAGCGGGAGTTCCCTTTTCCGTATTGTAGCTTGGGGATCAGCAGCGCAAGTAAGGCCAAAATTCCCCCTTCTCCTCTGTTGTCCGCTCGCAAAATAAAAATGAGGTATTTGATCGAAACGACAAGCGTGAGGGACCAAAAAATAAGTGAGAGCACGCCCAAAACATGGGCGGAGGTCAGTGAAATTCCATGGGAGGGGGAGAAACATTCTTTAATCGCGTAAAGAGGTGAGGTTCCGATATCACCAAAGACCACTCCCAAAGCACCGACCGAAAGCTTTGCCAGAGAGGGGGTTTTGCGTGTGCTTGTTGAGTCTGACATTGAGCCTCAAGGCTTCGCTCGCGGGGGCAAAATCTTCAAGTGAAATATTGCGGTGTGCCGGCTATTTTGAAGCGAGGGTTCGGCTGCGGGTTAGGACGGGCTGAGTGAGACTGAGTTCCGAGTAGAAGCGGATGTAGCGCTGCATTACTCGGCGGGGGTAGTCTTTCGGCCAGATCTTCTTTCCCATGGCCTTTTGAACGTTTCGGGCGCCCATATTGTAAGCTGCCATGTAGAGTCTGCCGTGGGCATCGAATTGGTCGCGAAGCACCGAAATAAAGGCGACGCCTAGGCGAATGTTGGCGACCGGATCTTCGAGGGTTTTCTTGCCCTTCCAAGGGAGGTGCGCTTTCTTGGAAATCCATTTGCCCGTGCTTGGAAGAATTTGCATGAGACCAATTTCGCCAGCGCCTCCACGCATCGCGGGTTGGAAGCTGCTCTCGTTTTCAATCATCGCCATCAAGAAAATCGGATCAAAGCCGCGGGTTTCACTTTCCTGTAAAATCGTCTTGGAAACTTCAGGGGCAAAGCGGGCCCATTTACCGCGAAGCGCCCGGCGGGTCACTTTTGCGACGAAGGCTTCGACATCTTCAAGGCGTTCCGATTTTCGGACGACGCTTCGTTTGTAGGTGGTGCCCAGAAGTTCCCGGGCATGGGCCACGCGATGTTCCCGCGGGGTTCCGGTGTCCACCGGGGCGGCAAGGGCCGAAAAACTTGCCAAGGTGAAGGGGAGAGAAAAGAGAATCCATGTGCTTATTTTTTTTCTCGTTTGTGTTTCCATGCCCCTATGTAGAGCAAGGGGCGGGCCAAAAATAAGGGCCTGAAAACGCTAAAGAATTTCTAATGGTCCTCTATATTCGAACCCGTTCTGCAAACTCACTAGAGGAGTGTCTAGAGCTTAGTCATGGACCTCAACGGGCACAATTGAGGTATTTTCCGTGGGCATCGAGCTATGGACTGCCCTATGAATGAGGCTTTTCACAGCCGAGAGACTGAGGCCCAAATGGTCTGCAATAGCTTCATTGGAGAGCTGATCGACAAGGCGAAGAAGAAGCACCTGTTTTTGGGTTCCTCGCAGGCCGGAGATCCATTGATGAAGTTTAGTCTTCTTCTCGCGCTCCAACAGCAAGACCTCCGCATTGGGTCTGTGGCAGGGAATGTCAAATTCGGGCGCTGCCGCTACTTCAGTCGAGATCATGGCCGAAGGGGCAGAAGATGGAATTGTCTTTCGATTTCTACTCCAGTCATTAATGGTGTTCCGCGCAATCGTCCAGAGCCAAGGCTTGAACGCTTTGCTATGATTAAATGAGGTACTAAAACGAAAGACTTTGAGAAAAATTTCTTGAGTCAGTTCTTCGGCGACCGAGAGATCTTTAACACGCCGGGAGACAAAGTGAAGGACGGGTTTCCAGAAGAGGGCATAAACTTCCGAAAAGTGCTTGGGTTCATCTAATTTATTAAACAATGATTGCATAATCCAAGAGGTTACTTGGAAATGCGAAAAAAGGGGAAGCGGTTTCTCTTGTCGCTCGCTTACTTTTTCAGATCCTTTTTCAAACCCGCCAGCGCAGCAAACGCGTTATTAGTAAAAGCAGGGCGTGGGGCTCTCATGGGTCTTTCGCGTTGTTCGCTTCTGGGTGTAATCTTAATAGGGGGTCCTGTCCGCGGCTGTGCTTGAACCGCAGGTGTTGGCGGCCTAGGCGCGAGAGGCCTTGGAGCGCGGGGCTTGGGAGCCGCATGAGCGCGCTCGTGAGCGTCAGCAGTCTGTCGCATTGTCAGCGAAATTTGTTTCTTCTCGAGGTCGACCTCAAGAACTTTAACCCGGACATGATCGCCGGGGCTGAGCGGATTCTTACTTCCTCGCTCGCCCATCTGAGAAATATGAACTAAGCCGTCTTGATGTACGCCGATATCAACGAACGCCCCAAAGTTGGTGACGTTGGTGACGATGCCGGGGCAAATCAGCCCGGATTTGAGATCTTTGAGTTCATGGATGTCTTCACGAAACTGGAAGATCACAAACGCATCTCGAGGATCACGTCCGGGCTTTTCGAGTTCTTTGGCAATGTCGACAAAGGTGAATTCGCCTGCTTCGGCGCGAAACTGCGGGTCTGCTTTGAGAACACCGACGCCTCTTCCGAGAAAGTCTGAAACGGATTTGCCATGGCGTGCCGCTAAAGATTCGATGAGGGAGTAGCGCTCGGGGTGAATGCCGGTGTTGTCTAGAGGGTTCTCGGATTGAGGGACTCGCAGAAATCCCGCGGCAAGCTCAAACGTTTTCTTGGAGAAGCGAGCAACGTCTTGAAGCATGTTGCGACTTTTGAAGATTCCCTTTTCGTTACGATGTTGAACGATGGAGCGTGCGAGGCCCTCGCCAATTCCGGATACGTGTGAAAGTAAATAGGGAGAGGCCGTGTTGATGTCTACGCCCACGCCGTTCACGCAAGAGTCGACGACAAAATCCAAACTGCGTTTGAGCGAAGGAGGTGAGAGGTCGTGCTGGTATTGTCCCACACCAATACTTTTCGGATCGACTTTTACGAGTTCAGACAAAGGGTCTTGCAGTCTACGCGCAATCGAGATGGCGCCTCGAATCGTCGCGTCGAGCTCTGGGAACTCTTCGCGGGCGACTTCGCTTGCGCTGTAGACACTGGCGCCGGCTTCACTCACCATCACGACGGGAACTTCGAGCTCTGCAGCTTTTAGGGCAGCGCGAAAGAATTGTTCCGTTTCGCGGCCAGCGGTCCCATTTCCTACTGCTACAGCTGAGATTTTTCCGACTTTGATGACTTCTGGAATTACGGTTTTAGCCTTTTCTTTACCGGCCTCCGTATTGAGATAGATCACGGCGCTTGCGATATATTTTCCGGTTTCATCTACGATTGCGAGTTTACATCCAGTGCGAATGCCTGGGTCCACGCCCAATACGGGTTTTGCGCCAAACGGGGCTGCAAGTAAAAGCTTCCGGACGTTTTCAGCAAATACTTCAATCGCCGCAAGGTCGGCGTGCTCTTTTAAGGCTTTGTGTAGCTCGTTTTCAATGCTTGGAATCACATGGGCTTTAAGCGCCAGGCGTGCGGCTTTGAGCAATATCTGCCCGCCCACGGAGTCCTGAACCGTACAGGCAGCAGATTCAAACAATTGAAGCAGGTCGGCATCAAAAGGCTCCCCTTCTTGCGCGCCTGCAATGGAGAGCGAGAGTTCTTCTTCCATCCAGCCTCGGCGAAGCGCAAGGTAGCGGTGGGAGTTTTCGGGCCTCTTTAGGGAGTTGGCGGCTTCGCGATACGAGAAGTAATTTTCAAATTTGCTCGCGGGTTTCGCCCCAGATCCTTTTGTCGTAACGATGAAACCTTTTTTGAAATATTTTGTGCGGACCGCTTCCCGAAGTTCTTGGGCTTCACTGAGGCGCTCGATCAAGATCTCCTGAGCACCGGCGAGCGTCGAGGCCGCATCCAAAAATCCTAATTTGTCGTTGTGAAAAGTATAAGCCCACAGTTCGAGGGTCTGGCCTTCTTCTGGCTTTAGGGTTCCGTGACCACAATCCCAGATCCAATCTGCCAGCGGTCCAATGCCTGCCTCTTTGGCCAGGGTCGCTTTGGATTTACGCTTTTGTTTGTAGGGAAGATAGAGGTCTTCCAAGAGTTCGAGGCGGAAAGTGGTCGAGATTTTTTCTTTGAGCGCGTCCGG
>JBBCAV010000111.1:0-11506 GCA_051382305.1 Bdellovibrionota bacterium FG-2
GGAAAGGTTGTTGCAAATGAACTCACCGCGGCGATTGCTCAAGCAGATGCCGCGGTGAGTTCATTTGCAACAACCTTTCCACGCCATTGGTGGAGAAGTTGTCGGTTTTTTCCAAGCAGAACTGTTAAAGGTATTGTTGCTTCCGGCGAAAAAGTGGCCAGGGAAGCAAGGAATGCGCGATCGGGCAACCACTGCTCATATTTAGGCTTGAAGTGGTCGACGAAAGCCTGAATTTCGCGCGTGCGACTTTGAATAGGAATTCCCAGTACGGCAATTTTATTTTGAGAAGCTTTTGGGGATTGGAGTAGAGCATTAAGCTCTGTTACCTCCTCTGAACAGGACTCACAAAAAGGACTCCAGATTTGGAGGACGACATAATCAGAAGAAAGTTCTGACAACTTCTGATGAAAAGGCGAAGACCATTTACTGATTTCTAAAAAGTCTCGGTTTTCCGGAGAAGCGAATGCAGGCCATGAGGCCCCATTGGCAGCGAAGATCATTGATATGATGCAAAGCTGATGCAGCCGCATCAATACCCTCCATAAGTCAGCCCAAGCGCGACGGATTGAGCGTTAGGTTGATTTGCAAGATAGCGATAAAAGGGAAAAACAGTTTCGTAATTCATGGAAAGTGCCCATGCAGCAGTCGGAAAATAATTCAAGCTTGCAAGACTCGAAAAAAGCCTCTGGGCGGAACCATCTACTGCATTCTTATTAATTGAATCTTGAAGAACCCAAAGCTGACGCATTCCAAGCGTTCCACTCCAACGTTGATTTACAAGGTAGGATGCGCTCTCATTTAGCTGAAACCGATTTCCAGCGCGGTACTGGTATGGGCTACTGATCGGGGCACCTCGCATACTGTCTACCGTTCGCGCGATGGGATAAAAGTATGCGCCATCTATGGACGCCCGCAAGGGACGATAAAGTTTTGCTGCCGTGAATCCCGCATGAATGTGTGTGGTGCCGTCACTTACTGAATCTAAGCCGTAAGGATCGGGCGAATCATAAACTGTTTTACCAAACGGTAATCGAACTCCGCTATAGAATGTTAGCTGAGGGCGAAAGGGTAAAAATGCCAGATCCTCCCAAAATGTGTAGCGTGCCTCGACTGTGGGATCGCCCATCCCAGTTGTGTTTAGTGCCTTTCCCGAAAAGGTGCGATGATTTGAAATAACCGGAACACTTACCCCGGCTTGCCAGTCCTCTCCTAGTCGGTAAGCGCCGCCCACAACGGTGTTAATTTGGTAATACGAGCTTGAATCTTTGTTGGCTGTGTAATTCCCATAAGGATCAAACTCTCCCGTAATGGCTCGAAAGCTTGTCGTCACCCCTATTTCATATCTCTGCTCGGAGGGGAGCACGCACAGAGATTGGCCCCCGCTTCCCGCGCAGCAACTTGCTGCGAGCGCAATTAAAGGCCGGGTCGTGAACACGGCGAAGACCGCAAAAACCAGACCTAATTCAAATCTTAGTTTCAAAGACATACTCATCCTGACTGCTTCCGTCTTGAAGCTTAACTGTCATATGCCATAGGCCCGACATCCCAAAAAACAGCGATACCAAATAAGTTCCATCGCTTTGGCGAATTGCCGCGGCTGTATCGGTGCCCATATCGGGCATTTCCGGCATTTCATAGGTGACGTCAATTTTCATTTGCTCCGATACGCCACTAAGATTGTCGGCATGAACGCAGCGGATGAGATAAACGTTATCGCCGACTTCAGCTGAGGTCGTTGCCGATCCGTTTGAACTTTGAAGCGAAGTATAGACGAGAAACGTATTGTTTTTGGAGCTAATTTTTGACTGAGATGTGGAATCCTGTATGCCGATTACGGGGTTACTTGAATCAGTTTTCTTTTCCTGATTCATGGGGCCACAGCCCATCCCGATTCCGATCAATGTTACAATTGCAAAAATTGCTCGATTCATATTGCGCATCCCGATATCCTTTCCATTAGAACTCTTACTTAAGAGCATTTTCGAAACCCTCGACAACGACACCGTCGCCATATTTTGTCCTTGCGGCTTCGGCTTCTTTTTTGGTTTGAAACCCGGCGATAAGCGGAGGCATCGCCATTTCACCCATATCTGATTTAATGTTCTGACTTTGAATCAGAAAAAAGGCTTTGTTCCCAGAAAGGAAACTGTCAGGATGATTGAAATCGGCGACTTCGGACTTTGAAAGTTTTGGATCATTCTTACGGATTTTGCGCGCACATGATGCGGAACAAATGTGGTAGCCTTTTGCACTTGAATCACTCCCATGGAGAACGATATGATTCTTGGCATGTTCAGGAATGATCATCCCACAAACATCACAGTGATTATCTGACGCCCAAACAGCGATGGAAAGTGACATTAGGGTCAGAGCCAAGAGTGGTCTCAAGTTCTTAATGCCCTCCAACCACGCCTTGTTCAATTTACTCATAAATCCCCCTCATGCGAGCAGTCATAGACGGTTTCACATAGTCTGTAAAGTTACGCATCTTAGTGAACGCGTGTTTTCGTGTAGAGAATTGAAATGAAATAAAAAAACACTTCGGATGTCACATTCTTTGGGGTTCGTGCGTATATACTTTCCGGGCTGAAGAGGTGATCCCGTTCAATAACTGATGAATAAAAAAGAGTACCCATCCTTGGCGATGCTCTCAACGCAGTCATATTTGATCTGAAGGTGTGTTTGAGTGATTTGATGCGTCGCGCTATGTCCTAGGGGATTGGAGAGCTGACATGAAGGCACGGAGGGGGATCGGGGCACCTGTTATTCCGCCGGAGAGGATGAGTTACAACAACGAGCCCTTTGACCCAAAATAAAAATGAAGGTTGCCACCGATGCCCCAAAGGATGACTCGTGGGAGCGGGTCTGTCCCGTTGACTCTAGAGAAATACTCGTAGGTTCCTTCCAATCCAAAATCGATGTTGCGTTCAATTTCGCAATGATATTCTGCAGCTATTTGTGTTGCAAAATTAACGCTTACGGTACCTTTTTTGGAGGACATCATCCATCCTGTAGACTGAACGGCGATTCCCGGTGCGAGGCTCACTGAGAGGTTTCGCGTGGCGAAATCCGGTGGAAAAAGAAAGAGCCGAACGCGCGGAAAATAATGGACCATGCGAAGCGGTGTTCCGACGACTCCAGCGATTGAAAACTGATCACCAGATATCGGGACTGCCATCTGGTAACCGATACCAATACGATTATTCTCCCCCAAGAGAAGCTCGCCGCCAACGTTTAATCGAAAGGGAATCGAGTTCTCGTTTGCAACGAGAACCCCGCTTCCAGCTCCGGCCCAGACGCCAAAACGGGGTTGGGGATCCGCCCCTTGGGCGCTTGCCCCACTCAAAAACAAAAATGCACCGGGAGTCAGTAGCATCAAGAGAAACGGGATATAGGCATTCAATGTTATCTTTTGCATCTTCATCATCTTCATCATCTACCTTTTCAGCCGTACCTATGTAAATGAGGTCTCCGTGGTGTACATCGCGACTTCAAAAGATGGACCTTGGGGCACTTCACACCAAAGTCATTCGGTGCAAATAAGATTGAGCAACTTCGTCCTCAGGCAGACGCAAGACTCTCGCAATTTGAGCAATCCGAGCCCTTGTGTAAGCAGGCGCGGGTAGGCTATCAAAACTATCAGCTTCAATAAGCTCGATAAGACTCGGCCGAATATTGGTCAAGGCAGACAGGTCTGTGACGGATATGGCCAATGCTTCTCTCGCGTATCGTAGCGAAGCTCCCGACCATTGAGGTGGACTGAGTGAGCCGGAATCGCTGCTTGTCCCAATCTGTTCCTGCATGATCCCACTAATTCATCAATTGCTGATGGGGTGGCTGATGAGGATTATCGCCATCAAATTTGGCAAACTCAGCCGCCATCTTTGCCTGGATGTACCCCGAGTAAGTTCCGTCACCGTGGCGGATGATTTCCTTTAGCAGATCAACTGAAGGCTGAGTACGACCGTTACGCTCTTTTTCATACATGAGCTGGGTCAAAGCGGTCGCAGTAATGTCGTTCTTCGATTTGTTATCGATGACTCGCACATCTCGCCCCGACTTGAGCGTCTTATCCAGTTGATCGAGCGTGACGTATTTTGAGTCTTCTGGATCGTAGAGCTTGCGGTTCTGATAACGTTTAATAATTTTCGCTTCGATCATAAGTACCTCTTTCCCGTGCGATGCTTTATATCCTTCAACGGCTTCCCTGCTGCAAGGTTTTTCGATTAATGCCTAAAAACGAATAATATCACACCGCATAATCAGTCTTTTTAGTCGAAAAATGTCGAGGCGACTTGGTTTTTCTTGCGTATGGCTATTGTTTTCCGTACTTTTTTTAAATCCCAACAAGGAGAGGGACAATCTATGGCTAAAACTAAATTCCATTTCATTAACCAACTTCACGAGCAGATTCTGAAGACCGTCACGACCACTAAGCAGGGTCAAATCAGACTCAAACGCGCTGACCTCAAGAAGGTTCTCGAAAATACGCTCATGGCGGGCGCCAAAGCTGCGGCCGGGGGTGAGCGTGTTCGCTTGCCAATCGTCGGTGCTTTACTGCGCAAAGAAGTAAAAGCTCGTAAGGCAGGCAAAGGTATCAATCCCTTCACCAAAGAGGAGATCACGATTAAAGCGCGTCCTGCTTCAAAGAAGCCAAGGTGGAGTTTCCCCAAAAGTCTGAAGGAAACTTTCGCAAATAAAAAACACTGGTAAGTTCTTGTCACTTTCTTGTCACAATGACGAGATCCCCGCCCGTCTCACCTTCAGCGGGCGGGGAATATTTTTTGGCATAGAGGCTTGAGTTCCATAAATTCGATGTGAGAATGACGAAAATATCAAAGCATGTCCTCATTTACAGCGACACCTGAGATCCATCTCAACCTTTAAACGGTTTCATCTACGCCAGGGCGGCTGAAGAGCTTTTCTTTCAATAAAGCTGAATACCCTTGATTGATGGAAACGGCGTTTCCCTTTTTGCGCGTTCTTTCAATCCAAGCATAAGCTGCCACGGCCATCAGGGCGTGTCTTTCCGACGATTGTTAATTTCGACCCGCCCTCCGCGAATGAGTCTTTTGCTCCGATGGAGCCCCCGCAACCAGCCCGTTTTATGCCCCCCCTTTTTAAGGGGGCATCCGCTGACCCCTTTTCAAAAAGTTTGAAAAACCGGGGTTTCTACAAAAAACCGTCTACTCCCTCCAAATGACTACGAATTTCGCCCTCACTTTTCAGGAAACTTGAAAGGTTTCCGCTTTTCTCCGGGCCGAAAAAAACACCATAAAATAGTTTTTCCCATTCGGCCCGCGCACTTGTCTCACGTTGGCACGATCCCGCAGTTTTCTTGCAATTTAAGAAGTGAGGGGACCGAAACAATTCGGTTCTTAAACAAACAATCGCAGGAGGATTTGGCGATGGATTCTTATTCTGATGTTCCACAATTTTGTAAGTGCCCACGGTGCAACACTCGCAGCTACGAAAGGTTCAGCACTCATAGTTACTGCATCGAGTGCAATTACAGCCCCGTCATTGAGGACAGCAGTTCGGAAGCTCAAATTCCGGACTGGGCGCTCAAGGCTGCAGGTTTCGTATGAATGACAGGACAAGCAAAGTTTGGAGCGAATTTTCAACACAACCACTTAATCAGGAGAATGCAATGTCAAACTATAACGAAGTAAAATGGCCCGGAAAATGGAATGCAATTGAGGATAACACTAACCCCTATCAGATTATAGGACTCACTCACCCAGCACTTTGGCAATGCCTTTGGTCCCGCTTGAGAATTTTTCTCGCTCAACTAAGAGCGCTTAGCCTCATTCTAACAATGACGGTGAAGAAGACTCTCTCACGACTGAACCGCCGATGGGAGCTGGCAGCGCAAATGGACCAAAGAGTCTGCGATGCCCGAGCTCAGCATTTTCAAAGCCACTGGATGCTGGATCGAACCAATCGAATCTAACCAAGTAACAAACTACTAATAGAGAGGAACAGATCATGAAAACCTATTTAGCCCTGATAATTTTAGGAACCTGCCTCATGCACCTGGGATGCACCACCACCAATCCTAGCACGGGATCGAAACAAAAGCGTTTTCAGGACGCCGATTATCCAATGCTCAATCACGTCGGCCGCCCCGGGCGTTTTTAGGCCATTCTAAGGAGACAATTATGCAGGAAACTACTTTAGAAATGTCCCCCAGTGAAGCCTTAAACCAATTGAAACTGGAATTCTTCGAATGGTGTGGGCTGCTCTCGATCGATGAAATTGTTTCAAATGCAAATCTGATTCGAGTCATCGAACGGTTGGAGCGAATGCTTCTCGCAGCGGGCGGCGAATAGAAACCAATAAAACAAAAAGGGAGAATATAACGAATGAACAACGACGAAAAAAGATCAGGCGGAATCGAAACCATCCAAGACTCAACGCTCTTTGAGGAAGTGGCCTCAAGATTGCGAAAAGTCTATCACAGGCAGCACGGCATGGAGTTTCTCTACGGCTGCTTTGAGTTCGTCTTTCACGAGGGAAGATTTCAAGGCATTGAGGATCGCCCCCGTTACAAACGCTACAAAAGCCCAGCCCGACTGACCACTGTTCCCACCTAATACGAGAGGACAAAATATTATGATCCTACCAATCGAAACCGGAATTGAACAACTCACTCGTGCGCTCTCAGAGAACGAGAAGAAAACCAATATGAGACTGATGAAACAAATGGCGAAAATGAAGCAAATGCTTTGCCTTTTTCGCGAAACGCTTGCGCCAAAACGCGTGAAGCAAGAAGGAGGTTACTAATGGTAAACGGCCAAAGCCAACCAAGCACTCAGGATACCCCCCCCGTCCTTGCCTTGATTGGGCTCGGCCTGGTCGTGGGAGCTTATGCGTATTTTGAGTCTCCCACGACCTTCTCTTTCATTCAAAAAGGGGCTGATCGTTACGTCAACGCTCATGTTAATTTCCTTTGCGTCACCCTTTTCTTCCTATCAATGAACGTCGTCTGGCTCTACTCGATCATTGCTCGAATCTTCGGCTTTCAAAAACAAGGGAGTAGACTTGAGTTTCTCACCGGAAAACGTCCCGATGACGGAGGTGCCACAGGAGCCTCCGGCGCCACAGGCCTCGTTGGCGCGACCGGCGATTCATGGAAGGCTGCGCTCGTGTCTTTGGCGATAGGCCTATCGACCTATGGGGTGCTTGCGCTATTTTCATTTCCGGGCAACTCCGAACTCACTCCTCTTCTATTTTCACCCGGGGCTCGTGATCACATCTTGAATCTCCTTCGTATCAATATAGGGATGTTTGCCTTTGTCGTGGCCTTCGTACTAGGTCGAATGCCTCTTTGGAAGCGCCTGAGTCAACTGGGCCTGCGCGGACTATTTAGGGGCCGGGGAATCCCAGAAATGCCAAAGCCCGAAAACGGAATTGCCCTAGGCACCGTTGGCGAAGACAGCCCAAATGAAACGCCAGAATGGGCGGTTATGAATCGACGCGCGCTTAACGGGAACATCATCGCTACAGGAAGCCCCGGCACCGGAAAGACCCAAGGTTTCATCCTCTCATCGTTTGACCAGATTCTTGGAAACTTTAAACTGCGCCCCTCAATCCTTGCGATTGATCCCAAGGGCACCTTTATCCCCGAAGCGCTCAAGATCATTGAAAGGCACGGTCTCAGTGAACACGTTTTGCATTTACGCCTCGGAGGAAACGTCACGTTTAATCCGATCTTTAACCTCAATCCACTCAAGGGGGCTCGTTTCCTGGATACTGCCCAAATGATCAGGGCCGCCGCCGTAAACTTCATGGGGAAAAACTTTGATTCACCCTTCTGGGAACTTTCATCCTTTAATCTGATCAAGAACTGCCTGGTTCTTTGTGGAGCAAAATACCTGAAAGCTGATTTTAATCTAAACAACCTTTACAATGAAATGATCGTCGCCTCGAAAGATGCCAAAGAGGCAGCCAAAGCCCTTCGCGACCTGGCCCCAGACCTGATCCATGAAAAGCAGTTTGATGACGAAGAGCGATTCAACATTGAATGCGCCGCAAAGTATTTTGAGGAATTTGAGCAATTAGACGACAAGGTCAGGACCGGTATTCTTGCCACTTCGACGGCTTTCCTAAATCAATTTCAAGAGTATCAGGCAAGCCGGATTTTCTGCCCAAAAAACGAACAAGCCACAATCAAAAGCATGGATGAGGTTATTGATAACGGAAAAATCATCCTCTTTGATGTCGCAAGTCCGGCACTCGCGCGCTCAATGGGAACATTCATCAAACTGCATTATGAGCAATCGATCTTAAACCGCCTAGCGGACACAAAACGGGGCAAAGACCGAACGGCGTTTCTCATCATCGACGAATACCAAGACGTTGTATCCACAGGGGGCGGCTCGGCCCTTGGCGATGACCGATTCACTTCAAAATCGCGGGAAGCCAATGGCTCATTAATTGTGGCTACGCAAAGCCATAGTTCATTGAAAAACTCTATCGGCAAGGATGACGCCGCCAAGGAGCTGCTGCAAAACTTTCGAACTGTTATTGCTTGTCACTCGACAGACATAACGACCATCAAGAATTTTCAGGAGCTTGCGGGCCAAGAAGATCGGAAACGGTATTCACACAGCGTTTCAGAAAATTCCCATCGCCCAAGCCGCAATCTCATGCTCGGGGGATTTGAGAGCAATGACGCCAATATCAGCGAATCAGTGAGCACGAGCGAGCACAAGGAGTATTCGGTAACCGGCAAGGAATTCTCGCGGCTGACGGCTTTTGAGGCTTTTTCGCTACTTTATGACGGCATTCAAAATCGCTATAAGAAGTTGTTCCTGAAACCCTATTATCTGAAAAAGAAAAACACTACGCATAAAGTGATCCTCACTCACTTAAAAGCGGCGGTTCTAGGTGCCGCGCTGTCTCTCATGGTAGTCACATCAAGCTTTGCCTTTCCAAACGTGTGTACGGTAGTTAATACCTCCGAGTTCAATTCTTGCCTGAGTTTCGAGGTCGGTACCTGCATGTGCGGCTTTCCTGTCCCACGTCCTTGCGCCAACTTCTCGTATTATGTTCCCCAGACGTTTATCGAAGTGTTTCCCAACCCTAAAAGCTCGTACTTTGGAGACTTACCGGGGGCGGCTGTGCAATTATCGACTTTAGGCTCGCTCCCGGTTCCATTTGGCGCAGAGGCCGACGACGACACGCAGAGTTTTCACGCTCACGCTCTGGGTGTGCCGCTTGCGATGATTCCCTTTTCGACCCTACCCTGCACCAGTGCCCGGGTAGAGCAAACCTGTTTTGATGCAATGAGTGAGCACCTGGGCTCCAATTGGAGTACGGGCGGTGCGGATCTCTTGCAACCAAACTTCATGGCATGGAGTCTGAGCCCCAAGGCGTGTCTGCTAAAAGGAGCGGCAACCTCCCTGGCAGGTGAATTAGAGCCAAATCTAGGTGGCGCAGGCGCCGGTTGCAGCATTCCGATGGGTTGGCTCCCAAAATATCCACCCTCGACTCATTCGGCCTGTACTGGCTGGGGAACGTTTTATCCCCGCTCGGGGGTCTATCATGGCCCGAGTCAAACGACTGGCGCACTTATGGTTGCCTCCCGCATGAAGAGTCTGGGCGGTGATGTATTTCACACCACCCCCGCCTCGATTGATGAGGTTTGGCAGATGATTACGCCGCAATCGTCTTCGTGTTTTAGAGAGGGCCAGAATGTCGGAGTCCTAGATACGATTAAGAACGTCCGAGAACTTGGCCGACTCACCTCCGGGAAACTAACGGGCTATCTCTTCACCGTGTGGTCAAAAGTGAGCTGCTGCCGCGATCTGGCGCTTGTGCCGGCCGCCTATATCGCACTTGAAGCGATGAGTGTTGCTTGCAAAGGAGCGGGCTCACTATGAAATTTGGTGAACACCTCCTAAGCACCGGCAAGATCACCTCCGAAGCCCTTCTCGAAGGCCTCGATATCCAGCGATTTCGCCCCCTCAAGCTCGGGCGATTGCTCCGTGACCTGGGTCACCTCTCTCAAGCGGAGTTAAACCGGCAGCTTCATGTTTTTAAACTCGCCGCAGGGTCAATGAAGGAGTTGTCCGCCAAGACTTTGGGAAGTGAATTGAAGGCCAAAGTGACAGCGGGACTTCTCACAAGTGAGATCATGATTTGGGCTAACAGCAATGGTTGGGTACTTTTCAATGAATCTAATGAATCTGATGGAGCCGTTGAGTTTTTAGGCGAATCGTACCAAGACGAATTACTCGAACAGGCTGAGGATCGCTTTAAGAAGGCTGCAACCCTCGTTGTTGTAAGTGCAGACGCCCTCAATCACGTTCGGCACTTGGCGGGCCTTATAATGCCCGGTTCGCCGGATTCGGGGGGATCGCGAGATTCAGGGGCATCACACCTCAGGGTCGAAAGCAAAGCGACGGACGAGCAAAAGATTGGGGCATCTGACCCCTATACCTCCCTATTTCGGGATACGATCCTGGCTGCTCGAACGCTCGGCGCAAGTGACATCCATATTCAGCCGTCTCGCGACGGATTAGACATCCGTTTTCGGGTTAATGGTGACATGAGCACTTGGAAAACTTTGTCTCTTGAGCATCGCAGGTCCTTTATCAATGAGGTAAAGCGACTCACAAATCTTTCGATTGCGATTAGTGGACGCGCCCAAGATGGGCGCACTTCGTTTAAGTCCTGGCAGCTTGATCTGCGGGCGAGCCTTCTGCCTTCACAATATGGCGAAAAAATAGTTTTGCGTCTTCTCGATCTTACCAGAAATTTCGATCTCTCAAGCCTTGGATTTGATCCCGAAACTCACAATGATCTCTTGCAAGCTCTTCAATCTAAGAACGGGGTTATCATTATTTCGGGGCCTACCGGGAGCGGCAAAACCACGACGCTCTATACGCTCCTGTGCGCGTTGGATCGCTCGACGAGAAACATCATTACACTAGAAGACCCGATTGAATACGGGATCGAAGGACTGACCCAAGTTCAAGTCAGTCCAAAACTGACTTTTGCAGAGGCGCTGCGATCCGTGCTCCGACAAGACCCTGACGTAATCTTGGTCGGAGAAATCCGCGACGCAGAGACCGCCGATCTTTGTATCAAAGCGGCATCGACGGGGCATCTTGTTTTGTCCACCTTGCACGCAAACGGCGCCGCTGAAGTGGTGGGAAGACTCATCAACCTGGGCATTGACCCCTATATGCTCAAGTCGGTTCTGAGATTCACCTCGGCGCAGCGGCTCGTCAAACGCCTTTGTCCGTCATGCTCCATCCCTGGGACTTGCGACGCAGGCAAGTTCTTCGAAAAAGCTTCAGACTTGAAGCTCCGCGCTGGCGCTGGAATAGATTATCGAAAGCGCGAACCAAACGGTTGCCCCCAATGCCAATCGGGAATCAAAGGACGCGTGCCCGTGCTTGAGTACATGCGTGCGCAACACATCAAATCCTACCTTGAAGCCCCACCCACGGAGCGGCCGCAGCTCACCGTATCGCTCCAAGAAGCTTGTTTGAGA
>JBBCAV010000112.1:0-16955 GCA_051382305.1 Bdellovibrionota bacterium FG-2
ATATATCGAGGAGCAGAAACCGGAGCCGCCAGACGATCATTTTAAGGTGGTATGAGATTTACAGTCGGCCAGCAGGCCGACGAGTATCCGGCTTTAGCCGTTCAGCGAAGCCTTCGCCTTAAGGCGAAGGTAATTTACTCGTTTTTTGTCCAACAGAAGTAAGGAGGTTATTTTTGAAATTCCTCCTTCGTTTCGTTTCTCAGCTAATTGGGAAAAAGCAGTCAATTCCGCTATCGCGATCGGCGCAAATCTCACTGTGACGGGATCTTCCCGCCCCTATTTTTTATTTGAAGAGCCGGGTTCAATTATTCCGGAGTTGAGTGATTCAAATTCTCAACCTCAGATCACCGGGATGGCATTTTTAAGAGCGAAATTATAGACGTTTCCTGTCTGTGGCGCGATGCGGCTCCCAAAAAATGAAGCCAAATCCAATAAATGCTGCTATACTGTTTCTCTCATTAACCTTTTTTGGAGCAGCTTACCTTGGCCATGCTGTTTTATAATCAAATTCGTCGCGAATTCTCGCTCTTAAGTTGGCAGCGCGGGCAGATGTATTTTCGTGAGGGCTGCGTGAGCGAAGTGAAGCTCCTTGAAGCACATCAAGTTGCCGGGCGGCTGACGATTCCTCGTGCAGAGCTGGAATCAGGCGAGGAGCATCAGGCAGGTTTGACGATGCTGCGGGGGGGGATCTCTTCTTCGTCGTGTAGCTGCGATCGCCATAATCAAGAGCAGAAGCATTGTAAACATGTAGCGGCCCTAGCGATTTGGGTTGTGGAGCGAGGCAGTCTTTTGCGTCTGGGCTTGGGTGGCTCTGATCATGGGATTGCGGATGTAAGAAAAACGCCAAAGAAACTCGAGAAAATTAACACGGTTTCAGCACTCGGAGTGGCCTATGTCCGTGGTCTTTTTCAAAATAAAGCTTTTGTATCGCTGACCGTCGAACCTGCTTTGAAGTTTGCCGATCCTAAAACAAGAAAAGTTCGAGTGGAGCCGCTTTCATCCCTGACTAAGCAGTCCCAAACCGCGACGTGGAAGACGAGCGATAACTGTTATCTCCATGTTCAGCATGATTTTATTCCTGTGCTGCAGAGTCTGACGGCCGCGAAATCGACGTACCAAGGGCCGGCGTCCTTAGAGAACTTGGCGAAACTTAAAGGCGAGGCTCGGCAGGATCTCATGGTTTATCATGAGAATGTCACAGTCGAAATGGACCCCGTCCCGTTAAAACTTATTTCGCTTCATGTGGGCGAGCGCACGGGCAAGAATCGCGTCCTGAGCTATGAGTTTAAGAATCAGCGTGTGCGTCTTACTTCGGTTGAATTAACAGAGCTCTCAAAACGAGGCCGCCTGAGCAATCACTATGTGTGGCAAGGCGACGCCGTTTATCGTTTTCAGATATCCATGTCACGTCTGGCTCAATTGGTGAATCGGAGTGGACTTACTCAAGAAGAAGATTGGGGAGAAGGGTCGGATTCGGCTCCAGATGGTTTTGGAAATCTCTCTGATGAGGCGACAACGCCTCTGCATCCTCTTTCGGTTTATCGCCTCAGTCTTGAGCTTGGCGTGGATGGGTTTACGGTTGATTCGGGCTGGGATGAGTTTCATGAATGGAAAAAAACATTTGAGCGAAAGAAGATTCCCGTTCTTCCGAATGTCGAATTTGGATTTGATTTGCGGGAGTATCAGAAGAATGGTTTGAGTTGGATTTGGAGTCTCCATCATCGAGGTCTTGCCGCGCTTCTGGCTGATGATATGGGCTTGGGAAAAACGCATCAAGTGCTTGCTTACTTGCGCAGTCTCTACGGTGGCAATAGCCGGGCGTTGTCCACTGTGGGGCCAACCTTGGTAGTGGCGCCCACCTCGGTGGTATCGGCGTGGGTGCAGAAACTTGAAAAATATCCAACGGGTCTTAGGTGGCATGTGTTTCATGGCAAGGGACGCGTGTTTCCCGATTCTAAGGTCCATCTGGTGTTAACGACTTATGGCATTCTTCAGCGCGAAGAAGTGCTTCGGACGCATGAGTGGGGTGTGGTGGTCTTGGATGAGGCGCAAGCAATCAAGAATGCCATTACAATTTCTTCGCGCGTTTCACGGGTTCTAAAAAGCCGTTTTCGGATTGCGATGACTGGGACGCCGGTGGAAAATTATTCGACTGACCTTTGGTCAATTATGGAGTTTCTGTTGCCGGGGTATTTAGGCTCTCTGCCGCGTTTCAAGCGCCTGTATGGCTCTGGACGCGAGCGACCCTCGCTCGATCAGACTCAGACTTTGCGAAGACTTGTATCGCCCTTCTTGTTGCGACGAACGAAAGATCAGGTTCTTAAGGAACTCCCCGTGAAGACCGAGGAAATGGTCTATTGTGAAATGACAGTCCCTCAGAAGAAGATGTACCAAGCTTATCTGAATAGTGCCGAAGCTGAAAAGATTCGAGAAAATCTCGAGCGCTCCGGAAAAGTCGATTACGTCAATGTGCTCGCGCTTCTCACACGGTTAAAGCAAGTGTGCGATCATCCCCGGCTTCCTGAGATCTCCTCAGGAAAAATCAAGAAACTTCACGGCGTCAATCCCGAGGATTCTGGCAAATGGGCCGCTTTTGAAGAGTTAATTCACGAAGCCATTGGTTCGAACCTGAAAGTTGTTGTTTTCACCCAGTATCTGGGCGTGATGGATTTGATTGGTCGTTTTCTCAAAATCAATGGCATTGGATTTACGGATTTGAGGGGGGATACCTCAGATCGAGCAGGACGCCTCAAGCGTTTTGAGGAAGACCCAGAGTGCAAGGTCTTCGTCTGTAGTCTACTTGCCGGCGGTTTGGGGATTGATCTGACGGCCGCGAGTGTCTGTATTCATTTTGATCGCTGGTGGAATCCTGCTCGCGAAAGTCAAGCCACTGATCGACTTCATCGTATTGGTCAAACACGAGGGGTTCAAGTGTTTCGCCTTCAAATAAAAGAAACCGTTGAGGATCGGATCGCAAGAATCATTGAATTCAAAAAAGCGCTTTCTGATGCTTTGATTGAAGAGTCACCAGTGGGGCTCAAAGCCTTCTCACGTAAAGAACTCTTAGAGCTTTTGAGTGCCTTCCGATAGTTTTCGCGCAAAGATATCTTTAAGTGCCCGTATGGATTGCAGCTCAAACCACCCGCGATGAAGGGTTTCGATGCGTTGAATGGCTTCGCTTGCTGAAAGGCCAGGACCTTGCGCTCCCGCAATGGCGTAGTTACAGAAGACGTTGGCCAGTCCTACGATCTTTGCCAGTGGGTGGATATGGTGCCGGTCCAAACGCGAGGGGGTTCCGATCCCCAGACAGTTTTCATGATGCTGCAGGACGATTTGAAGAATATCATCCGTTATCGAGGGAATTTGGGAGAGAAGTTCCATTCCTCGGATGGGGTGAGTCTCCAGCAGTTTCTCCTCTGCAAGACTTAGTTTTTCGCGGGGTTTGTTGAGAATATCGCGATCAATCTCTTTTTTGCCGATGTCATGAAGGAGCCCGCCTACCGAGAGCTTAAAAGCAGTCGGTGCCGACACCCATTCGATTTTTCGCGCAATCATAACGGAATACATGCTTACTCCGAGGCAGTGGGCATAGAGTGCATCAGAGTGGGTGTTGAGAAGCTCTAAGAGGCGAAAAACGCCGGGGTCATCGGCCAGTACGTCGAGGCTCGCTTCTAAGAAAGTCTGGGCGTTGGTGTAAGCCTCGGGGTCCACTCCTTTGGGTCCACGCTGGGAAAAGACGTTCTCTATGACGACTTCGCTGGCGTGTTTTATGAGTGTGCGTTTTTTTTCCATCGAAATCTGCGACGAATTGCGGACCGCTTGGGTGATCTTGAGATTGATTTCTACGAATTTCTTAAAATCCTCCCGTTTTAGGTAGAGAAATCGTACACCTCTGCTTTGATAGTTGAAGATGCGCTCTTGCGTGAGGTCTTGCGCTTTTTCTGAAAGTTTTACGTAATTTAGCTGCGAGAGCCTGGCGTAAACGCCGAAGGGGATGCTGCGCTGGGCGGCAAATTCCTTGATGCTTAGTTTGCAGAATTTTCCATCAAGATTGGGATCGATTAATTTTTCGCCTGTTTTGGCTCCTTGAATCCCGAGTTCAAACTTCATAAAGCTTAAGAGGTCGGGCACAGCAAAGGGCTTTGAAAAAAAACCATCAGCACCCAGCTCTAGGAGTCGTTGCGCGGAATCTTTAAAGCCTGAGGAAGTAATGAGAATTACCTTGGCGCGTGAGTTTGATTTCACCCACTTTAGTAGCTCGAGTCCACTGGCTCGGGGCGTTCGAATTTCAGAGATAATGAGGTCGAAGGTTTGAACCTGTAAAAAAGTGAGTGCAGCCTTTCCGTCGGGGGCCGCGGTGACTTTGAAACCCACAGCAGAGAGAGATGCCGCAAGCGCAGTGCGGTAATGGTCTTCAACTTCAACCAGAAGGATCTTAGTTTCGCTCGTCACGGAAGTATCCTATAGTTTGAGGGAGCTTTAGCAAAGGGGGATTTGAGAATGAAACTCGGGATCTTAGGGTTGGGCAAGATGGGTGAGGCGGTGGTGGAAGGTTTGCGTCGATCAGAGGATTCAGCGCATTTTAAGATTGAAGGTTCGACCCGCTCATTGGAGTCTGCGCAGGAAGCTGAAAAGAGTCTTCATATTCCTTGTTATACGGACAATCGTAAACTCGCTGGGTCTGTAGACGTGCTCGTGCTATCTGTGAAGCCCCATCAAGCAGAGGCGGTTCTGCGGCAAATTGCAAAGAAACTTACCGCGAAACAAACTCTGATTTCGATTTGTGCTTCGATCACTACGGAGCAGCTCTCAAAGTGGTCTGGCGGGAAAGCGGCGGTGATTCGTGCCATGCCTAACACACCTTGTCTCATCGGTGAGGGGATGACGGTCTTTTGTCCGGGCCCTGGGGCGACGAAAGCCCATACAGAGATCGCAGAGCGAATCTTCAGCAAAGTGGGAAAAACGGCAGTCGTAGAAGAGTCTTTGATGGATGGAGTAACGGGCTTAAGTGGTTGCGGTCCCGCCTATATTTACTTGGTGATTGAGGCGTTGAGTGAAGCGGGCGTGAAAGTGGGGCTCCCGCGAAAGACGGCAACCTTGCTTGCTGCTCAAACGCTCTTAGGGGCGGCCAAAATGGTGCTTGAGCGCGGCGAGCATCCTGCCTATTTGAAGGATGAGGTCACGACTCCCGCTGGCTGTACCATTGACGGACTCATGGCGCTTGAAGAAGGTAAGCTGCGCGTGACTCTGATCAAAGCGGTGCTTGCTGCGGCAAAACGAAGCAAGTCGTTGCGGGGGGCTTAAGAATTTATGAGCGTTTCTGACGGCACAGGAATTCAGGTCTGGAATCGACAGACCCAACAGCTTGAGCGCGAGCAAGTATTGGGGGAGAAGTGGTTGTCGCGTGCCTACGGTTCGCGCCTGGGTCGTTTCGTTTCAAATTATATTTTGGCCAAGCCTTGGGTCAGTCGTTGCGCGGGAATTTACAACGATACTCCTTACAGCGCGCGAAAAATTTCAGAGTTTATTAGAGAGTATAGAATCAAAATGGAAGAGTATGAGCCCAATTTAGCTTGGCGCTCATTCAATGAGTTTTTTATTCGTAAATTTAGGACAGGTGCTCGAACCTTTTGTTCTCTACCCTCGGAGATGCCTGCATTTTGCGAGGCACGGTATTTTGGCTTTGAATCCGTGGCGGAACTCTCTCAAAAGGATGTCCGTGTTAAAGGCGTTCGCTTGCGCGCTGAGAAGCTCTTGGGAGATGTTGGGCTTGGCGGATCGTTTGAAAATGGGCCGCTCCTGATCGCGCGGCTTTGTCCCACGGATTATCATCGTTTCCATTTTCCGGATGATGGGACGCTCGAAAAATCTTTTCCTGTTCGGGGGCCCTATCACTCTGTGAATCCGGTTGCGCTCATCGCAATGCCCGGAATTTTGGCTGAAAATGAACGATATGTGTCAGTCCTTCAAACTCGAAACTTTGGTAAGCTTGCCTATGTCGAGGTTGGAGCGATGTGTGTCGGACGCATCGTTCAAACCTATTCGCAAACCTCTCCCGACGGAACCATGGGCCCCCCTTCTTTCAAAAGAGGGGATGAAAAGGGTTATTTCCTCTTTGGCGCCTCCACCGTGATTGTCCTTGGGGAGCAAGGTCGTTGGGTTCCGTCGGCAGATATTCTAGAGCAGACGCGTCGGGCTCACGAAACGTTTGTCCGTTTGGGAGAGCCGGTCGCTCAAGCTAGGCCGCTTTTTTAGTTTCTTTGGATTCTCTAGCAGCTTCTTTAGTTTCCGCAGATTCCTCAGCCCTGATGAGGGGGCCGGTTTTATCATCGATACTAGGCGTTTCGGCGAGTGCGCGGGTTGAGCTTTCATAGAGATTCCCCACGAGCGCGCCAAAGATGAGATGGCACACAAAGTAGGACCCAAAACTATTGCCGCCCAGATTGAGCGCAAAAAATCCAGGGTCTGCAATCTGGGTGGGAATCATCGGATGCTGCCCCGAAAACACGCCCATCGCAACGCCCACAGCCGCGAATTGAATTGCGCCGAGAAGTATGCCCATAAATGTGCTCGAACGCCCGAGAGCGCGAAAAACCACGCCGTAAAGAATTGCGACGACGCCACTGAAGAGCATATGGGTAAAGAGACCCAAGACCCAGGTTCCAGGGCCCGTGTCACGAGTCAGAAGACTACCGAAGATCAGCTCCACGTTAAGAGTTGAGAGTCCGAAGGCGCGCGCAATTGCCATAGAGAGAATCATGATTAGCCCGCCCGTCATGCCGGCTAGGAAAGCGATCGAGTTGGGGTTGGGGTTGTCATCGTATGAAGAAGAGGGGTTAGTATTAATTTCGGCCATAATGGAAATTCCTTTCTAACTCCTTCAAAAAGCAAGGGTTGTGCCCAGGGGTCAATAAGTGGTTGATTTATTGATGTACGACTGCTATTGTCGTAGATGAAGGTGCAAGATTTCATATGATTAAGTTAAATAGAACAACTGAATACGGGTTGATCGCGTTGCGTCACATGAGTCAAAAAGCGCTCGCCAATTCGCCTGAAATCACCAGTGCTCGCGAGATCGCGGATGCTTACGGCTTGCCGTTTGAGATCACGGCAAAAACTCTTCAACGCCTGAAGGATACGGGGCTGATTCAATCGGAGCAGGGCGCACGGGGGGGTTACACTTTGCAACGTGCACTTTCAGAGGTTTCGCTCTCTGAGTTTGTCGCTCTGATGGAAGGTCCTCAGGGAATCATGGCGTGTGCCACTTGTGAATGTCAATACGGCAGCAAGTGCGACATTCAACACATGATGCATGATTTGAATCGCCGCGTTTACACCTTTCTTTCAGGAATCAAGCTGGCGGAGCTTGGGGCATTACCCGTGCCTGAAGATTTGAAAGGAGAAATTCACTCATGAAGAAAGCAAAATTCCCAATTTACCTCGACTCGCATGCGACCACTCCGGTGGATCCTGAAGTGTTTCACACGATGGCGCCCTATTTTACCGAAGTATTTGGAAACGCAGCTAGTCGCAATCACGAGTTTGGCTGGACAGCTGAAGCGGCTGTTGAAAAAGGACGTGGACAAGTTGCTCGTCTTATCGGCACTTCAGATAAGGAAATTATTTTCACGAGTGGTGCGACGGAGAGTAACAATCTTGCGATCATGGGGACGGCTGAAATGCTGCGTTCTCGAGGGAACCACATCATCACATCAACCGTTGAGCACAAAGCGGTTCTCGATACCTGCCATTACTTGGAGCAAAAAGGATTTGAAATTACGTTCTTGCCCGTCGACAAAACCGGTCGAGTGGATCCCGACGCTGTTCGAAAAGCGATTAAGCCACAAACGATTTTGGTTTCGTTGATGATGGCTAACAATGAAGTGGGGACAATTAACCCGATCGCAGAGATTGGAAAAATTTGTAAGGAATATGGGGTTCTTTTTCATACGGATGGTGCCCAGGCCGTGGGCAAGATTGCTGTGGATGTCGAAAAGATGGGGATCGATTTGCTTTCGATCTCGGCTCACAAAATGTATGGACCCAAGGGTGTCGGCGCGCTCTATGTGCGTCGGAAAAATCCGCGTGTGAGACTCGCGCCCCAGATGCATGGAGGAGGGCATGAGCGAGGCATGCGTTCAGGCACGCTTAATGTTCCGGGTATTGTTGGTTTTGGAAAGGCCGCAGAAATAGCGGCCGCGACGATGGAGGCTGAAACTAAGCGTGTGCGTGCGCTGCGGGAGCGCTTGTGGGCTGGCCTCAACGTCGAACTCGATGAGATCTATCTCAATGGACATCCCACCGAGCGACTTTATAACAACCTCAACGTGAGTTTTGCCTTTGTCGAGGGCGAATCTTTGATGATGGGGATGAAGGAGCTTGCGGTTTCAAGTGGTTCTGCGTGCACCTCCGCAAGTCTAGAGCCCTCCTATGTGCTGCGTGCCATAGGCGTGGGTGAGGATTTGGCACATACCAGTATTCGTTTTGGTTTAGGGCGTTTTACGACAGAAGAAGAAATCGATTACGCGATTCAAAAGGTCTGTGAAACGGTCAAGAGACTTCGGGATCTTTCCCCTCTTTATGAGATGGCAAAAGAGGGCATTGATCTCAAATCAATACAGTGGGGGGCTCATTAATATATGGCATACACTCAAAAAGTTTTGGATCACTTTGAGAGTCCAAAAAACGTGGGCACTTTGGATAAGAACGCGGCGAACGTTGGTACCGGAATGGTGGGGGCCCCCGAGTGCGGCGATGTGATGAAGCTTCAAGTCGAAGTGGATGAAAAAACGGGAATTATTAAAGACGCAAAGTTTAAAACTTTCGGTTGCGGAAGTGCGATTGCGAGTTCCTCGCTTGCCACTGAAATGTTGAAGGGTAAGACTCTAGATCAGGCGTTGGAGATCAAGAATACTGACATTGTGAAGGAATTGTCCCTGCCTCCGATCAAGATTCATTGCTCCGTTTTGGCTGAAGATGCGATTAAGGCTGCAGTAAATGACTATTTAGCGAAGAGAAAGGCTAGCAAATGAGTGAAATTCAAATTACCGAAAAAGCGATTAAGGAAATCAAACGGCTTCAGACCGCCGATCCGACGGCAAGCGAGGGGATGTTGCGGGTGATGGTCGTCGGCGGTGGATGTTCGGGCATGAGTTATAAACTCGGCTTCGATAATAAGGCGCCTGCAGTTAATGATAAGATCTTTGAACTGGGTGGCGTGAAGGTCGTGATGGATGCGAAGTCTTCGATTTATCTCGAGGGAACGCAATTGGATTTCTCAGATGGACTTAACGGCACAGGGTTTGTTTTCAACAATCCCAATGCCAAAAGGACGTGCGGTTGTGGATCGAGTTTCTCAGCCTGAACGAACCTGCGGAAGCTGCGGGCTTTCCGATCAATCACCGGATCCCTCTGAGATCCTGATGTGTAACTCGTGCGGGGGGGCTCAGCCTGTTCCTGCGAATCGGGATTACTTCGCGCTCCTTGGGGTTCCTCCGAGATTGATTTTGGAGTCTTGTACTTTGGAGAGACGCTTTTATGAGCTTTCCCGAGCTTTGCATCCCGATCGCTTTTCGAACGCTCCGCCCTCGGTGCGACGCTCTTCTTTAGAGTGGATGAGCTTAGTGAACCAGGCGTATAAAACCCTTCGCGATCCTATGACGAGACGAGAATATTTGCTGAGTCTTTACGGGATTGATCTTGCGGGACAGGGGGGGATGCCCCGGGAGCTTGCAGAGAATTGGTTTGAACTTCAGGATTGGGTGGAAGAGAATCCTCCTGAACAATCAAGGACGAAAGTTTCAGATTTTCGCGGCCGGCTGTTGCAGATTCAAGCGGAGCTAAATTCAAGGTTATCGGATTTGGATCGACAGATCGATGAAGGGGTATTCCAACGTCAAGAAGTGAGAGCCATATTGCTTGATTTGGCTCAGTCCCTTCAAAAACGAACTTATCTGGATTCACTTTTTCGGGATGTACAACGACTTGCAACAACCATCGAGGCAGCATGAATAAGGCAGAAAACCCGATAATCGGCATTGATCTTGGAACCACGAATAGTCTGGTCGCCTATGTCGACCACGGTCATCCGAGGGTAGTTAAATCTCTTGAGGGAAGATCGTTGGTCCCCTCTGTGGTTCACTTTGAAGGCGATGTTCCGATTGTGGGGTATGCGGCTAAATCGGTGAAAGTGAAAGATCCGAAGGCGACTTTGTTTTCGGTCAAGAGGCTGCTTGGACGGGGATTTGAGGATTTGAAATCTGTAGCGGGAACGCTTCCCTACGAACTCTTGCCTGGAGAGGGGGAGCATTCGTCCGTTCGAATAAAAGTGGGTTCGCGCTCTTATGGCGCCGTAGAAGTTTCGTCACTCATCTTGGGGGCCCTTAAGCGTGCCGCCGAGAAGGAACTTGAAGTTCCAGTGACCCGAGCGGTGATTACAGTTCCTGCCTATTTTAATGATTCCCAACGACAGGCGACACGGGCGGCAGGTCGAATGGCGGGCCTTGATGTGCTTCGGATCATCAATGAGCCTACTGCGGCCTCGTTGGCCTATGGTCTTGATAAGAAGCGTCAGGGGTTGATTGCGGTTTATGACTTTGGAGGAGGAACCTTCGACGTTTCGATCTTGAAGCTGCAAGATGGAATTTTCGAAGTACTCTCTACGAATGGAAACACAGCCCTCGGGGGCGACGATCTGGATCAGGCCCTTGTGGCGGTATGTCTGGGAGAAGTTCGCGATCGTTTTGGGGTTGATGCCGCAGCAGATATCGGGGTTCGGGCTGCGTTGATTGAGGGCTCCGAGGAAGTCAAAATCGCTCTTTCTGAAAAAGAACAAGCGATGCTTGAAATTTCAGTTTTAGGTCAGAAGTATCAGCATGCTTTTTCGCGCGCAGACGTTTTTTCCATTTTTAAGCCCATTTTGGAAAAAACGCGTGAGCCCTGTATGCAAGCGCTGCGAGATGCGGGCATCAAGTCTTCGGAGCTTTCGGACGTTGTTTTGGTGGGAGGTCCCACGCGCCTAAAGATTGTTCAAGAAATTGCGCATTCTATTTTCGGTCGCGAGCCTAATGCATCTGTTAATCCTGATGAAGTAGTAGCTATCGGCGCGGCAATTCAGGCGGATATTTTGGCGGGGAACAATAAGGATCTTCTGCTTTTGGATGTGGTGCCGCTTTCCCTAGGGATTGAGACCTATGGCGGTTTAATGACGACGTTGATTACGCGCAATACTCGGATCCCAGCGGTTGCTCGAGAAGGGTTTACCACGTTTGTGGATAACCAAACCGGGGTGGATATTCACGTTCTTCAAGGGGAGCGGGATAGGGTTGAGGACAATCGTAGTCTTGCCCGGTTTAAGCTTTCAGGTCTTGAACCGGCTCCCGCTGGCGTGCCGAGAGTGGAAGTGAGCTTTCTCGTGGATGCCGATGGAATTTTGCAAGTTTCGGCTAAGGATCAAAAAACGGGGCGAGAGCAGACCATTGAGGTGAGGCCCTCTTTTGGTCTTTCGGATCAGGAAATTGAAAAAATGCTTCGCTCCAGCATGGATTATGCTCAGGTCGATATTGAGTACCGTCGATTAGTTGACGCTCGCAATTCTGCTGAGGGGATCTTGAATGCCACCGAAAAAAATCTGGCAGTCGCCGATGAACTTCTGGGACCCGAGGGGGCGGAGAAGATTCGCAAGCTAGTTCTCGAATTGCGCGGTGCAATCGCAGGAAACTCGATTTACCGAATCGAAGAGGCGAGTTATCATTTAAGTCGAGCAACCGAGCGCTTGGCGGAGCTTATCTTCACTCAGGCGCTCAAAGAACATTCCTAAGTGGAGCGTAGGGCCTATGAAGTCTTGGATCATGTCTTGGATCGTGTTTTGTGGACTCTTGCTGAGTTTTTTTGTTGGATATGGAGGGTCTGCGGGGGCCGCTGAAACGGGGAAGGTTTTTACGTTGCGTATTCCGGGCGAGCCCGAGACGCTGGATTGGAACAAAGCGCATACGCCCATTGAAACGTATCTTCTGATGAACCTGATGGAGGGTTTGATTGGCGTCGATGCGGATCTAAAGATTGCGCCGGCCATCGCTAAGAGCTGGAAAGTTAGCCCCGATAGGAAGACCTATACTTTTCATTTGAGAAATGACGTGAAGTGGAGTGACGGGGTCTATTTGAAGGCCGCGGATTTTGTGTATTCATGGAAACGCCTGCTCTCACCCTATACGGCCGCGTCTTATGCCTACTTCTTATTTGACGTGGAAGGGGCTGAAGGATTTTACAAAGGAACAGTCAAAGATTTTTCAAACGTAGGAGTCAAGGCCCTCGACGACTATACGTTTCAAGTTAAGCTAGTGCAGCCGGTGGCGCATTGGATCTATATTCCGACCTTTTGGGTGACGTTCCCTCTGCGGCAAGATATCGTGGAGAAGGGGGGCGCGGGATGGGCCAGTCCTGGGCGTATGGTGAGCGTGGGCCCTTTTCAGCTTGAGAGTCACGATCTTGAAAGCCGGATTGTACTCAAGGCAAATCCCCACTACTATGGCACTCGGGGGAACCTTGAAAAAGTTATCGCTTTGATTGTGCGTGACGATGCGACGGCGCTGAGTTTGTATGAAGCGGGAAAGTTGGATTTCTTAACTGATATTGCGACGCTTGATTTGAAACGTCTGGCAGGACGACCTGATCTCAAAAGTTTTCCTTATCTAAAGACGGGATACTTGGGTTTTGTGATTGATAAATTTCCGCTCTCTAATGTTCACTTTAGGCGGGCGCTTGCGATGTCGATCGATCGCTCAAAGCTCGGCTTGATTTTACATGGCGGGCAGCAACCCGCGAGTTCATTTATTCCGCCTAGAATGCTGGCTCATTCTCCCCAAGTGGGGCTGGGCTTTGATCCCGTTAAGGCTAAGAATGAGCTTCGTGCTTCGGGGGTCGATATGGCCAAACCGCCGGTGGTGGAGCTTGTGATTCCGAACTGGGACAAGACGCTGGTGCTGGCTCAATTTATTCAAGGCGAAGTGAAACGTAACTTAGGGGTGGATTTGAGTATTCAGCCTTTCGACCATAAAACGTTTCGCGCGCAGCTTGATCTACGTTCGTATCCCCTTTATTTGTCGAGCTGGAGCGCTGATTATCCGGACCCTGATAATTTTATGTCGGTATTTCTCTCTTCTTCTGGAAATAATCGGCTGGGGTGGAAAAATGAGGCCTATGATCGGACGGTCGTGAGTGCGAGGCGGATGCAGGATCTTCGTGCGCGCGAAAAAGCCTATGGCGAGGCTCAGAAAATTCTCTTGGAGGAGGATGCCGTGTTAGCTCCGCTTTTTTACGAACCTAATATGGCGTTGGTGCGCTCCAGGGTGCAGGGTTTGGAGCTGAATCCGCTAAATTATCTTTTTCTAAAAAAGGTGAATTGCAGTGGGTAGTCTCGAATGGAAACAGAAGGTCGGCTTAAAAAAAGGCCCTTTTGAAGAGCCGCTCACACAGGAGCGCGTCCAGGATTTTTGGGGAGCGCTTGGAGTGGTTGATCGGGGGAGGGCGCGCGGAGTTCCACCTACTTTCTTAACGGTTTGTCGACAAGGAGAGTTCGAACTTTTTCAGGAATTTGGGGTCCCACTCTCATCGCTTCTTCATGCCGGACAGGAGTATCGCTATTTTGGGGAGATCGAAGTGGGCGATGTACTTATTTTTGAGACGACGCTCAAGGAAGTTTTAGAAAAAAAAGGAAAATCCGGGTTAATGCGTTTCTTGGTTTTTGAAACCGCAGTACAGGCGAGAAAATCTGGGGGTGGCGTTGTGCGAGTGGCTCTCTCGAATACGAACGTCGTCATCAAGGTGAGCGAAAAGGCGGCATCATGAAAGGCTCAATCAGAGAGGCGTTTGCGCCGATGGTTTTTCCCGCGATTACGCTTTCGCAACTGCAGGCCTACGCAAAGGCTTCTGGAGATTCCAATCCAATTCATGTGGATGAGGCCGCCGCGCGGGGCGCGGGTTTACCTGGGATTATCGCGCATGGGATGTTGACGGCTGGCTTGATTGCTGAACACGCCAGCGTGAATTGCCCTGTGGGTTTTAGACTTTCTAGGATTGATTATCATTTTCGTGGGATGACTTTGCTCGGCGACGCCGTGACGGTTTCGGGTGGTGTTCGTGAGCGTACGGGGGAGCGCGTGATGTGTGAGTTTCATGCCCAAACAAGGCGTGGTGACGAGACGACTTCGGCTGTGGCGGAGTACGAAAGGATACCTAATATATGAAGATTCTGTTGCTCACGTTGGCATTCGCTTTTCCCGTTCTCATTCACGCTGCAGATCCCGTAAAGCCGCGTACTGAAACTTACTGGAAGGATACGAACTTTAAGATCCAGGGATTGCCGTGGGGATCTTTTTATGAGGACGAGGGAAAATCGAAGTTTTTTGGTTACTACCGAAACGGCAAGTTTTCTGACCGAGGGACTTCTTATGATGGTGAAACTCAGTGTTCATTTTCTGTAGAGGGATCCAGCTATGAAGCCGTGACGAACGCGATTTACGCGGGTCAGAATTTTCGAGTGAGCCAGTCAAAGGATTTGATGGAAAAAGATGTTCCCGGTTTTTGGGATTCAGTTAAGACGGGAGGGGTTCGAAACGCGCTTGCGCATACGATTGAGCCCATGATCAATGGGCACCATCAATCCCGTATCTATTTGCTGTTTGATGGGCCTCCAGGCGTAAGGGGAGAATTGATCTGTGAAGTGCATTCAAAAGACAATCATGCGCTTTCCTGGTCTGATGTGAAGCAGGCTTTAGGGGGCACCCTAAAATTTCCGGACGGAAAATCGGCATTCAGCCCTCGCGCGGAGCCCGTCATTGCGGCAACTAAGAGTGATAAAGGATCCGTCGAGTCGGCGCCGCCTGCGCGAGGCAGCGAATCCGCGGGCGCAGCGTCAGCGCACTAAAGATAATCCAAAATAAACGGTAGAATAAATTTGTTCCACTTCGTATTTTTGGACTGAATTTCTGCGATATATTTAGGTTCAAATGGAATACTGATGGCGGCGTCCTCGTCGAACTGTGCCGTGAGGGTGTTGACAATCTCGGGCGTGTCCGTGAAGAGGGTGGATTCGGATTGGTATTCGACGCCCCGGCGATCTAAGTTATCCGTTCCGACATAAGCTAGGGTGTTGTCAAAAACTCCCGCTTTTCGGTGAAGAACGCTGTATTTTGGCCACGCAAGAATTTTCACGCCTGCATTCATCAGCGGCTTTGTGGTGGCAAAGGTGCCCAGGATTACGGGCCGCCCTTCGGGATCAATGGAGTCGTAGGAGTTGGTGATTACTGAGACTTCAACACCTCGGCTCCTGGCTTCGATGATGGCTTGGTTAAAGTCGGAGTGGGGTACGAAGTAGGGAGCGTAGAGTCTGATGTTGTGTTTGGCGTCTTTGATTGCTTTGATATACGTTCTTAGATTGTGTTCGGGTTCTCGGCTCTCTCGGTTGTCTTGATCAAAAAGCGGATTGCTATAGATGGGGAGGGCCGTGCTTTCGCCTTCGGAGTAGATCGTGCAATCTTTGGCGGAGTAGAGGCCATAGAAATGTTCCATATATTGTGGTGAATTTGGCGCACCATCAAATCCCATGTTACCTGTTCTGGCAGAACGAGCCCATGTTTTATTGAACTGCCTTTGAAACCAACACGCGGCGGGACCTTTGACGAGAAGATCGAGGTCGTACCAAGTGTCGTCATCTTTGCCAAAACTTTTGTATTCATTTGCAAATCCACTGCCGCCGATGACAAGCCATTGCCCATCCGCAATCATGAGTTTTTCATGGATTGTGTACATCATGTTCCCAAGATCCCAATTGGGGGGATTAAAATAGAGGACCCGGACCCCGCAAGATTCGAGTTGGGGAAGGTAGTCTGATGATTTTCGTCCTCCGTGATTATCAAGCAGCAGGCGAACATCCAGACCTTGTCGCGCGCGTTTGCAGAGCTGGTCAATGTAAAGCTTCGCGTACTCGTCATTTTTGAAAATGTAGGCAGAAAGATACAAAGAGTTTCGAGCGGTTCGAATTAGGGCCAGTCGCGCCCGTTGCGTCTCGGCGCCAGTGACAAGCAGTTGCATCTTGTTACCCGTGAGCGCTTTGTCGTGATACCACTGCTGGTCGCCAGCGAGCGCGCCAGAGATAGCGGTAGTGGCGAGCGCAAGAACGGCGCAAAAGAAAGCGAAGCGTGATCGCATCGAAGGTATTTCCCTTTGGGGTTTTTCCTATCTAGAGACTTCAACTGCACACTGAACTTCGTACTGCCCACGAGTTTGGGCTTTGTCGTTGATTTGGTAACTCATTTCTCCGGAGAAAGAACGTTTCTGAAAAGTGCTCAAAGCGTCTTTGGGGAGTTTGAGGGTGATCATGTTGTCGCATTCATTTGAAAATGTATAAATCGTGGTTGCGCCCTGATCATCCGAGGTAAGCAGGGTTCCAGAGTCGATCACGGGATCGGTCGTCGAGAGGGTCAAAATCCCCGAGGCAGATCGAGCAATGCCGATTTCAAGAGGTATTGAGTTATCGGTCGCGGTGCTTTGGCACAGAACCCTTGTCTCCGAGGCCAGTGCGTTGGTGAATAGAGCTTGGCTTGTCACTACGGCGGCAGCGATGAGTGAAAGGCTTACGAAAATCTTGGTGAAACGGGGTTTTTTGGACATGGTTTAATCTCCTGGGCGGGTTTGTAACATGGAGCGTTATTCGTGGCAAGCCCTAATTTGATCGTGTACAAGGGGTGGATGTGGGAAACCCTTTGCATTGCGCTTCCTGTTTCTTTGACGTATCTCGGAATGATGACCATGGCCCTTGTGGATTTGCTCGCCGTGGGGCGAGTGAGTCCCGCGGCCATGGGCGGGGTTGGGATGGGAACGTCCATCTTTTCATGGGTTTATGTGACGGGTATTGGGGCGTTTTCGAGCCTGGATTACTTTGTTTCTCACTCCTTTGG
>JBBCAV010000113.1:0-1408 GCA_051382305.1 Bdellovibrionota bacterium FG-2
GGGGATTGCCAGTTGAAATGGAGACAAGAGGTAATCCGAGTGAATTTGATTTCCTGACCGCCCAAGGATGCCTCGATCGATAGAACCCCTATACCAGGCATAGGATCCAGGCACAAATCCGCGCGGCAATTCCGAATCCCCTGAAACAATGCCTATTCGAACTGAGGCAACGATATCATAGGCTACAAGTTCAGAGCAACTCTGCGCAATACATTTCACAATCCAGTAAAATAGCGCCTTCTCGGTTTTGGTAAAGGTCTTGGGACAACTACCGGCCTCATCATCTAGAACATCAAAATTGCCCAAAAGAGGATTGATAATCGGATAGAAAGCCGCCGCATCAATTAATAAAAGGAACGGTTGCGCAGCGTCTCCGACCGAAAACCAGACCGCGAGCTTGATTTTCTGGGCCGACCAATTAAGCGAAGAAATCTCCGGATCAGGCATCAGAGTGAGCCTAAAAACATCAATCCCCAACCCGTTAATCAATTCCTCAACTCTTTTGATTACACCTTCAATCACAAGAACCTCTCCTTCTTCCCTACTTAAGAATGACAGTTCTCTTACTCAGCGCTGTACTCAATCCGAAATTCCGCTGCAACTCCTCTTGGACCTCGCGTGAAAAAGGAAGTAAGCTTTGAAGCCTTAGCTTAAAGTGCTCTTTCGTAAAACCATCGCAGTAGCTTCGGCATTGAACAAAAACATGGGTATCGTCCGCACCTACCCGAAAAGGAAACCTCAACTTGAGGTTCAAACCCGCGAGGTACCTCAAGACACGAAACTCAGTGAACGAGTCAATTTTCGCAAGGACGGTTTCTAGCCGAAAAAAGATCTCACCCACTTCGTCGCGGTGGAATTGGATGCACACGCCGATTTCATCTGGTGTCGGAAACTGCCATACGATCTCACCTTCGTTTTCAGTCTCGAAAACATTGCCCACGATCTCAAGCGACTCAATAAACTCGACAACAGACTCGACGAACTGATGGTCCCCAGGGGCGGAACGATGTTTGGGGACAAATGATAATGTATTCATTAGTTCACCTCTACTCTCAGAATCGCATCAGGTGATGACAGGAGAGGTCAGAGGGAAAACAGGCTAAAATCAACGGATTAAGCTGAAGGCGAGACCTGATTATGCAGCTTTCTTCTTGGCTTTAGCAGGCTCTAAAGCGTACTTCTCCAGGACTGCAGACGCTGCCTGCCGCACTTCTTGGCAAAGCTCAGGGGGACTCAAGGCACGAGCAGCAGCGCCAAAGCCAAGGACCCATTGCACGAGATCAGGTGTAACCCCAGTTTGAAGGCGGATTTCAATCGCTCCTCCTTCAAGACTAATAATCTTCTGAGAGGCGTGCCATCGGCGCTCGCGTACATAACCCGATACGGGGGAATCAAAACGTACAACAAT
>JBBCAV010000114.1:0-36561 GCA_051382305.1 Bdellovibrionota bacterium FG-2
GGGCCGCCACGATGTTGCTGATCGCGAGGCATCCTATGGGAAGGCATGCCCTAAGTGCCTTACCACTTAAGCAAACACGTTCATAGCCGCGCTAAAAAACGAGAAATCCAGAAAACTAGACGGATTATTCCCGCAAACTGAATATTCCGATCTCATACTGCGATTACGCGTCGCGGCTGTTCTTGCCGGAGCCTTGCTACAAACACACATCGACAATTTATCTGTTGTGGATATTTTCTCCATAAGAGATAATTTATCTGTTATGATTACCCTCTCCGGCAGACGTCTCTCAAAAGAACAGGTGCGAAAGCTTCTTACTCGCATTCTCCATCAGGGCGGGGATCTGCGATTTACGGAATACTGTGAGAAAAGGATGCTTGAGCGGGGAATTTCCGCTCCGACGGTCGTAAATGTCCTCGACCGAGGCACCGTCAAGGATGCCGAGGAGTATACCCATGGCGGCTACAGCCAATGGCGCTACAGGGTAGAGACAAACCGATACCGGGTGGTTGTGACTTTTGAAGTCGAGAATGCGGCCATCGTGATTAACGCAATTGATTTTGCCCCGCATCTTAAAAAGAAGGGAGATTGAGATGTCCAAAAAATGCACCGATTGCGGCCAGGCAGGCCTCGAATCAATGACCCCCACGCTGTACCACTATAAAATGTCGGGACTCGACAATGTTTACCTGAAGGGTGGAGTTGAGGAATACATTTGTCCCAAGTGCGGCAGTCGCTCCACGGCAATCCAGAATCTCATCGGGCTGCATAAAGCCATTGCCATCAGTCTTGCTCTGGCCAAACGCCGACTTTCTGGTAATGAGTTGCGCTTTCTGCGAGAGCAGCTTGGGTTTTCGGCTGAAGAGTTGGCCAGTCTGGTCGAATATAGCGAAGAGTACATCCGAAAGATCGAATCTGGGTCCACCTCACCCAAAGCGCCTTATGAGATGTTTCTGAGGGTGGCTGTTATGCGCGGAATGAAGGCGCCAGAGTATGACCTCCGTGAACTCTCGCAAAGAAAGAAGTACAAGCTCGAAGAGCTGCGCTTTATCAACAAGGACCGCGATTGGAAGATCGCGGCTTGAGTGGCTGTAGAGCCGAAGAGCCCACCAGAGACTCCTTGCCGTAGTTATCCGCCGATTTCCGTAGTTGCCGATCACTACAGCCCGACTCCCAACAACACCGCCAACTACAAACCCTTACAAGTGCCGTGATTTCCAAACATTTCGCGGGTGTTTTCGCGAGTGGCCCAAGGCAACTTCTTCTACGCTATGTTTTTGATTTTGTTTTGATTTACTTCGATAACCGAGATTTCTGGCACCATCGCCAAAAACCTGTTTTTCAATGGCGGAGAGAGTGAGTCCCCGTTTTTAGTTTCTCTAAGTGATTACTATATCGTTAGTTTTTTGAAAACACTAAAAAATTGCGACAACCCAAGCGGCACCCAGCGGAACCGAAGGGAGCCGATAATGCCTGGGCTGGCCCCTGCAGGGGCCGGATTTCGCTGGCAGTACCGCTTTAGTTCCCAGTTCCAATACGCAAACCAAAGATCCGCGCGACTTGTGTTAGAGCCGGACACTCCTTCGAAATCTCCTCAGTCTCGAATGTCTCAATTATAAATTCGGAGTCAGTGACGTCAGCTGAATTGAGTGAAACGAATCCGGCGAAACAACGAAAAGGGGCGCCAAGCCTTGAGCCGTAGCATATTCCAGAAAACTGCTCATTGTAGATATGTGCTGCGACAGATTGGGTAAAGCGTCGTCCTGACGGCCCGCTCGAGGTAAGCGCCGATTGATCAATGTCCTGATATCCGCATTCCTGCGCCTTCTCCGCAAGTATGGGGTCCGCTCGCAGCACGGCAATAGTTTCGACATGAGTGATATCGACAATCACGGCTTGAGGCCGAATAATTGCCTTTCCGATTTTTCGACTCTCCAACCATCCCAGCGGAATCGAGCCAGCAAGGGGAGCTTGGTTATCGTCCGACGGGATTGCACCAACAGCTGCAATTACCTCCAAATCAGGACGAAACGGTGCGAGGACTTCAGCAAGCGCTGCTTCCGGTGATTCCCCGGTGTAGAGGGTCATCACTGGGTTTTCTGAATCACTAATATCAAAGCGATTGCCCATCCGAGGCGGACTAATTCGCCAGGGATTGCTTCTAGCAACTCGGTAAATGAAGTCGGGATGAGTGGCAACTTTCAAATCTACTCCCCCGTCGCAAGGAACTTATTCGCGGCATCTCTAACTCGAATAAAATTTTTATTAAAATCCTGATGAAGTAGTTTCGCCGGGGATTGGTCGGCTAACTCTGGGTTTCTACCCATGAACCAGACTTGCACCGTATCACGGTCCTCTTTCGTCAGCATCGGGGACACAAGACTAAAGAGATGCCGAAGTTTCATCTGAGTACCGGGATGAGGCTTTCGTTCGCCTCGCGCATAACGACCTATATCGCGTCCATCAGACAAGTCGACGAGATAAGCCGTTAGCTTCTGGGTAAGTACCGACTGAAGCTGCTCGGCGATCGTTTCCAATCGACTTCGGGCAACATCAAAAGTGAGATCCTGAGCTTCGCTTTGGGCGACGGCATGACGTGCGTGAGCAGGCATAAAAAGCAGCCCTCCTGTATTGATCATATCAAAACACCACCCAAAACACCACACTAAAAGCCACTCACGAAATAATGATGGGGAGAGCTTAAATAAGCTCTTTCTTTCAAGGCGTTAGACATCTATCTGCCGACAAAAATGCCGGACAAAAGGCCTATAAACACTCCGTGGATTATTGACTAAAACACAAACCGTTTCTCATCCCCTTCGTGCCAACCCAAGTAATTCGAACATAACCCCCGCCACAAGAAAAATGGAGCGCTTGCGGGAAGTTTTCTCAGAAGAAGTAGAGAAGGCGTGGGCCAGTGATCAACCTGTCCAGCCACTACTGCTTGATCAGCCAATCTCTGATTGCGCCCAAAAAAGGCGATACGGCCACTAACAAGATCACTCTTGGGAGGGACGTTCTCTTGTCCCTCAAAAATCACCCGATGCCTCCACGCCTCTATAAGTGCATGCTGCCAAGGATCTTCTTCTACTGGGCAAACCCGCGAGCCCGGGAAAACTCCTTGCTGTGAGTAAGCCAAAGCCACACACATTTGAAGTTCGATTTTCTTATATCCAGGAATATCTATAGAGAAAATCCGCCTAAACCCGCGCACTTTTTCAAATTGCTCGAAGAAAAATCGGCCGAGATTCGAAAAAACTTCTTGGGCCATAGAAATCTCAGGCATACGGTAATGCTCATCGATCCACTTTGACCAGGCCCATCGCTCAACCGCTTCCGAAACTGCACGCAGCATCGTTCGCTCATCATCAAATCCCGCAGCGAACCCACAAGCTGATGGGAAGGCATCCAACTGAAACTTCGTCGCATCCGGAGAAGACCTCAGTGCACGAAAAAGTGCTCGCTCTGCCGTTTCTGCAATTGCGATTCGAAGGGACACTTCTCGTTCACTGCCAAGCCCGCTGCCCAGCGCTTCGCCATCAAGAGAAAGAGCGGTTGAATGCCAGCCAAGCAGTTTCCCATTTTTGTCTCTGATCTCAGCGTCTTCAAAAGAGGAAAGTCTCGGCTCGATCAACTTCAGTTGATCAAAATGAAGCTGGCTCATTTGAGTCCGATTTTCTCAATCCGCGGAACGACAAGATTTGATGAGATTGATTCAAGCTCAATGTCTTCGCTAAAAAGCCAGGATAGTCCCGAATGATACATCGGAATAACCGCACAGTCTTCCTCAATGATCGAATTGAATCGATCAAGATACTCGGAGTCAGAAAGTTTTCCAGGATCTTTTTCAAACTCATTAGCAAGCTCACAGATCCGCCCAGAAGGATCAGGAAAACTAATTCCTAGCTTTGAGCAAAACATCATTTTTATAACCCAGTTTTCAGCGTTGCCCCCAATATCCACCCTCGCAAGTCGAATATCGAACTCTCGATTTGAGCTTTCCCGCTCCAAGTAGCTCTTATCCGTTCTATCGAGACTAACAAATCGATGTGGAATTGAATTTTTGCTAAAAACCTCTAACATAAGGTCACGAACATAAGCTGTGTCTGCACTAGGCTTGTCTGGAACACCCGTGATTAGCAGTTCGGTCTTCGACGAAAGTGCGTTCCCAGAATCGGCATACTCTTTTCTTGCAACAGACGTGTTGAGGTAGAAACTTTCTCCGAATACCGATGAGGATTTTGTACTTGGGACTTTTGACTGCGCCGCCCTCAAAAGGTTTCTAAAGGTACGCCTGTTTTCAACTTCCTTAAAAAGTGATTCCTTGTATGGAGAAAGTACGATTGCGCTAAGGTTAATTGGCATTCCATGGACAACATGGAACCCTGATAGATTCTTTGATTCGTCGACGTTGCGTAACAACACGATGGTGTGCTGTGAACTTAAATTCTTTGCCTTTTCCCAGGGGAGCGTTTGGTAAGAAATTCGCGAAGGCGCTTTTGGATTTCCAGCGATCCAGTTTTGTCGTTTTTCCAAAACCGCATTTCCAGCTTCATCAACACTAGAAAGACGATAAGGCCCCGACGAAATTATCTTGCTCCGATCCTTCCACTGCCATGTCTTCGAGGTGAGGTCAAAATTGGAGTCACAATGATAGCCAAACTGAGGCATTGCGAGGAACTCCAAAAGACCTTGAGGCCGGGTTTCAAAGCTGAGCTTAATTTCAAGGGCAGAAGGCGACAGGATTCCACTCAGATTATCTGCCGGGCCAGAAGCAAAATCCTTCCATCCTCTTAGCTGATTAAAAACAGGAACGTCATGTGTTAGAAGGTTTCTCTTGAGAGTGCGCTTCATACTTCTCGCAATTGCAAAAGAATCAATGACCGAGCCGTCCTCACATTTTAGACCAGATCGAAGTACGAAGCTCCACTCTTTTCCGTCTTCGCTAACACTCCATTTTTCGGCTAAGTAGGGCTCCGATTGTCCCGTATTCCCATGAACTTCTTTGACTAAGTTTCCGACAAGCTGTTCCATTACAACAGCACTGGAAATGTGATCGGATTCAATAGGATCAAAAGATCGAAAGGCAGGATCTCCTACTATTACGAATTGAAGTTGCACAGGGGTCTCAAGGGCCTGTCGCCCAGTTTGGTGCAATCTTTGAAATCCTAGATAGAGGCACGGTAATAGTATGATGATCAAAAGTAGAAATATCGACTTTGGTGTTTTCTTCATGGAATTTTATGACAAAGTTTTCATTGGCGTCCGGCGCTCTCAAATGTTCCACCTGTTTTGCGATTGCCGAATAATCCAACAAATACTCTTCGGCATTCTCGGGTGATACGCTAATTTCCGCTCCAATCGGCGTAGAGTCATTTTTTTCTCTCTCCGATGGCGCGTTCATATCCGCAAGTGCTGACGAAGCAATCGTACCGACAAAAAACACGGAAACCAATTTCTTTAACATGATGTAACCCCCTATTTATCGATCCAGACCCCACATAACACAGCGCACAAACAGATTCAAGTCTTGCGGCCAGAATAATGTTGGCAATTAAGCGAATGCCCATGATCCTTAATTTATGGCGGCACGAGGACGACAAGGTTTTCTTCATGTTATTCTAGGTTTACTTTCTCTTTTAGGGGTCCAGGTCCTTTTTTACGTGGTTCAAGTAAACCAAGCGCAATCCACCCTTAAAGGGGTGGAAAGCATTCTTCGTAAGGAATCTGTTTTGGTTAACCCCTATCTCGTTGGCCGCGCTATGGCTGACCTCGAGAACCTTGGTCTATTGAAGTGCACCCTAATCCAGCAGTCCGGGGGTGCTAAAATTGTTTTTCATGACGATCGATTTAAGAGTGCGTGCGGTCAATCCCCACTGTTCTTAGCCTCGTATCCTATTGTGGCTCGACTCCCATCGGGCAAGGGCGAAACATGGGAAGTTCGATTTGAGTCTCTCAATGCAAAGTGGTTTCACTTGAACTTGTGGGTTGCGAGAATGTTTGCAGTTTTACTCACGTCTTTTGGCCTCTTGTGGCATTTTGGTGAACTTAAGAAGAAATTACAGATTCAAGAACTGAAAGCTAGTCACGGTCAGATGATGGGTAAACTCGCGACACAAGTTTCTCACGACATTCGATCACCTCTGGCGACCTTGATTTCAATCGCCCACAACAGCCCTGGCCTTGATGAAACTGTTAGGGTCCAACTTCGAAATACGGCTAGCCGAATTCGAGACATAGCAAATCAACTTTTAGACAAGAACCGTGAAGATAAACCTTCCTTCCAAGTTTCTGAGAACAACCCCTCTGGTGAGGCCATCACGTCTCAAACCGTTTCCTCCGAGGAACGCTCCACACAACTTCTTTCCGCCATCATCGAATCAGTCGTTTCACAAAAACGGCTCCAGTACACAGACCAAACAGGCGTACTCATTGAATCAAATGTCCACGATGGCTATGGAATCTTCGTAACCCTTCAGCTCACTGAATTCTCGCGAGTGATTTCAAACCTGATCAACAATGCGGTTGAGGCCTTAGATCAAAAAGGGAACGTGGAAATCTCATTACGAGAACTACAAGGCAGGGCCGTAATAGAGGTTCGTGATAATGGAAAGGGAATTCCTCCGGCTCTTTTAGCCAAAATCGGCAGCCAAGGTGAGACTCACGGAAAGGTTGGAGGTTCTGGATTGGGCGTCTATCACGCAAAGAAAACGATTGAAGCTTGGGGCGGGACTCTCGAAATCCAGTCCGATGTGGGCAAGGGTACAATGATCAGCTTGAGACTACCCCTGGCTCACGCGCCAGCATGGTTCGTAGATAGAATTTCACTCACGGGTGTCTCTACGGTCATCGTCCTGGATGATGACCCAGGCATTCATCAGATTTGGGAGACACGGCTAAAAGATTCACCGGTTAAAATCCTACATTTCTATTCCTCTCAAGAAATCCTAAAATGGTTCCGGAAAAGCCTTGGCGGGGGCGAGTCGGGCGATACGCCTTTCTATTTTTGCGATTATGAACTTATTGGATCAAAAGAGACCGGGCTAGATATGATCGAAATGTTTGGCATCGCAGCGCAAAGCATCTTAGTAACGAGTCGCTTCGACGAGCCAGCGATTCAAGAACGATGTATCCGCTTTGGCGTTCGCTTACTACCAAAGGATTTAGCGTATCGAGTTCCGATTACAAGTTCAGGGTAGTTCAAACCTCAACCACCCTTCGATATCGGTTGGTATCCTATAAAATTAGCCCTTTGGCCACTCCAACGAAGCGAATACTGTTAGAATAGGAAGTCTTCTGCATCTTTCTTCCTGTCTATTTCAGAGGCTATGATTTCAAGAAGTTTAATGGGGTGAGTTACCAATTCATCACTAAATTTAACGACGAAAAGGTGGGAACCATTGGCAAGATCATCTCCCAGGGTAAGTTCTGAGTTAAGCCAAACATGGTAGCGGAAGTGAGGGAAGCGCTTTCCGCGTAGGTCTGCTACAGGCACCGGAGAGATGACTTTAACTGGTCTTTTCCCATATCGATCGTGAATCGACCTCAGTGCCTCAGGAATAATGTGGGCATTGTACTCTTCGACGTCACCCTCTAGAAAACCACCATAGGTTTGAGTGATCGAAAGATCCGACATTTGAACATCGGCCCCCAGGCCCTTAAGTGTGACCTGTGCAAGTGGAGGGACATTGAAAAGGTTCGTCATATTGATTTCTCTTCCAAGTTCATGATTTTATACAGGAAGGGACAGGACGTAACTCAGAAGTTGAACCTAGGGCGGGCGATAGGACCTGGGCTGGCCCAGGGGCTGTGACGGATCAATTTTTATCCCTAGCGCTAATATCCTAGTCAGTCGTAAGCGATGCATTACAGCTTGAGCATCTCTTTTCCCTTTGGGCACGCCGAGCCTTTTCCTCCTGAAGTCTCTCAATATAGGGATGCCTGGCAAACTCGGGTTCACCACTGAACACGTAGTTTTCATCGGGTTCCCATTGTGGAAAATCTTTGACGCGAAAAAAGGTAGGCATATCTTGTTGAAACCCTTCATTCGAAAAACGAAGATAATGATCGAATCCTAATCCGTATTGAGCAACCAGAAGCACATAGACGGCACCAACCGCCTCAATTAGATTGCCCAATGTCGCCCGACAAAAATTATCCAGCCGACTGTGTTTGGCCAGATTATAGGCTTTGTACCAGTTAGGGCTTCGCAAATTGGCCTCAATGTTTGAAAAAGTTTTAAATGGACGAAACGGCGGGAATGCGAAGCCATAGGAGAGGACTTCATATTCCGAAAGTTTAGCTATTCGCTCCAGTTCACTGTAAAGAACAATATTTCCTTCTCTCTTATTAAATACGTAGCCATTCGACTGCATCACAAACTTACAGTGAGATTCAACTTCAGTGCACGCCCGAATAAGAAGTTCAAACGTTCTATGGGAGTAGGTATTGAGATTCACTTCACTTGGTTCGATATAAGTGAAAATTTCCCTCAAATCTGACTTCAGTAATTCATAGCTCGAAAGATAGTGAATACCCTGTGGTCTTTTTTTTAAGTTTTCAAAGACTCGAACAACGTCAGCTGGGCCGTGGCGATATAGTTGATAGTATGGTTTAGTTAGCGACATATTTTAGGAAGATCTCCTTCTCTCCGATAACACTCTCAACGCCAATATCCCACCCGAATAGCAAACGGAATAGTCCCTTTCTTGACCTGCAATCCTGCATCAAAATCTATGACAACATTTCCAACTCCTCGGGCCGAGTCGGTACCGGAGAGAGTATTCGATTAAAGAGCTTACTATAAATTCCAAGCGCATAGTTATGTAACTCAGAACAACCGGGCCCCCCAATCGTATTTACTAATTCGCCCTGAGTACTTCGCGGTGCTGGATATTTCGCCTGCCAGAGGATCTGCCTACTCAAAACTCTCAAAATCCAGGCATCCGCATCAACACAAGGCATACCAACGTGTTTCGCAACGGAAATAAGATCATGTGGAGCCTTTTTCCAAGGAAAGTCGATGTGAATTCGATCACCATTTGGACGAACAATAATTCCCTCTGGCTTCAGATCCACCCATAACCCCTTCAAACACGCTTCCACGGCATATCCCATAAGTAAGCGGTGACTCTCCTGAACTGCAATAAAATCTGCGTTGGCCGTACAGTCGATCCGCTCATTTCCGAAACCCACTTTCTCCTCAAGAGCCCTGCATTGTCTTTCAAGGTGTCGTCCGGACCGAAGCAGAGTCTCCGCGCGCTCTAACCAAGCACGTGGACTTTTCACGCGAGTTTCGAACTCATTATCTGAATATCGTTCCGCATCCAGAAGTAACTCTGTTTTCTTCGCCATTGCTCTCCCTTACCACACCCAGACAGCTCCGATACAGGCTCAACTTAGTCCTGCTTCTACTCGTCTAACCTCTTCATGCGACAATTTCGTCCATGGGCTTTTTCGACAATTGCCACTCAGGAAGTCGTTTTGCCCGCGAAGGGATTATCTACAATGAAACAGGACGTTACCCCAGTAAACAAGCCTAAACGAGGCCGGCCCGCACGAGTTGCTGCGGAACGGATCAAAAAGGCTTGGCTTGAAAACAAAAGAATTTCCCTTTCATTCTCCTGGACAGGAGAGGTCTCGCGCTACCGCTCGCGCGAAAGATTTGCACGCGAATGGGGCGTTTCACTTCGCCACCTCCGAAGAATCCTGAATCCAAAAGCTAGTACGCCTCACAGGGCTGAGGATTTTGTCCACCCACTTCCAATTGCGAATGCACCCATCGAGAACAAAACATGGGAATGGACGAAATGCATGGAGGGGGCGAATGACTCGCTCTGGGATGAGGAGTTTATTGAAGCCAATAGAAGGGCAGAAGCAGCTCAGGACATCGCGCTGGAACAGCTCAGAAAAGGGTATTTGTAGTCGAAGGTTCAGAGAGAATCGGCAGGTAGTTTTTAGTTGTCGCCGAAAGGTCCACCCAAAAGGATGAATCTACTTCGGTTTTGTTTGTATCCTTGTAGGCCAGAAAGAGCCTGCTCGATAGGGAGCTCAGAAGGGTACAGAAGATTAAGCGTGCGCGTCTCTGAAAATGTTCGTCCGTTCCTGATTTCGAAGCCAGCTACGTTTGTATTTTTCATCGACGCTTCCGGGCGGGGAGTGAGGTCTGCGAGATAGAGAGCTGGGCCTGGCAATTCCCCCGTCCAGAGAGCGAGAAGCCAATCGGGGTGATCTTTAGGGTAAACCTCCATCGAGGCGGCGAAATTGGTGATAGCATAGTACTGGAAGAGTGCCCTGATCAGGGAGAAGAAGTCCGCGGCCTCATCGGCACCTTCTAAAATTGCCTGAATAGTGAATGCCACGTCATTATTGACGGAGGAAGCAGCGGCGACCGCTGTCCCTCGGAAATATCCAAACTCCGCTAAATCGTTTCGGACGAAACCCATTACGTGTTGAATGACGGCAGAATGAAGGGGGCTTGTCCCATTTTTAAGTTTGGTCTCTATGCTCTCTTTTGTCGGCACTGTGGGCTCCTATGCGGACATTATTGTCCACATAGGCTAGAGCATGCTTTCAGATCTATGACTCCGAAAGCCCGGCCGTGGCGGTCATCATCAGAGTGATCTCGGGAATCTTCCCAGGAGCGGTTAGGGCTAGGTCGTAGGGGATCGGTTCCCCAGCTTGGTAGCGAATGTCGCAAGGAAAATTGTCAAACATCTTGGGATCGGGCAGTACCAATGCCATACACTCCGGGTCCAAGCGATCAAGGGTGGCCTCAGACGCAGCCTCGAAGCGACTCGCATTGAACCAGTCCTCAGCCCATTCCAGTCCTCCTTCTTGTGCGGGTCTTGCTTCCGAAAAGTCTCCCTCGGACACTACGCGAAGCAACGCACCTGAGTGTCGTATGAAAAGCTCGATGTGAAAACGAATTGTCTTAGCGATCCCGCCCTGAGTGATTAGCTCCATTGCACGGCAGCGGTGGTGTGAGGCTCCGAGATAGTACGTGTCGACTTTGGAAATTTGAAATGGGGTCAGCCCAATCCGATAGCAGCCTTTGCCAATGATCTCGGAATAACGCATTACAACCTCCCTTTGGCTTTAGAAGTGAGTTACGCCAAGAAAATATAGGCGAAAGGCATCTGAGTGGGTTGTTGCCACTACAAGTTGAGAGGAGTCGAAAATGGTGAGGAACTTAGTGTAAGGTTTCCCGCCAGAATCCTTCCCGAGGTACGGATAGGTAGTTGCGGGCAGCTCCCCCCAGCCTACAGGGCTCCCGTCCAACTGAAACTTCCATAAGAGGGGCGGCACTTGACCGGCGTAATTGCCACCAGCAACGTCGGGGTTCAACGCCCAGAGTTGGGCTGTGCCAAAGGCTTTTGGAGAAAAATATCCTTGGCCTTCACCTTCCGACCAGCCAAAGGTTTTCCCACCAATTGTCGCCGAGGAGAGGCAACTGTTGAACGAGGTTGTTGCGACATCAAAACCCCTGACCCCATTTTGAACGCCATTTGGAGTGGAAAAACCGTAGTAAGATACGAAGAAAAGCGTTCCCGTTACATAACCTAGGGAGGCAGGGAAACCATAGACGGCATTTCCAATATCCGCTGCGCTGGGTATCGTAACCTTAGTCTGCTCGGCACAAGTTATTCGATCAAAAATACGAATGTCTGTTGTGCCCCCACCCTGACTTATGCTTCCAAAAGTATAAAATTTAGAGGTTGAATGCGCCAACCCTCCGTTGAAGTTTGTGTCATCAAGCATATCGCAGACAGGCGTCCACGTTGTTGCCGAAATAGTAGAGCTGTTGATGTACCAGCGAATGATTCCACTTCCGAGGTTTTTGCGTATCAATGCGTAGATGATGCCGCCATCTGAGGTCACTCCTCTTAGTGTCTCTGACGAAAGGAGCGAAGTGGTAATCACGTTGTCCACAGTGAAGTACCCGCCCGTCGTCGTAGTAAAATTCGAACTACTATTTCCTCCTGATCCGCTACCACCGGGTGTTGGTGAGGCTGAAACGCCCCCTGAGCCCTTGCTGGTCGCCGCCGGTGCAGGACCGAAATCCGTCGAAAGTACACCGGAAAAGTTTTCTCCGGAATGGTTAACGCCACAACAAGTTAATAGCAGTGTAACGAATACACTTAATAGAATATTGCCCCGTATGTTTACCATGCGAACAGAATCTCCAGGGCGCCAACCCATTGCAGTCGACCTGCAATTCCCCCGTTGTTGCGGAAGTAATAGACCGACCCAGTCTCAACTCCGACCCCCCACTGAGCTCCATCGCCTTCTTCTATTTTTGAAAGGGTGCGTGCCCCAGTTAATATCCCGGCACCAACTTGCGATTTACTCGTACTGTGGGACACTCCATTCGCTGAATATGTCAGTGAGTACTGGTAGGAATTTGCCAGAAGGAGCGGCTTTAGAAGCCAGGCTCTGTATTTGTCGCTATTCGCTCTTGTCAGAATAATGGGGGTACCAATTTGAAGAGTCGTTATTGTGGCGGCGAGTTGCGCGTCCGCGTAGGACGCCTTACCCCAGCCAACCAATGTGGCCAGCTCGACGCCGAAGCGAGGAAATATTCGATATTGAGCCGAAACGCCAATTTGGTAGAGCGGCAAGGCTGGGTCAGAGACACCACTTGTAACGAACTGAGAAGGAATCAGAGCTAAAGTCCATCGTGGATTTCCAGATCGCTGAAGATGTTCCTCGGCTCGCTCCGTTTCTTCAAGGTTGCGCTTTCGCTCCGTTTCGGCAATCGATTCCAACGAAAAATGGGGGAGAGTTTTGCGTTCGCCGCCTCTGAGTTCAATTGCCTCTGTTTTTGATTCAAAGCCATCAAGAATAACTTCGATTGAATGTAGGCCTGCTTCAACCTGCATCATACCGGTCGGCGTCTTTGAATTAGAGACAAGCGATCCATCCATTTTCACCTTCGCCCCATTCGGTGTCGAAGTGATAGAGAGAAACGCAGGTTTCAGGGTCATATTTAGATTCAGTTCTCGTTGAGTGTTCTTCGCTACCTCCACCTCAGAAAGAAGGCGCTCCGCTTCCGCATGACTGATTTCAACTCGAATCTTCGTAGCAGCGGGGACGCTACCATACTCAGTGGGCGTGGTTCCGACGAGCTTCCCATCAATGACAACTGTCGCATTGGGTAAGTCAGTTACCACTTTGAGCTTTCCAGTCGCGGAAAGCAGCGCTTTACTGACTTTTACCGTCGCACCTTGTACGACTATTATTTTTTCTTCCGCGCTCTCGAAGGCGGGGTGATCAAGGCGAATCATGTGCTCTCCCACTGGAAGTTGCCCCATTAGCCTGAGGGGCGATTTCCCCCAGCGCTCGCCGTCGATATAGACGGTTGCAATCGGCTTCGAGACTACTTCGACAACTCCCTTTACCGAGTCTAGTTCAGAGCCCTGCTGGCTAAAGACGACCTTCGAATCCTCCTCTTTCACGCTTGCCAGGCGAGCCTTTTCTCGGGCGATAGCGGCCTTGGAATACTTATAGAGAACCCATGCGCTCATTCTTCCTTCTGAGGATTGCTCACGGTAGAATCCAGTTTGCTCGAAGTCATGGATCTCAACTCTTCGAGAGATCTCCTGGATTCGTTTAGTGGACGCTGACTTGTCCACGGTTTCGTAACTCTGAGTTTGAATCTCGGTCTTGAATCCGAAGTTTTCCCGAATGGCCGCCTCTGACGCATCTCGTGTAGCCTCTGAGACTGCGATCGACTCGTTAGGAGAGGCCGCCGCTCGCCCAACGTAGTACTTGAAGTGGGCGTCTTCGCCAGGTGGGTGCTCGACCCATTCCGGGCGACTACTTGCCCAAGTCACTCCACCAGCCAGCGTTAGGAAAATTACTAGGTGGGTGAACACTCTGTACCATGTCACAGGTTACGCCTTTCGTTCGCCTAGTGAATCTCTCTGGGCGAGTCATTGGCTGGGGAACGGTCGCCTGCGGTGGGCTGCGAGGCAGTTTCGTGCTTAGCACCGAAGAACTCAATATGTTTCTGAGCAATCTGCTCCTTAACTCGAGGGTCCGCCGCTTCGATCTTATGAACGATCGCAAGTTTCATTTTATTGTAATCACTTGAGGTAACTTCGCCCACAACATAGCAATCAATGCGCTCATTATCGCCGATCTGGTACCGGACGAAATAGTCTTCTGTGAAGCGTAGGCCCGAAATCTTTCCCGCCAACTCCGCGCTACGGCTCTTGTTCAAAAGAACCTCAGCGTTTTCGGAAAGCGTGGCTTCATGTGAATCCAGAGCACCTTTGACATCCTCTTGAATCCCACTAATCACTGCCTCCTTCCCATTCAGACGAGCAAGGTCATAGCAGGCGTTTAGTCTCTCATTTCCACGAACTTGTTGACTCGCTTTGAAAAAGATTTTCCCGCCCTCTTCCCAAGTCGTGTGGCTGTTGCTCACCCAAGAAGGTTTGTTTGAACTTTCATCTAGGACGACTTTCTTAAGTCCTGTTGAACTGCATCCTGCAAATACTGCCAAGCTCACTGTGGTCATTACGATCATTGCCTTTTTCATACGCTTCTCTCCTCATTTGGTTATTACGTTTTTGGTCATTTGTCTGGTTCTACCTAGTAAGATCCTGTTTCCAATCGCGCACGAGCCGCGTCGTTCGCCCTCTTCCATCCAGGATAATACCCCATTAGCAACAAGAGAGCTGATAGGATGCAGATACCCCACAGCCACATAGGCATGTCCCGAATATTCGGAGGCCCTTCACGTCTTCCTTGAGTGGTTGCACTTCGGATCTCAGCGCGAAGCCTCTCTTCCTCTTCGATCTCATTTCTTCTTTCTTCCGATAGGGCCATCTTGTCCTCCAATATTAGTTAGTCTCAAGGGAGTTATTGTCACTTACTTGGTCCAAACAACGGATACACCCTGAAGTCATTTATGAGGACTCGGGAGGAGGGTTTGAATACAAAACTACGTCCGGAGGCTGGGGCGGCAACGTAAGTCTGATAAATCGTTTTCTTTATGTACTTGAATTTCGGGTCAAAAATATTAGAAGTTGTTGCTACGCTTATTTTGGTATTGAGGATTTGGGTAACTGCTTTTTGGTCACATGGCCGTGGCACGAAAACTTGTCTTTTATCTCCTAGCTTATCAAATAGTGGATCTTCATATTGGCCTGAGTAGATGTTGTAATAGGCTGCGAAGCAGCCCCCGAGCTCATTAATTGTTCCCGGCGCTCGGGTTCCAGAAAAAATACAGAATACCGAAGGTTCCCCGCAGGCTGCGAAGTCCCCTGGACGTGCCCGATTGTCGGGTTTTATTGGCCACGGGCCACTATCCCACGATTCACAAGTCCCATTCTTCGATATTCGAGTGTAAATATCGGCGGACGCGTAAACACAAGCTCCCTTTGATTTCAAAAAGGCTTGAAGCTGCTCGGCGGATACAGTCTGCCAATGAACTTGCTCCGACAGTGCAAAGGTAGGCTTGAAAGAGAGTACAATAAGACTAAACGCCAATGAGATATTTGGATACCCTAGATTCCTTATCATGCGCCGTCTTTCCGCTTCAGTCGTTTCGCTTCAATCATAAAGATACCGCTGAATGCGGGGTCGTTTTGAATGTCGAACATTTCCGCAAGTGCAGCCCCGCTTTTCACTTGTTCGCTGCGCTGACCGGTGAGAGCCCATTGAAAATCGAAGCCGAGCGCTTGGGAGAGCTTTAGTAGTGCCGGCGGATTATTGCATTGAGCACCGTTGACCCACTCATGGAGCACAGAGGGGCTGATCCCACAAAGTTGCGCAGCGGCGCGGATTGTAATCTTTCGCTCCTCAAGAACGGCTTGAAGATTTGCTGCCAACGGAGTTGCCAATCGCTTGCGGCGCGGTTTTACCTTTTCTGATTTCACAACCTTCCTTTCGGCAACCATGCGGAAAAGCCATACTCATATTCCGAAAACCGGACGATGTCCTGAAAACCGTACAACACTGGAGAAGGGAGGTCTCCGAAAACATCTGTTTTTGGTGACAACAACCTCATCATTCCGCGCTCCTATCTTTCCGCGGGTTTACGGAGGCGGTTACAGTTAGGTTTTCGGTGACGCGCTTGAGTGTCCGATGAACCAGGCCTCTGCTCACCTCGAGCTGACGCGTAATCTCCCTATGCGACAATCCTTCGCTCCGCAGTCGGAGGATGTCTGCCTCTTTGGGAGAGCGAGGACGCCCCAAGCGCTTGCCGCAATTTTTGGCATGAACGAGCCCCGCCTTGACTCTTTTGCGGATGAGTTCGCGTTCGAACTGGCCCAAACTTCCAAGCACCTGAATGAAAAATTTCCCCGCGCTTGTCGACCAGTCTAGGGAGTCTCTGACCGCGACAAATGTCACTCCGAGCTGTTCGAACTCTTCGAGCGTGAGAATGAGATGCTTGAGGCTTCTAAAAAGGCGATCAAGCTTTGTGACAACAACAGCGTCGACTTCTCTTCGACGAACGAGCGCGAGGAGTTCCTTGAGTCCGGGACGCTGGTCTGTTCCACCACTGTACCCGTGGTCGACGATCTCTTTTGTCAGCGTCCACCCTCGCGCAGAACAGTAACGGCGTAACTCCGCTTGCTGAGCATCCGTGCTCTGGTTTTGGGTTGTGGAGACGCGGGAGTAACTAAGTGCACGGAGTGGAGGATTCATTTCAGCGTCCATCCCTCGAATGCTTTGGTTCTCGTTGTTCGAGCAATCATCATGTACGACCTCCAACCCTTTCCCACTCTTTCAATGTTGGCACCTCCAGCCACAAGGCGTCATCAAATTGACTGGAAACTCCGCCTCTTTGTCGAACCACTTCTGAAAAATTGGGAGCTTTAATCGCAACCACTCTTGTGCATTGAGCCATTAAAGAAATAATCACTAGATTCATCGCGAAAAGCACAAAGAATTTTCTCCCTGGTTAACCCCACGATTAAAGAGAAAAGAATGGATCGCAAGCCAATTTAGGTTCGTGCCACTGCCAAATTGGCATGCTAGAATTTAGATCTATGCTAAAAAAGACCGCTGTTATTGTTCGGCCCATCGAAATGGGAGAAGACAGAGTGGTTACTTCAATAACTAAAGCCTCTTCCGAAACCGGAGTACCACTTGGTACAATTACCATCGCTTGCAATAAGGCCAAGATTAGTCAAAAGCCAGAGCCCGCCGGCGGCGTGTATTCCTTTAAACGCGTTGATGATTTTGAGCCCGTTCGCAGCTTCCAACATAAATTTCTAGTCGTGACCAAGGGGAAAAAGGAGAGTCTGTGTCGCAATCGCGTCGAAGCACAAAAACGACTGGCCGAACTCAGAGAAGGTGTGGTGACGCTGTATGGAATTGACAGAGCAATACGAAAAAAACAAGATCCAAAGGTAAACTACGAAGTTCGGGTCGCGACCGCATCAGATATAGAGCGACTTTCAAAGAAGTACAATGGCACAAAGAAGTGACTCTAGATTCGCCCACAGAAGCGCTGTTTCTATATTTTGTAAAAGGACTCGCTTCAGCTAATCTATTCAAGCGTACAATATCCAACTCCCATCACGTTTTTTTTAGAGTAGTGGCAGATGGAAGGAAAAACCCTTCGGCAGTAAGAGCCGGTTTAATATGAAACATAAGGTTTTAGCGGCAGCCTATGCACTCGGTTTTGCCCCTCTTAACATAGGTTTCGGCGGTGGACACCTAACTTCCGGATGCCGGAAATTAAAGCTTCCTAAAGATCGCATTTCTAAATTGATTGAGCGCCACAAGACTCCCTCCTTCGGGGGCGAGGACATTGAGAATTTGGGCCTATGGGCAGCACTTGAGAATGTCTTGCTTTATCTCAATACGAATGAAACATTAGATCTCTTCGAATCAGCAAGCAACCTCCCGCTCCTCTTGGAACGAATACACCTTTCAGTTTCACTGCAAGAGCCTTCTGCTTCACGCCCGCTACATAGCAGACTTGAATTAGCATCCATTTTGAAGAAATTCCTTTCCCACCAAAGACTCAATAGAACACCTCTAATTAAGACGGGATATCCAGCCACAGGGTTCCTTGCATCTCCATGGATTGACGCTTACCTTGGTCGCCTTTGCCCAACAAAACTCCCTGCGACCTGGAGCGCCTCTATCTCAGCTGAGACACTAAAATATGAATATCGCTGGAGGGACGCCTCAATCGAACTGCCCATTGAGCATCCATTTTCACCTGAACAAATTTATCCGCGCGACCAGGTTTTCGACGGAAAGACCATGGTCGAGTATGGGCGCAGAGGAAAAGTGGTTTCTTACGAGAACGCCAAGGATTTTGCGATTGAATGTCCCTCAATGAGTGCCCTTCTGCCCGTATCCCCGTACAGAGTTGAAAAAATTCGCCTGGACTTAGTAACTTTACGTGAATGCGTCTTCGCGGCCGCAATTAAGGGTTTGAAATGCCCGAAGGAATACAAGCCTGACTCCCTGGTAGAGCTGTTGGCTACAGAAATTCAAAAATGCGAAACAGCAGAATGGCATCTTCACTATTTTAGATTTTGGGAGAAGTTGAACGAGCATATTGATTGTTGGCCCTCACAGACGGGCACCATCAAACACTTTATTCCCGATGATGGCCACATTTTCTCACTTCTGTATGTTATTTGGTTTATTGAAAAAGAAATTCTTATCGGAACAATGCACACACTAAGGTGCGAACTGCGACAGCCATTTTCATATAACGACCATTTTGGAAGGCCCCTTGTTCTTCCCTTTTTCGTATCGAAGCAAACCGCCTCAAAAGGAATCGCTGCTCTGGATACGTTAATGCGTAATCTAGAGCTGGAAGATTCAAAAGTAGATTTTGGACAATTCCTAATTCGTGCCGAAACGGCTTTCGGACGATGCGGGAAAGCGTTCTCTGAAGCAATATCAGTCTTCAGGAAGCATTGCACAAGGTCTGGCTGCACAAACCCGAAGCGGCAAATGGAAGACCTTATCGACGCTAGTGACCAGATTAAAAAAGCTCTCAATCGCCCGGATCCATTGTTCGAGGACTACAATTGCAATGACCCAATTGTTTCAATCAAGGGCCATCTAACGACATACAAGCTCAGTCCAACTGAATTCAAAGCGTTCGAGATTATTTGGAGCCGGTTTGACGATTACATTCAGAGCCCAGATAAAGTTAACCCGAACCTGTCCAATGAGGAGATTATTGCTCTCCTACGAGCCTCCGGATTACCGATAAGGGCGAAACGACTTATTGATATATTTGACAGCAAACATCGACCGCTCATGAAGATTCTATTTATCGCCTCAAGGAAGCACTTCAGATTGCGGGCGGAAGACCCTATCAAGAAATTGTAGACAACGCCGCCTGCCTCCGAGCCCCACTTTTCCCCACAAAACACAAGTTCCCATTTTATCTCGTGCACTGTACGAGGGCGTCATCTTTAAGCCAATGTGGCGAAAAGAAACTAACTCGCCGAATGCTGCTTTCTGCCGCCCAGGCGCAACACCCCGTACTTAGATGGCGGGGAGAAAGATGACCGTTATGAATTGTAATGAAACGTTTTCCGCTACAGGAGGTCTTTTAGAAAATGGAGGAGCTAATGACAACTGTCTATTTCGAGGATGTACGAATGAGCTCATTCGCATTGTGTTTCATTTTGAAATAGACAAGGCAGAGAAGGGCGAGTTCGTCGCACTTCTTCGAAAGGTTGACAAGAATCTCAGTCTAGATGTTGCCGGTTACATACGGGCATTAGCCCTTGGTGTCGACTTCTCTGAGACAGCGATCGAAGACTACAGTTATGGAGCCCCAAGCGCGCTTATTCCGGCTGCATTTAATGCGTTGTGTGCCGCTGCCCACAGATACGGTTGCGCAACAGAAATGGGCTATTTTCTTAACTCTGCTTCGAAGAGCTTTTTAAATGAAAGTCTTGTCGCAACGCTTAAGGAAATGGATACCGCTTTGGCGAGCAAGCCCTAATCGGGGCACACGCGAAATGGACTGTTCGGAATTTAGTGTCTTGGATTTCGATTAGACTGTCGCGTGCGTGGCCGCACCTTATTTTGTCTGAGTCAGCGTGCGGCCACTTTCTATATAACAAAACCATTTTTTCATGTTTTTTAAATAGAGGGAAAATTAATGTCGACAATAAAGAAGATGAGTAACGCAATTACCAACAAGGAAAGTCCTGGGCAGTCCCGCGAGTGGACGTCCCTCGATTCAGATATAAAGGAACCGTTACACGATACCGCTGCAGCACTGCTAAGGGCAAAACATATAGTCGAATCGGCTGCCGACCTAAAGCTGTGGACTGAAGAACTTCGCTCCGAAGACTCTGTTTTGAAGGGTTCTGAAATAGAGGCGCGTATGGCATTCTCTCGCGCGCAAAGCATCGGGCAAGACGCTGCCAACATTATAGCGAGGTTAACTTTCATCTCCCGTAGCTTAGCGCACATCTCCACGGACATTATGTTTCAAGCGATAGAAAGCGAGAACCACCATGAATAGTCTCAACGACCTACAGGCTGAGGTCCTCAGCGAAATGCTCTCAAAGGGGTACGATCCCGGAAATATTATTCTGGACTGCCTTAAGCCACAACGATTCGGCCCAAATAAATCACAATGGTACGTTGCTCACAAACATGAAGCAAAGCTCAATGGCGCGCTAATCCTGATAGTCCACTACGGGGACTGGCGCACTGGAGAGAAATTTAGATTTCAAAATGGTGCTACATCACTATCTCCAGACGAGCGACGACAGCTTCAAGCTCAAATAGAACGCGCAGAGGAGGCCGCCGATCAAGCGCGGCAGGAGATTCAAAATGATGCCGCAGTTGAATATCAAGAAAAATGGGCGCAGCTCTCTGCGCTTGGCACCTCACCCTATCTCGAGCGAAAGATGATTCCAGAGGCATTTGGTGGAAGGTTTCAAGACGACACGCTCTATCTTCCTTGTCGCAATGCAAATGGGGAGATCCGGACTCTCCAAAAGATCCAGCCGGATGGGGGAAAGTTCTTTCTACCGGGAGGGGAGGCGAGGGGCAGCTTCCATGTAATCGGCTCCATCGAAGAATCGGAAACGATATATCTAGCAGAAGGTTTCGCTACAGGCGCAAGTATTCACCTGGCAACAACGGGGACTGTCGTCATTGCATTTAATGCCGACAATTTACTCTATGTAGCGCAGGTGTTATTCGAAAAGTATCCGACCAAGTCTTTCATTATTTGCGGTGACGACGACCAGTGGACGAAAAAGTCGGATGGAATTACTCCAATGAACCCAGGAAGAGAAAAGGCAAAGAAGGCAGCCAAACAGGTAAATGGCCAGGCAGTCTTCCCTAGATTTCAAGACCCATCATCCAAACCAACAGACTTCAATGACTTACACTGCCTTGAGGGCTTGGAGATGGTGGCTGAGCAACTCAAAACTGAAAACAAACAAACATCGGTTTCAAGAGAAAAGGCGCCCTCCCAGGCAACACTACTTCTGAATCTCTGCGATGGAATCGAACTTTTCCACACTTCGGATGAAAATGGGTATGCCACCGTTCCAGTTAACAAACACAAGGAAACGTGGGCGCTTGGGAGCCAAGGGTTCAGGAGATGGCTACTACATAAATATTTTTCTACTTATGGAACTGCGCCCACATCCCAGGCAATTATTGATGCTCTCGGTACTCTCAGCGCCAATGCGCAATTCAAGGCAGAGGAACGTCCGATCTTTCTCCGCGCTGGAATGTTTAATGGTAATGTCTATGTCGACCTTTCCAATGATGAGTGGGAGGTGGTTGAAATCTCTGCCTCCGGGTGGTCTGTAATCAAGGACTCTCCTGTGCGATTCCTTCGTAAAAAGGGAATGTTGCCACTCCCGCGGCCCATTTGCGTCACAGGCGACACAAGCGTCGCACAATTGTGCCACTTTCTAAACGTCGACTCGGAAGAGGACTTCAGGTTGATTGTTGCCTTTATATTGAGTTCTTTCAATCCAGATGGGCCGTTTCTAGTTCTAGTTCTTTATGGCGAGCAAGGGACCGCAAAGAGCACTACCGTTAAAGTGATACGGTCCTTCGTTGATCCAAATAGTGCCCCACTTCGAAAAGAGCCCAAGAATTCCGATGATTTAATGGTCTCTGCAAGGGGAAATTGGATAATCGCTATCGATAATATGTCTTATCTTTAAGACTGGCTGTCCGATGATCTTTGTCGATTGGCTACGGGTGGTGGACTTTCAAAACGCAAACATTACTCAGATGACGAAGAAGTGGTCCTGGACGCAAAGAGGCCAATCATTCTTAATGGCATTGATGAGTTTGTTGCCCGCGGAGATTTGGCAAGCAGGACCATTACACTTCAGCTTCCGTCAATTTCGGAAGAGGGACGAAAATGTGAGGCAACTTTTTGGTCGAAATTTGAGGAATTACGACCGAAAATTCTCGGCGTGATATTTAATGCCATTTCAGAGGCCCTCAAGAATCGTGGAACCTTCGAATTAAAAGAAAAACCGAGGATGGCTGATGCTTGGTACTGGATTTCCGCCGCAGAAACGTCCTTTGGATGGAAACGTGGAACAACTATCAAGGCGTTTCAGGCTAACCAGGTGAAAGCCAACGAGATCGTTTTGAACAGTTCAAACATCGCCTCATTCATCTGCCAGCTCTCTACTGTGGGTTGGTCTGGAACTCCAACCGACCTCCTCAGCAAATTGAATGCGATGCGCGGGGTTCCTTCTGACTTTGATCGCTACTGGCCAAAAACAGCCAAAAGCCTGACCGACAGAATTAGACGCTTAAGTCCCGCACTTAAGTCGGCAGGAGTCGATGTTTCGTTTTCAAGAACCTCCGGGAGTGGTTCTGAGCGAAACGTGAGAATCCGAAAAATAGATGATTTCTGCGACGCACTCGACGCTTCGACGCAGGATCAATTGAAACGCGACGAAGGCGACGCAGAAGAGTGGAAGTCTATTCTTTAAGTCCCGCTGTTATCGAGACCAGACAATCAGAAAATTATTACTGAAACATGTCTATGAAAGAACTGAGATACCTATGCGACGCAAAATCTTTGAGCATTCTCGCACGCACCCGCTGATAATCGATAAAGAGGAGAGTCGGCGAGTGCTTCCTGAGAACAACAGCATGCATAAAGTGTGGGATATCAATGACGTCTCCCTCCTCCTGAAATGCTCACCCAGGCACATTCGAAAACTCGTGTGCCACGGGAGGATACCCTTCTCGAAAGTGGGACGCCTCGTGAGATTTTCGGAGCCAAGGATTCGTGAATGGATTGAAAAAGGAGGAACTCGATGAACAATCAAGGTCGCCAAAGCTACAAAAGTAAAGAGCAACCGGTGAGGAATCATCCCGGCATCTACAAGCGCTTCATCTGGGATGCCAAAGCTCAGCGCTACGTTGACAGCGGGAAGTACCGCGCTACTCGCCGCGACGTCGTCAACGGCCGATCGAAAAAGACTTCAGCGAACTTCGATTCCTTCGAAGATGCCAAAGCATTTAGAGCGGGCTTACTCGAAAAGTCCTCGACGGGATCTTGTTGGCACAGAACTCAACCTCAAACACCCGCTGAGGGAATGCTATTGAGTGAGCTAATCGAAAATGAGTGGAAGCCGTACCACTATCTGAAGGTTGAAGGCAGTACTCAGGCTCAGTACAATAAGCTCCTTCCAGCTTTTGACTTTCTTGCTGACACTCACGTCAACCAAATCACTGTCAGGACAATTGACGGTTTGATTCATTACTGGGTCACTGACTACCCGAAGAGTCACTGGAGGAAGGGCTTCTCTCATGAGCTGGACCTATTGCGAACGGTCTTGAACTTCTACCGACAGAGAATCAATCCTACCTTTGCCCTTCCAGTCTTTGAAGACCACTACAAGGCTGCCACGATTTCGAAGGAGGGGAAGAAAGTCGTGACTTCTTTGTCCGCTCAAGAACTCGGGCTATTTCTTGATGAACTACGGGACGGCAACAATCCAATGCATTACTCTGTCGCGCTAACTCAGTTCTCTTTGGGGCTTAGATTTGGTGAGTGCGCTGCGATTCGATGGGAGGCCATCGACTTAGATCGTCGCACCGCTCTGATCGACTCTACTGTCGTGTGGGATCAGCGAACGTGGGAACCGACAATCAAGCAACGAACGAAAAATGGAAGTGCACGAATGGGGTTCATCCCAGAAGTGTTGGCGACGGAACTCTATCGTGTCTACGAACTCCGAGACAAAAAAGTACCTCTGGTGTTTCATAAAGAGGGGCAGCCACTAAACCGAAAAACAATCGCCACTGCATTCAATCGATCCCTCAAGCGCCTGGGTCTTTCCCATGTTTCTGGGACGCATTTCCTACGCAAAGCTGCGGCAACGCTTGTCACAGAAGCCACTGGAGATTTTTTCGCTGTTCAAAAATTGATGGACCATTCCTCGCCGAATGTGACCATTAAATATGTGGCTCACACGAGTTCGCAGAAGTTGAAAGTAGCGGCGGCCCTCGATGCTGCGTTAACTACCGCCAGGCCGCTCCTCCCCGCTCCTACTAAAACTTAACTCAAACCGCCTTCAGCATCACATTCGGCTTAAGAATCTCGTAGTACCTCACCAGTCGATCCAGGGTTAGCTTCTTGATTCTGTAATGAACGATCTCGCTGACTCGAGATTCTGGGACAGCTAGGACATCCGCTAGCTTCCGCTGTGTGATGCCCTTTTTTCGCATATAAATGACGAACCGCTTGCAGAGGTCATATTTGGCACGATCTAACGCCGAGGCATCAGAGGGCAGATGCTCTGTTCCACGCACGCGAGCCGTCTGTCTTCTTACTTGCTTCAATTCTGCTTCGCTTAAGAACCTTGTCGTCATAAATTACCTCCGACCTGACCTACGAAATGCGTTAATAACTCCGATGTAGTTTTCCTTAGGATGAGTCGTCCACACCAGGCGATAGGGTTTGTCGCCAAGGAAAAGTGGCTCATCGACATAAACTTCAAATCCGCTCGCCAAGACCGTCTCGGGTGGGGAATCACTCCCATTCAAAGACCTGACCAACTCGAGGATCACCTGGTCGGTGATGCTTGCTGAATGCTTCGCCTGATAATGATCGTCAATCACCACTCGATTGAATCGTCGACCGTTAACTTCCACTTTGAGCAAGTACTCGCGTCTCACGCTTCGATTATAGCGCGACTTACAGAATCTTGGAAGTTCTGTTTATCCCGACAGACATGACCTGGCCCCTACCGGCCCCTGCACTCCGCCGATCAAAAATTACTTTTTAGATTTCATGGGGTTGGAACGAAATGGCGGAGAGAGTGAGCGATTTGAATTTTCCTTTAAATCCAAACACTTCATCTTCTCCTACAACAGATTACAACATACTCGAAATCCGCAGCACTTTGCCAGGATTTTCTTCGGTATGAAGGTTCAAGCAATCCATTGCACCGCGAATATCTACCCCAGCTTTTCTAGCGTAGATCATCATCGTTTCTAAGTCCTTCCACCCCCCCATCTTCATGACCTTGATCGGCTCGACTCCTTTGCTCAAAAGCATCGTAGCCCAGCTCGCGCGAAGATCGTGAAAACGTACAATAGGCAATCCATTTGCCTGTAGAAAGACTGCCAGGTGCTTTGCTTGCTCTCCCTTCTGCCATTCGTACAAGTGAGGAAGCACATAAGGGGAGCCATCGGCGCTTGCTTGCAGCTCACGGAGAATTGGTAGCAGAGCCGGTGCGATCTCAATCATCCGATCATCGCCGGACTTCGTAGACTTGAAACCATCCTTGCTGTTCCAAGCACAGTTGACGAGGATGGTACGCTGATCGAAGTCCAACTTGTCCCACTGAAGCGCATACAGCTCTCCGTTCCGCATTCCGGTATAAAGGGCAAGTGAGTAGTGAGGACACCACGGCCAGCCTTGGTCCTTTGCCTTGACGAGAAGCATCCGGGCCTGATCTTCATTCAACACCTTCTGAATCTTATCCCCAACCTTGAACTGAAGTTGTGGCGTCGGATTACGAACGATGTGACCTGCCTCGAACGCATAGTTGAACACTGCACGGATGCTCTTGAGAACATAACGCTGATGAGACGGTGCTCTTTCTCCAACTTTTTCTTGAAGAAGTAACCGTATTTCCTGCGTTGTGATGGTATCAACCAGACGATTACTCCACGCACCCAACGTATGCGCCTCGATACAGACTCGGCAGTCATAAACCGTTTTTTGCATAAGTCCACGGTTCAAACTGGCCTCGACATACTCCGCAAGAACCTTGGACCAAGTTGGTACAATTTTCCTTCGGATTTTATCTTCTACTGCGATCACCATATCCTTGAAAGCTCGCTGTGCTTCAGCCTTCGTCTTGAACCCAGTTCTCGTCAGGCTCACTGTTTGCCTGGTGAGCGGGTGTCGTTTTCCATATCCGACAATGAATGTCCCCGGTTTATTTGGATCTTCTTTAATCGACATAACTGACTCCTCTCTTGTTCGAAAGTAGTAGCTGCCTTAGTTCGACCAAAAGATAACGGTTGCGTCTTCCGAGCTTGTGGTAGGGCACTTGGCCATTGCTGGCCATATTCCGTAATGCGCCGACAGTAAGCCCGAGATATGTTGCCGCCTCTTCGGTCGTAAGCCATTCCTGAATTTTCAAGGAACCCACACTATTGTTTTGTGAACAATAGTGACATGAACCCGTTAAGCTCACATTTCCTTCGTTGTTAGCCTTTCGCAAGGGAGAAGGCAATGTTTGGAATAGATCAGGTGGTTTACTTGTGGAAGGTATAACCTCAAGTCGCCTCTCATTTTTCCGGTTTTGCATCCGCCCCTCCTGTTTCACTACCATTCTGCCTTTGCGCAACTTTAGGAGTTCCTTCTTGAGCGTCGAGTCGGCAACGAATACGCTTATGCTGATATGGCCTAGCTGACCACAAGGCACACGAATACGCAGAACAGTTTCTCACCCTATCGAAAACTTCCTCAAATCCAACGCATTGCTGGCAATGTGACTTTATTACTTGCCTCGGTGGGGCTTTGCCCATAATGACGCGCTGAAAAAGGGGGCGGAAGATTTCCGGAATTGTTTCTGAAAATCTAAGAGCACGTATTTTTCGGATCTTGTCCACTTCTGTCAACGGGAGCGTCATATGAGTTGCCTTTCTCTGGGGATTAGGGCCAACCGGACCGATTGCCCCTTAAGTCCACTTGCTACGAAGGGACTTGGGTTTATGGACTTGAGTTTGGGTGGCTTGATGAGCCTCTTAACTGGAATTCGATGCGTATAACGGTAGAAGCGCTGACGCTCTAACCTATTCATAAGTTGCCGGGCACGCACTGGACCTTTCTTTAGAAATGCCGCTCGAATATATTTCCGCCTTCGCCTTGATTTGATGATGCGTTTCCATTTGTTTCGATGGAGCGCGAGAAACACACATGTTCGGTCCAAGACATCCAGGGCATCTAATCTGAACACATCTTTGAGCGACTTAACGCCGAACATCCTCAGAAGGTGATCCCGAGATTCTGCTGACTCGGCTCGTTGTCCGAGAAACTCTTCCGCCTTCCAATAGTATTTCATGCGCCCGCCCATAGCATTGGTGCATTTTCCTTCGGAATAACCACAATCGTACCCGTCGTCTTCATTTCTAGGTTTTCTAGGCCGTGCGTGCCTTCTGCTCAAGCGCACGTCAAAGCGAGGTATTGAAATAGGTCTATCAGTATCGACAAAATACTCCGCCATCCCGATGTGATTGAGTTTGATACGAAAATGCACCTCAATCACGGCCTGAATACGATTCAATTCCGCAATTGAGAGGGGGTCGCTTCGCGTGGGGACAAATTGAATAGCGATATCTCTTCGTCTGTCCGGAGGGCACTTGTCGATATATTCTTTCGATAGCCACCAATGAATAATCACCTTTTTGCAGTTTGGAAGCGCTCCATCAAAGAATACAAGGCACCGCTGAAATCGCCTGTCACCAGATTCCTTGAAAACTTTACGCTTCCTGAAGCCAAGCACCTTGGCTGGAAACAGTTCTTCAAGATCGCGCCAACCAAATAGCCTGGTCTTACCACCGACATTTACTTTATCAGTGCCCATTAGAATTGCTCGAACTGCCCGAATTTTCATTGGGCTGATAATTATGCCCAACAGAGGCTTAAATCAAAGATTTGGACTTCCTAGTTTCTCAGATTTACTTCCTAAACTTCTCGATCTATCGGAATGTCGGTCGGATAAGCGTCTAAAAAACCATCAACTGAAGAACGTACTACTGTATTGATATAAAATCGTTTGCAGTCGGGGTTATAGCGGATCAATTGATAGCCCTGTGGTAAATGCACCTGCTTTCCAGACCGCTTCCCCGCATTCTCCCATATCGCATTTGCTACCTTAAAATTGATGGCGCTTCTTTTTTTTGAAAGGAACACCACAAATTTATAAATGCCTTTATAAGTTGTGTGGTTCCAGCAAAGAACGGCGTTATGTTCAGCCCACTTTTGAATGTTACTTGCAGAAACCTGGACAGATGCTTTTTTCCCGTCGCCACGTCTACTGTCTTCATAAATCAATTTAGCCAGCAGTGGTAAGACATTTGCCCCAATCTTTATAGGAGCAGCCTCACCACCTGATCTCTTCGTCACAAATAGCTTCCGAGATTTACAATCTAGGTGGACACGATGGAAATCTGTAGTAGGTGGTTGTTTCTCGCGCTCTATTTGATCGAGGACAACTTCAGCCCACCGAAGACGCTGCTCTTCTCCTTTTGGCAGCTCATCAATATTTCCATGAAGATATTCAACATGGTCACCGCACCACTTCAGCAGGTGAACAATCGCATCGGCACAACAGTGCTGCTTCCTAGCCTGAATGAATCTATACAAAACCTCTGAAGAGTCCCCAACTGGAACTAGGCGGCATAGAATTTGATCTATGCAGTCCTGAAAAGAAGAATCCTGAGTAATGGTAATAAAAATTAGAATTACTTCTAGAAGTATGGGCTGAACCCTCGCTTGAACGGTAAAATCAACCGCCGGGTAGTGAAGTCCCCAATCGTCTTCACTATCATCAGCTTCATCGGAATGTTCCGGCTCCCCAAACACTTTTCTGATATCAGAAAGATCGTTCCTCGAAAACACCTTGAGCATGGCCTGAGTTTTAGAAGCTGGGACAAAATAGGCGACCAAGAAATGATTGAAGTTTTCAGATGAACTAGAACCAAGGAATTGATCATATACCTCCATGATTGTCCCAACGTCAGATAACGTATGAGCTGGAGAGATAACCTGAAAAGTAGACCGCAATAGATCATGTTCTTTACGTGCAGACTCCTTGTGCTTACTCCAATGCTCTTCAGTAAAGATAGGCTTCTTAGATTCATTCATATTCTATAATCATAATATCAGAACAATCTCATTAACTAGAACAACTAAGATTCAAAGTTATGAAACATGCAAATGATACACATACTATATACTGTACTGGGAAACGCGGCGAAAGCATGCTTTGGGGGACCGCATTGTGGTCTCATTTGGTTTTGAAATTTTTATGCCTACTATTTGGGCCGAACGCCATACCTAGTTAAACATTTTATTGTTACACAACAAACATAGGCTTATAACCTATTACGCGCAACTCGCCATCTCGCCGACCACTGGCGCACCTACGCAGTGAAGCGCGAATAACCCCGGGGCAGGTTAACTATTTTTCCATCATAGCCCTAAGTCCAGACGCCAAAGCCTCTAAGATAACATCATTCTTGCGAATGATCTTTTCATCCTCTTTCACTCTCTTGTTTCTTATCCGGACAACCTTCTTCACCATCGCCATCAGATCCTCCTTGTTTTGAGCTTCAACTCGAAAGGCGAAGATTGGATAATCAGAAGGTTTTTTCTTCTTTATTGGAGTATTCATAAAGGCACCATAGCTCATCGTATCTTGTTAGACAATTTATTGTTTGCAATATATAACATATCGAGTCATAATAAGGGTATGAGTGACACCAACAACGACAAGGTTACCGCTCTGTATTGCAGAACTTCCACCGACCGGCAAGGGACGGGGCTGGAAGCACAAGAGCGTGCCTTACTGGATTTCTGTAGAGCCAAGAGCATTGAGGACTATATTGTTTTCCGAGACGAAGGCATAAGTGGGATTAAGTCTTCGCGGCCAAGTCTTGATAAAATGATGGCCCTTGTCCGAGAAGGAAAAATTTCCTCCGTTGTCGTGTATAGTTTTTCGCGGTTTGCCCGATCGACTCAGCATCTCCTGGAGGCTCTGGAGGAATTCAAATCGCATGGCGTCGCTTTTGCCAGCGTTTCTGAATCAGTAGACACTGGAACACCGATGGGAAAAGCGGTCTTCACCATCCTTTCGGCTATTTCACAGCTTGAGCGCGAAATTCTAGTGGAACGCGTAAAGAACGGTTTGCATAATGCTAGGGCCAAAGGGAAACAGCTAGGCCGAAAGAAGACCCGCAACTCAAAACTCATTAAGGAACTTGCCAGTCAAGGGATGTGCTACCGAAGGATTGCGGAGCTAGCGAACTGCGGTATCACCACGGTCCACCGCGAGCTGAGTGTTCCTAAATCAGCTGCTTAGGGATTCAGGAACGTTCCGCAGACACTTGTTTTCGGAACGCTATAGCCCGCGCCTATTCTCATCCAATTGCCCTCCCGTTTTTTCAAAAACACTCTCCACTATTTGAACTCAAAAAAGATGGAGCATACTGAGCGCTTTGACCGTTTTAGGTTTGGAAAAAGAGCGTTTTTCAACTTTTCTGCGCTAATAGGACGATTTGATCGTCTCCAAAGGAAGCTTTCTACCCCCAAAACGCTCGGAATCTTCTCTGAATTCGCACTGTCCTAATCATGAAACACACGTTGATTTACGAAGAAAAGCGGTTAATTTCTATTTTTAGAGGGCTGATTTAGCAACTGTGTTCTCGAATCACTCGTAACGTTATACAGGTGCCGTACAGGGGGGGTATAGGTACTGGATAGGTGCGCCTTAGCACGTGCTTACGTTTTTAGTGTTTTCGCGTTTACTAAAACACTATCGAGCGTTTGCTGGAACTCGCTGTGGATAGTTTTTTCTTATCCCTGCTAGTTTTGCATCGGACTTCTGTTGAGTATTCAAAATCCAAAGTTCCTCAAAACGCTTCATGTACGCCACAACCGCGTTTGCTTCTGGCATCAGCACGCAATTCTCACTGTTTGTGGCTAAGGCGTGGTTGGTCCAATTATAGCTCCCGCTAATTGCAGTTTTTCCATCAAGCACCACGAATTTGTTATGTTCGATTTTAAACTTACTGTGAACGCGAATGTTTAGTCCTGCGTCGGCAAGAGCCACAACTTTTGAAGACTTACCTGCGGCTTGAAGGCGATCAGTTAAGACACGAATGTTAACGCTTCTCCCATGCACTTCCTTCAGGGCTTGAACGATCCTAGAATTATTGATCGCATACACTGCTGCGATGACTTCATGTTTAGCGTTTTTGATTCCCTGGACCACCTGATTTTCACAATCAAGGCCAGGTGAGAAAAACACGTCGACTGCGTTGGAATGAATTGACCAAAGTAGAACCTGACAAACCATCAAGAAGCGAATTAGCTGTTTCATAAATCATTTTCACCCCCGTCAATCTAATGCCGGAATCCAGCAACTCACAGTACCGTGACCTTTTTCATGTTAAGGAAAATCGATACAGGAATCAATGTTGTCCGGTCGGCACCGGCTGAGTCGCTTTACCGTCATGCGAAGACCCCGAGTCGCTCCGTATTTCTGGATCGCTATGGATGCGTAATCGGAACATGACGGGTGAAACCGACAGCACAACCACCTGCTAAGAATCGGCGAAAATAGGCGCTTGTATACCCTGAGCATAACACAAAGTATCGCACGCATCATCGCACTGTGTGCTCCACTGTTTCCTTGCTGATTGCCTTTGAGCCGCACTTCGGGCAAATGGTCAAGTCGGGAACATGTCGGTTCGGGATGAGTATTGCGGGAAGGCACCCGGCGCAACACATCACGCTTTTCCCAACGTTGTGAAGTGCCGCACTCGCAGATTCTAGGTTTTTCACCATGCCATAGTGCCATATGTTTCCGCACGATGCGCACGTCCATCTCGTTTCCCTAATCTTTTTCGTTGACTCATGTTCATGTTGTATTGGATTTAATCTTGAAAGGTCGTCATAACAGGCCGGACAGACTCTGCTGTCACTTGGAACGAGCGCTTTACAAAAGGGACAGGCCATCGACCCCTTTGGGGGCGTCTGGGGTTCCCGATTGCAATGCTTGCAGACAATCGCCGCGTCCTGTATCTCCTCAGCGCAGTAGGGACACTTCTTCATCGCAACCTCCTATCTACCGTGTGGTTGTTTCTTACGGACGGATAAATTTGGCGTCACAATGGCATGCCGCTGTCCTCGTTTCACTCAATTCGGTCCTTCGCCTTGGCATCCTGTATAGTTTGCCATTGCATGTTAGATGGACTGTCACTGCCCCCCCGTTTCAGCGCCTTGACGTGATCCACAACGTAACCCTTCCTTCCCTGAGGATATCCTGAACTTTTCATAAATTGCTTCCTAGCGGCGGGATTGCGTTTGATTTTCCCATTGCTGTCACGCGAACATGTCGTGCAAGAATTTGAAGCGTGCTTACGGCCTTTCTTGGATTTGGCCGCAACACCACTTGGTCTCTTATAGTGACCAGAAGAAACCGATCTTGAAGATGAGTGGCTCCCTCTGGGATGGCCACCTCCGCTGCCCCGTGCGTCGCTTGTGATGGGCATTACCAAGAGGAGGAATCCAACCAGAATGATCTTCATATTTTCCATAATTCTCGTTTTTTTCGGCATCGAGAGAACCCAAAATTTAACTTTCATAGTTTATCATCAGTCCTTTTTTTCATAAAGTTCGATTCTTGAGTCACTCTATTTTTCCTATCTAAGACGCCACTAAATAAGGAGCAGAAAAACGCTCTTTCTTGTTTAAAACTACTCATTACTCTCCTTCGTCACATAACCCAGACGAAATGTGCACGTCACGGCAACATCAGCCGACGTTTGCGTCTTCAGAAAATGAGCGTTTTTTCTCTTGCCCACTTCAGACACACAAGCCTCAAGCGCGACCGCCTTTTCTTTGTCTATTTCCTTGAGAACAGCAGCGATCCAGTCAGCACTGGTAGCGAGCCGGTTCCTGTAAGGCGCATCAACCCATTTCTTCATTTTCACATATTGAAGTGTGCCCCCTTGATACCATTTGCGTTGGTTCTCCGTCTCATTTGGCGTGTATTTCGGATGCGAAAGCTCTGAATTTTTTGGTCCTGCCTCTTCGGCGGGGGAGCGTATTTTCGCGGCTTGTTCAGCTATTTGAGAATTGACATTAGCGTCCACATGTTTTTGGGGCAATTGATTCAACACCAATAAAACAGTTAGGATTTCTAACCATCCTATTGAAATCAGGCGGATTACCGGATCGTAGCCAGGCTTTAAGGTAAACCAAGAAAACACATAAGGAAAAAATAGAATACCGAGTCCCAGACCAAAGCCGACCTTCCGAATCATTGCTGGTTCTTTAGATTTCGCTTTTCCCTTGATGTCTTCAAGTCTCATCGTCGATACCTCCGCAGCTCTCACGCCGCTGTCTTGAGAAGTTGTGTTTTCATTTTCTTAAACTCGTCCTCATTGATCGCTCCTGCATCCAAAAGCTTCTTGAGATTCACAATTTCGTCAACTACCGAAGGTGATTGCGTGTTTGCGGTTGGTCGATTTCCGGAAACTCGTTCCTGGATGAATTCTTTTGCCCGTTTTACTTCATCGTTTGCCTGCCTGGTGAAAATAAACGTATTTTCATCCTTGACCGCAGCGAAGATCCCTCCTCTGGATTCGTTGCCGCCAGGGATAGTGAACTGCAAGTACCCATTAAATATGCCCGCCTCTTTGAATTGAACCGCTGTAATCGAAGAAAACATTATCTCCTTTGTTCCCTTAAGCCCTTTGTTGAGGAAACCAAGAACTCCTCTTGGTCGAATCGTGAAGCGGTCTTCGAATATTTCCAGCTCGTCCTGAACCCCTTTTATAATTATAGAGTTCATGTTCCCCCCTTTTTTAGCCGCATTGATTCTAGTATGAAGATTCCGAAAAGTGTTGAGTCACGGCAACAAGCGGCTATCCCTCGGCTAAAGTTACTGCTCATCGCTCTCTCCTTTCGCATAGCCCATAAAAACTGCACACGAAAAGGCCACACCCATTGTCGTTTGCGCATTTAAGAAACTGGATTTCTTTCCCTTACCCACTTCAGACACACAAGCCTCAAGTTCGACCGCCTTTTCTTTGTCTATTTCCTTAAGCAGGACAAGAATCCAGTCGGCACTGGTAGCGAGCCGGTTCCAGTAGGGGGCTTTGACCCATTTCTTCATTTTCACATCTTGAAGAGTTCCGCCTAGGTTCCAATTTTTCGGTGGATCTTGAGCAAGCTTCAAATGCCTAAGACCAGACTCTGTGGCGAATGCCCCAATCTCCAAGATAACTGCTATGCCTACTGCGCAGACGAAGAGAAGTGGATTCATGTTTTTCATAACGCTCTCCCTATTCTGAAATCCGTTTCTTAAGTCGTTTCGCTTCGATCATGAAAATTCCGCTGAAGGCGGGGTCATCCTGGATCTCAAAAAGCTCGGACAAGCTAAGATCCTTTCCTTCGATTCGACTTTTCTCTCCGGTCAAAATCCATTCAAAGTCTGCCTTGAGCGCTCTGCAAAGGCGCTGAACCGCGATTGAATCTGAGGGCTGGGTTCCGCCAAGCCAATCATTTAGGGTGGCCGGGGTGACGCCCGCAAGCTCAGCGGCGACTTTTTGGCTAACGCCTCGTTCTGCAAGAACCGCCTTTAGGTTTTTGGCAAATGGGCTGTGAGCTTTTGTGCGAATGGGTTTGCGTGGTTTCACAGCAATCCCTTCGACGCTTTTGGGTTAAGGCAAGACTTTAATCCGACATGCCAAATCGATTCGGAATATCGGATTATGAGAAGTCCAATTACCTTGCCGATCGTGACCATATCTCTATTTTAGGTTATTTGACCGTGCGTGTCAATTAGATTGTAAAACAGGTTGTTTAACATTATGTTTATGTTATGTTTTACATATGCCTAAATCTTTCAAAGAAGCTCTTTTAAAGAGAACCCAAAAAGCACAAAAGAAAATTGTTGCGGTTCGGATGCCCGCTGACATTGAAGAAGAACTTGTCTTGATCGCAAAGAAATCCGGCAAGACTGTGAGTCAGGTTATTATTGAGGCGCTACGACTCGCTTTAGGAATAAAGGGAAATAGCGATTGAGAAGCAATCGCACTCCAGGCGGAAAAAACAAAGCAAATCCGCCAAAAAAGAGTAACGAACGCTTCGCTACAAATCGAGTTTCTCATCCTACACTCATTCTGTTGTTGCCTTGCCGTCTCCGTTGTTACCGCCTTGTTGTAATCGCCCCACCAACAACGACGCTCACAACAAATGCCCACAAGTGCCATTATTTTGCGTGATTTATTGTGATTTCAGGAATGGCAGCTAAGACAGCTACGTCTTCGTTAAGGTTTTGTTTTTGTTTGATTTGTTTTGGTTTTCAGCACCATTGCCGAGAACCTGTTTTCAATGGCGGAGAGAGTGAGATTCGAACTCACGGAGGAGTTTCCCCCTCTCTGGTTTTCAAGACCAGCGCTTTCGGCCACTCAGCCATCTCTCCGTACTTAGGCCCGTATTTTGTTTACATTACACAAGAAAAGCCCGGATACCAGCGCTATTTCCGCTTGATCCAAATCTTGTCGCCATCGCGCGTAAAGCCCGGCGCCCCATCAATATATCGATGCAAGGGCTCAGGAACCTCAACATTACCCTGAGCGTCTTGATAATTCTCCAGAATCGCAACAAAAGTCCGACCCACTGCCAACCCCGAGCCATTGAGAGTATGAGCCAAGATAGGCTTTCCTTGCGCATCCTTGCGGTAGCGAATCTGGGCCCTTCGGGCCTGGAAATCCTCGCAATTGGAGCACGACGAAATCTCTCGATAGGTATCCTGAGCGGGGAGCCAAACCTCGAGATCATAGGTCTTCGCCGCCCCAAACCCCATATCCCCCGTACACAACAAAACGGTACGATAGGGGAGGCCCAAGAGCTCCAAAACTCGCTCCGCGTTCTTGACCATCTTCTCAAGTTCTTCGTAAGACTTCTCAGCCTCTGTGATCTTGACCATTTCTACTTTTTGAAACTGATGAAGGCGAATGAGCCCCTTAGTATCTTTTCCGTACGAACCTGCCTCACTCCGAAAACATGGCGAATACGCAGTAAAATATCTGGGCAACGTTCCTGGCGCCAAAATCTCATCTCGCAAAATATTCGTAAGCGGCACCTCGGCAGTAGGAATTAAGAACAGCTCGCGATCAGCGACCTGAGTCTTAAATAGGTCCTCTTCGAATTTTGGCAATTGCCCCGTTCCCGTCATCGCTTGACGTGACACCATAAACGGCGGAATCACTTCTTCATACCCATGCTCGCGCGTGTGAAGATCCAGCATAAACTGGATCAACGCCCGCTCAAGCGTTGCCCCTGCGCCCATGTAG
>JBBCAV010000115.1:0-48839 GCA_051382305.1 Bdellovibrionota bacterium FG-2
CAGCAAGGCGACCCTCATTCTGTGAGACCGAGGCGTAGATCACGGGTTTGTTGAGGCGGACTGCAGCATCATTGATGAGGTAGTTCGTTGAAAAGTTATCGGTGCAATCGAGAATCAGATCGAAGTCTTTTAAAAGTCCCAATGCATTGCTTGCGTTTAGGTCGCAAAAATAGGTCTGGATCTCCGTCTCAGGATTTTGCGCCGAGAGATGGTCTCGTGCGGCTTCGACCTTGGGGCGCCCTATGTCATTGTTATTGAACAAAATTTGCCGATGCAGGTTGGAAAGCTCCACGCGATCACCGTCAATGAGGCCCAGCGTCCCCACCCCAGAGGCTGAAAGGTAAAGACTTGCCGGGGAGCCCAGACCGCCTAGGCCAACGCAGGCGATGCGAACCTGCTTGAGTGCGTCTTGGCCTTTTGTGCCAAAACCGGGGAGCCGCATCTGTGTTTGATAGCGAATTTCTTGAAGTTTCATGGCGATCTTCATGTTATGTCTGTCTACGTCAAGGTGCTAGCAAGACCTGCCTAAAAAGAGTAGAGGAAATCATCAGTGGCCAACACAAACGACGACTTTCGCAAGCTCACCCCCTTTATCGATTCGCCGGTAGGCGTTTGTATTCGAGATGACAAAGGTATTTCACAGTTTAGGAATGACACGTGCCTTGGTTTTTGTGGGAAAAAGAAAACGGGCAAGTGTAGAGAGTTGTGCATGATGGCTTTTGCGCCCGATGGGTCGATCGCTCCTGCGTTAGTTGAAGGGGGCGTTCAGATTTTTCGCAATACCCAATTTCCCGATATTGAAGGCGCCTTTGACATTGTTATGTTTTATGATGGCACATTTGCAACCTCACTTTTTTATCCCCTCTCGAGGATTTATGAAATGCGCATGGAGCAATTCAAAGATAAGGGATTGACGGCGCGCGAACTTGAGATCGTTTCGTTCATGATTCGAGGCGTGACAAATTCTGAAATCACAAAACAATTGGAGATTTCTAAGTCGACGCTACGCTCTCACCTTAATCGCGTTTATAAAAAAGTAGATTTATCCGAGTCCTTTGCGTCAGGGCTTCCTGCACGGAAACGCGTCAAGAAAAGCGCAACAAAGTAACACAAAATTTTGTATTGAGCCGACGAGTGACTGGCATCGTTTTCGCCTCTTAAGTTTCCTCCCAGTGGCTACGATAAGAGACCTTGTGAGGGGTGCTTGGGGGCCATGGGATTCATGCATTTAAAGAAAAAAAATTACCTTTTCGGAATCTATTGGGGAATTTGCGCAGTACTTTTGCCGGGATCCCTTTACGCTGCGAAAAAAGAAGTCTTATCCGAAATTGATGTCGCAAGACGCGATTATTTCGCACTGCTTTTTGAGCAGGGCCTTATTTCGCAGCCCGTTCCTGTTGAGGAAACCCTCTTGTTGTTGGATCGCGCGGATAAGTGTGAACACGGGCGCTACCTTCTGGACTTCGGGCGTGGGCAGTTTAATTTTTGCTCGGGGCGAAGTGTCTCAAATGATTGCGGGGCCAATATTCCGAGGCTGAAAGTCGTCTTACGTTCTTGGATGGGAGACGAAGAAGCCATTAAATCGCAGGAGGTATTTGAGTACCTCATCGATGCCCTTGATTTGATGAGCGAGGGACGTAAAGATGAAGCCATTGAGGCATTGACCCAGATCAAGCGCATCTGCAAATCAAAGCGATCGTCGCACTAAGGCGTAGCTCAAACTACAAACTACTCACTCTCGACGTCCTCTTGGCCCATCGGGTTCCAGTCATCATTGAGTTTTGCTTGTTTGCGAAGGATTGCTCGTTTGAGTTCATTCACTTCGACTTCGAATTCGATGAAGTTCTCGAAGCGTTTCGTGTAACGTTCATCTTCGCAGGCAAAGAGAGGATCTAAGGGGGCTAAGAATCTTGCAAGTTTCTTGTTGGGTCCTGCGACAACCGATTTTGCGTAGTCTGAAAGCTTGGCGCGAAGATGGCTTTCAAGCGCGGAGGGCGTGCTGAGTTCCGACATGTTTTTTGAAAATGTACGAAAGGCTTTTTCAGCGCCACAGGCCTTTTTGTTCTTGGATTTGACGACTTCGGGGGCGGTCGCGTCGCCTAAAGCCGTGGCAATGGGGAGCAGCTTATCGGCGTCACCAAAGAGAGGTTGGCCTGCGACGATGGTGAGGCTTACTTCTGCGGCTTGGGCATCAATGAGGGCGGAATACGGATTGCCCCCCGCGCGGGAGAGCGCTGCTTTGCTAATCAAGGTTAGGTCTGCTTGATAGCCGGCAGCCACTTTTCCAACGATGTGGCTGAGTCGCATCGCTTTTGCTGCGTTGAGTGTGGCCATGTTGACGAGATCCTGATCAGAAATATTCTTGATTCCCATTTTTTGAAGATAACGTTTGGCGAGTTTGAGTTCGCCTCTTAGATTCTTGCTGCCCGTGGGGCTCCAGTCCGCTCCGATCGCCAAGTTAACGCCTGCCGCGCGTGCGGACTCGACGTCAAGCGTTTCACCGTAAAGCAATAGATTTGAAAAGGGAGACCAGACGACGGAGATATCTTGTTGGGCGGCGTCTTCGAAGTCAGCGCGATCCATGCCGACTCCGTGAATTAGCACCATGCCTGGGCGATTCAGGCCCATCTTTTTTGTAAACTGATATTCGGTACGGTTATAGACGTCATGGCGCATACCTTCAGCTAAGTGAACGACGACGCCTTTCGCGTCGGCGGCACCGAGGTAGCTTAGGATGCTTTGGCGCACGCTGGATTCGAACATTCCAATGTAACGACGTACGGCGCTCGGGATGCGCAGACATCCACCGCGGGAGAGGTACTCATAGGCTTTGTCTTCATTGGGCGCAGAATTGAGAAACCCGTCGCTTTTGCTTTTTGCCTTGGCGCCGGTGGTGGCGCCAAAAATCCAGGATTCAATATTGTCGATTTGTTTCTCAGTTTGCGTTGCCTTGATTCGGTAAGGCGAGCCCGCTAGGAGTGACGCGAGTTTCGGTTTGATGGATTCAAAATAGGCACGAGCTGCGGCTGGATTTTCTTCGGCTGAGGGCGGGATCGAACCTAGGCCTTCGGACACTTCGGGACCGACGGTGAGTGAGAGTCCTGCTTCTAGAGAGCGCGGGGTTGAAACGAATTCCTGAACCCAAGCCGTCACACCTTGATTTTTGAGCATGTCTTTGTAGGCTTCGTCATAGGACATTTTCGCCTGATCCATTTTAGGTGCAATCAGCGGTTCAAAAATAGTTCCCATGAGGCCTGGGATGATAATGTCGTTGATCGAGCGTACGCGTTGCGCGTTTTCAAACTCGCCTGCGATTTCGATGTTGTGCGCGCCAAACCCTTCGGCGCATCGGGAATCTCCTCCGACCCCTTGGACTGCGGTCGTCCCCCCGGCGAGGGCTTTAAGTTCGGACCAACGAACGGCAGCGCAAACGGTATCACCCACAATGGGTTTCATGTTGAGCGCGACGGAGTTTTTATAGGCCGAGTAATGTTGACGCCACTCGAAGCGATTGTTGAATTGACCCACGGCCTGATCCCAGAGAGGAAGAATGTTGTATTTGAGGTGCGAGTGCATGTCGATGAGGCCCGGGAAAATGAGGGAGTCTGAATCGAGAACAAAGCCACTCTTGGGCCTCGTGTTGCTAATGTCGGTGATGCGCGTGCCTTCAAGCGTGAGGTAGACTTTCTTCTCTGGGCTCTCTGGGAGATAACCGCTTAAGTTCCATGACGAGGGCGTGGATTTTGTGGCCGCCTTCGCGGGTGTTTTCGTTTCCGCAGCCGCAGGTTGGGCCCAGAAGCTAGGAAGGAGGAGTGATGCTGCGGTTGTAAGGACGACGGCCGACTTGGATATTTTGTTCTTCATCATAACGCGACGAGTTATATTATAGATGACAAGATAAGGAAAGTATTATGTTTTATGTGTAGTTACGAGTAGTTAAGATCTATTGCTTCAGGTCTTTAAAGTACTTCTTATAAATATCTTGATCGTCTTTATCGAGCTCGCTTCCTCGTGGTTTCGAGGGAGAAACCACGGGGGCTTTGGGTGCCGTCTTGTAGAGCTCTGTCACAGAAGCGGCGTTAATTTCGTTGAGGCTGGTCGCCTTCTGGGGATCTGTTTGAATTTGAGCAAAGAGTTTAGGGTCATACGTTTTGATGTCACGAAGGGTGACCTCTTTGGCTTTTTGCTCGAGCACGGTCACGGCCTTATTGATGGTTGCGCTGTTTTCTTGCGGTTTGAATTCTGCTACTTTTTGAATACTGATCAGTTCTTCTTGGGTGGTCTTGCGAATTTCAACCTGGGGAGTAATTAGAGGAAGAGGCGTTTTTTGCGCTTCAGAAGTCGCAGGTTTTGCAACCACGGGTGGCGCGATCGCCCCGATTTCGCCCGCGCGAATAATCGTAACTTGTGGCTTAGCCGCGACCCTAGCCGTGGGTGGCGCGACAATACTTCGCATTTCGACTGCGCCTCGCAGAATTGAGACTTCCGTCTTATTCTCCGCGCCTTCCGAAGAAATGCAAAAGTCCGTTCCGCGGATTCCGATCACGGCAGCGCGCGTACGGACACGAAACTGGTTTCGAGGGCCCGCCTTGTCAATGATCCCTCGAATTTTGCCGTGGAGCAGTTCCATTTTTGTTTCAAAACCCTTGGCCTTTTTCAGCCAATTGATTCGGTACGAAGTGCCGGGGCCCAGATTAAACTGATCGCCGTTTTCATAGATCACGCGTGCTTTGCCTTGAAGAGAGGTGCGCAAAACGTTGCTGTTTTCGACACGCATGCCGGTTTGGGCGCGCTGAGAAGTAAAGTACTCTCCTTCGTAAAGCACGGGTGGGGGAGTCGTATTTGAAAACTTCTTGGAGGGATGGGAAAGCAGAATGACTTCGCCTTCAACTGCCGTCAAGGTGCCGACGGGGTCGCCGGATTGAGCATAAAGGGGAGCGGTGATCAAGATCCCTAGAATTGAAAATGTATTAGCCCATTTCATAAATATTTTTCCCATGTTACACTTAGAGTAAATCAGAGCAGGGGAATATTGCCATGAAAAACAGGAAGAAATTTCGATCAACTCTTTTCTCAGTCGTCATGGTGTGTATTTGTCTTCAAGGCGCCCGCGCGGCGGAATACGAATATCCGGAACTCTTGGTCACCCCGTTGGCTTCCGAACGCCTTGATCGCGAGGCGGCACGTGAACGCGATCTTCGCTGGAGTCGGTACGTTCCGATTCAACTTTCTGCGCTTGCGACTCTTGGGGCAGCGACTGTGCAATACTCGGATCCGGATCTCTCGAAAGATCCGGATAATCGGACTCCGATCGTCGGTTTTATAGCTGGGGGTGGGTGGCTTGCGACGACCCTGCTGATGTCGTTGATGTATGATCCGTATCTTTCGGGGCAAAAAGAAGTTCAGGTTCATACGGGTAGTGCGAGAACTCCCAAAGAGAAACTTAGGCGTGAGCGTATCGCAGAAGAAGCGATTACGGGGGCTGGACGGGTCGGGCGAAGGATGGAGTGGATTTCGTTTGCCTCTCAAGCCACCGCAAGTGTGATTCTCCTTACGAATACCCAAACGGGGACGCTGGCGCGGAACTTAGATATTGTATCGCTGGTCATGGCGTTTACGCCGCTGTTTTTTCGTTCTTCGTGGGAGCAGATTTCGGATCAGCAGCAGGAATATAAAAAGAAGATCTATGCTCCGATCGCGTTTGCCACAATGGTACCGGAGCCTGCCGGATCAACTGGAAGTGGGAACCTAGCGCCGTTTGCTGGGCTTCGGTTTCACTTCTGAGATTGTTTGCAGCGCTAGTTTCTCGGCAAACGCCAATGCCTGTGAGCGATCAAGCTTAAGTCCGCTCTCAGAAATCGCGTAACGATAGCCTTGCATGAAGTTCTCGGAGGCCGTGTTTCCACCTGCTGCGACGACGCGCTCTGAAAGTAAAAGTGCATCGCCTGTGGCGAGAGAGGGGCCTGAATCGTTTCTAAGAAACTCAAATGTGCCGATAAAGGGTTGAGCCGTTCCTCCGTCAATCTTCTCACCCAAACGAGCAATTCGTGCCGAGATCGTCGCGCATTGAGGCTTTTGCAGATCTAGGTGTTTGGCGGAGGTGCAGTATTCGACGAGCCTCTCAAAGTCTGCTCGGACTTGCGCGACGTCGCCTGGAAACTCCGTACTCAGGGAATGTGCCAGCTTGAGAGCCGAACTTATATCAAGATCGAGATACTCATTAAGAAAAGCTTTTTTGAACACCGTGATAAAGGCCTCGGCTTGCGTTTCTGTTCGGAGTGACAATTCAAGCGCAGTGGAAAGTGAAATTTGCCCACCGCTTCCAGCCCTTGATAAAAGCAGCGCAACACGGATAAATCTCTCCGCGGCCCCGGAGCAACCACTGGCCACTTTTTCGGCCGTTTTGCGAGCTTCGTTTTCATTTACCCCGAAAGATTTTTCCTGTTTCAAGAATTCCATCGTCGTGATGAACTCCTTGGCCGTGGTGCAGATTGTGGGTGCCTTTTCTGGACTTGCGGCTTGAAGAGCGGAACTCCCAAGTGAGAGTGTCAGCGCAACCAGGAGCAGTACCGCGCTCCAGCGCCAGCGCTTGAGTCTCAAACTATTTAGTAAAACAGAAACCGAGCTCATGGCCATCGCGGCCCCCGCGAGCATGGGGCTTAAACGCCAGCCCGTGAAGGGAACGAGTAGTCCTGCCGCAATGGGGATGGCCGCCGTGTTGTAGAAAAAAGAGGCAAAAAGATTTTGCCTAATCGTGCGCATCGTTGCACGGGAAAGCGTGATGGCGTCCAGGAGCGTGGTGAGGTCTTTTTTCATAAGGGTAATGTCCGCGGACTCGATGGCGATATCGGTCCCGGTTCCAAGGGCAATGCCCACGTCGGCGAGGGCTAAGGCGGGGGCGTCGTTGATTCCGTCTCCGACCATGGCGACGGTGCCATGGAGTCGAAGCGCTTCGATTTTTTTGGCTTTTTGCTGAGGCGAAACTTCAGAGATGATCTCATCAATGCCTAAGGAGTGGCCGACACTTTCGGCTACTCCTTTCCGGTCGCCGGATAAAAGCACGGTGCGAATTCCTAAAGTTTTTAATGAGGAAATCACGCGTGCGGATTCGACACGAATGGGATCTTGGATGCTTAGAGAACCTGCATAAGAACCATTACAGGAAAAGTGAATGAGAGTTTTGTCCGTGGCCTTATTATCCATTAGCTCAGGAATCTCCTTGATCCCACGTTCGTTTAGAAACTGAGGATTTCCGATGACAAGACTGAAACCCGCCACACTTCCTTCAATGCCTCTTCCTAGAGTCGCTTTAAATCCGGTAGTTGGCAAGAGATTTAGGCCCTTCGCTTTTGCGGCTTGCACGATGGCAAGCGAGAGCGGGTGCTCGGATTGCGCTTCAAGAGAGGCAATGAGGCACAGCGCCTCGTTAGGATATGAAGAGGGGGCGTTCGTAGCTAAATGAAATTCCGACAAGCTGGGCTTTGCCATTGTGAGTGTTCCGGTCTTGTCAAATACCACCGCATTCACTTTATGAAGAGTCTCAAGCGCCTCGGCGCTGCGAATGAGAATCCCGCGCTCGGCGGCTTTTCCCATTCCCACGATGACGGCGGCGGGCGTGGCGAGTCCCAAGGCGCAAGGGCAAGCGATGATGAGTACGGAGACTGCGTAGAGAAGAGCGTTTCCGAGACTTTCGCCCATCAAGAGCCAGGTCAAGAAAGTGACTGCTGCGATCCCCATGACCGCAGGCACGAAGATGGTACTCACTTGGTCAGCAGTTTTTTGAATCGGGGCTTTGCTAGCTTGGGCGCGCTTAACGAGTGCCACGATTTGGGCGAGCACCGTGTTTTTGCCGACTTGAGTCGTTTGCATTTTAAACGAACCGGTGAGATTCAGGGTGCCTCCGGTTACTTTTGAGAAGACTGTCTTTTCGACGGGGAGGCTTTCGCCACTGAGCATCGATTCGTCGATGCTTGAGCCGCCTTCAACTACAAGTCCATCGATCGGAATTTTTTCGCCGGGCTTAATCAGTACAAAATCTCCAACGATGACCTCTCGCAGAGCAATCTCAAGAGTTTCTCCCTTACGAATGACTCGCGCGTAAGGGGGCACGAGCGAGAGAAGTTTTCGAATAGCCTCGCCCGTTTTGTTCTTGGCCCGCTCTTCAAGCATTTTGCCAAGCAAGATAAACCCGATGAGAAATGCGGAAATTTCAAAATACACGGGCGCAGGGTGAGTCCCGATCTGAGGGTCTGAATGCGCGAGAAGGGAATAAATGCTAAACAAGAAGGCGCTCAACGTTCCGAGCGCAACAAGCGTATCCATGGTGGCGAGACGATGCCGGGCGGATTTTACCGCGCCAATTAAGAATTGCGAGCCGCACCAAAATTGAACGGGGGCGCTGGTGAGGAGTGCAAACCAAGGGTTGATTTGTCCCATCGTAATAAACGCGGTGAGTGAAGCGAGAGTTAGGGCGACGACGACTTTGATTTGAAGGAGGTGGGAATGCGCGTTATTTGTGCTTTCGTCTGCAAAATCATATTCCAAGGCTTTCGCCTCGTAGCCGGTGCTTTGAATGATTTCCAAAATCTTCTCAGGCGCAAGGAGTGTTGAATCGTATTCGACTTCAGCTTCTTCTGCAGCGAGGCTGACTTGGACGTGAGAAACGCCTTGAGTATTTTTGAGGGCTTTTTCGACGTGGCCTACGCAGGAGGCGCAGGTCATGCCTTTTACTTGGGCACGAAAATGAGTGGGCTTGGAGGTCATGACCGGTCTATATCAAAAAACAAGCCATGCTCTCACTAAAGAAAGCATGGCCTATGAAGAAAAAAGAAAAAGAACTACCAAAACTTCTTGTTCGAAAAAGTTTCTTTCAAACTGCGAGGAAACGACCAACGAGGTTTCTTCGACGCGGGACGGGCCTTGATATCAATGGCTTCTTTTGTAAAGGGATTGATTCCTTTGCCCGCTTTCCGAGCTTTGACGTCTTTGCGAAGCAGAGCGCCAAGGACGGGGAAACGAACACGTTCACCGCCTGCGGCAGCTTTTGCGCCATTCGAAAAAGCACTTTCTACACATGCTTTGAGGTCAGTGCGTTTGATACGAACTTCGCCGCTGCGGGTGACGGTGGCGGCTTTCAATAAGCCCTCATAAACTTCGTTAATAAATGAATACTTGTTTTTTTTCTTAGCCATTTCAAAGGTCTCCTTGAGACTGTTTTAGGGGTGATTTCTAGGAGTCGCAACAGTTTTTTTGCGAAAGTCAGTGGATTTTGGTTATGGCGCGAATCATTTCCTCAATGTCATCGGTGAAGGTAAGGAACCGTAAATCTTGAGGGGCGAGCGCACCACTGGGGATGAGGGAGTTTTGCATCCATTCGTAAAAGCCCGCCCAGTGCGATTTTCCCATCAAAACCACTGGAAATGCCCGCAGTTTTCCACTAGACATTAGAGTAAGGGCTTCGGACATTTCATCTAAGGTGCCCATCCCTCCTGGGAGGATGACAAAGGCGCTGGAGTATTTGACAAGCATCATTTTTCGCACAAAGAAGTATTTGAAAGTGACCGCGCGATCCAAGTAGGGATTTGGATTCTGCTCGTACGGTAGCACGATATTTCCTCCAATGCTGCGACCCCCCGCATCTTTTGCGCCTCGGTTAGCGGCTTCCATAAGGCCGGGGCCGCCGCCCGTGACCACGGTGTATCCTGCTTTCGCGAGTGCACGACCCACTTCTCGGGCAAGTCTGTAGTGAGGGTGGGTTTCACGAAACCGGGCAGAGCCAAAAACACTGACTGCGGGCGTAATGCCGCGAAACGTCCGAATGCCCTGCACGAAGTCCTTGCTGATTTTGAAAAGGCGAATGGCTTCGGTGAAGGATGACTCGCGTGCGTGCATAGGGCGATTGTAGCGCAGATGCGCCTGTTCGTAAATGCTCGAGCCATTTGACTCCTCATTGCTTTGCTCGTATCATCAAATGCAAACTGGAAATGCAAACTGGAAATGCAAACTGGCAATTAATATTGGAGGTGTCATGGACGGCACATTATTTCGCAGGGTGGCGTTTTGTCTTTTGAGTTCTGTGGTCGTTTTTTTGGTCGCGCCCGTCGTGCAGGCGGATGCCCTTTCGCCGCCCCGTTTGATTGAGACGGCTCCCCATCAGCAGCAATGGTTGAGCGAAGACCAACTTCATGGGCTTGCGCTCGCTCAACACGCGCGCGGACATTGCGGTGGGTTCATGGATGTGACGGACTTTGCAAGCGCCGAAGACGACGAGCTGACGCGGAGTTTGCCCGCTGGAATTTTTGAGCCTTTGGAGGAATTGAATCCGTCGCGCGCCGCTGTCGTAGAACCGCTCCTAAAAGAGATTTCAGTTTCTGAATTTCTGGGAAGTGTGGAAAAGCTTTCTTCCTTCAAGAATCGGTTTTACAAATCACAACTCGGTGCGGATTCGGCGCAATGGATTGCCGATCGTTTTAAAACGATGGCCGGCGCCCGCCTGGGTTTGAATGACGTCACGGTTGAACTCGTAAAACACCCATTTTTGCAGCCCTCTGTGTTGGTCACGCTTCAGGGTAAGGGTGCGCGTAAAGATGAGCACGTCGTTTTAGGGGGGCATGAGGATTCGGTGAACTGGTCCTCGGGGACCCCGGGCGTAAATGATCGCGCCCCGGGAGCCGATGATAATGCTTCGGGAGTGGCTACGCTCTTAGAGACTTTTCGGGTGCTGATGCTTTCCGATTATGTTCCTGATCGGACTCTCGTGTTTGTCGCTTATGCGGGTGAGGAGCTTGGATTACTTGGGAGTCAAGCGGTTGCGAAGCGTTTTAAGAAAGAGGGTAAGACAGTCGCTGGGGTTTTGCAGCTTGATATGACGCTTTTTCCAGGCGGGTCGCATGCCATAGCGATGGTTTCGGACAATGTGGATTTGGTGTTGACCCTGTTTACTAAGAAATTAATTGACACCTATGTCAAAGTCCCTTGGCAAGACACGAGTTGTGGATATGCCTGCAGCGATCATGCGAGTTGGGATAAGCAAGGCTATGCGGCGGCTTTCCCGTTTGAGGCCGCCATGGGCGATGAGAATCCGAATATTCATACGGCGCAAGACACAATTGAAATTGGCCTAGATGCGGCGTTTGGGTTGCATTTCGTAAAATTGGCTGTCGCGTTTGCAGTCGAGCTTGCCTCGGAGAATTCAAAATGACAAAGCGAAGCTACCTGACCACCCCGCTCTATTACGTCAATGCAAGGCCGCATCTGGGTCATTCGTACACGACCATCGTGGCCGATGTCATGAAGCGCTATCGTCTTCAGCGCGGCGAAGAGGTAGTTTTCCTTACGGGGACCGATGAGCACGGCGAGAAGATCGAACAAATGGCGAAGACTCAAGGTCGTCCTGTTTCGGAATTTGTGGACGAGGTGGCCGCAGATTTTCGCGCGACCTGGGAGAAGATGGGAATTAGCTTTGACATTTTCTATCGGACGACTCAACTCGATCACGTGGCGAAAGTAAAACAAGCGCTACAAACGCTGAAGGACAAAGGCGAGATTGTTTTTCGCGAGTACGAAGGCCTTTATTGTGTGGGGTGCGAACGGTTTCTGACGGAAAGCGAATTGACCGATAAAGGGCTTTGTCCGGATCATGAAAAGAAGCCCGAGCCGCGCAAGGAAGCAAACTACTTTTTTTTAATGAGCAAATACCAGGGCGCCATTCTCTCACATATTGAGAAGCATCCTGAATATATTCAGCCGGAGCATTTTAAAAACGAAATGCTTTCATTTCTTAAGCAACCGCTGGGCGATCTGTGCATCTCGAGGCCAAAATTTAGGCTTACTTGGGGGATTGAACTTCCCTTCGATGCGAACTATGTCACCTACGTTTGGTTTGATGCGCTCTTGAATTATTTGTGTGCGACCGGTTGGCCCTCAAAATTTGATCAAGCCTTGTGGAGTGAGTGCACTCATCTCATCGGCAAGGACATCTTGAAAACTCACGCTATTTACTGGACTGCGATGCTTCTCGCACTGGACGTGAAGCCCCCTAAAAATTTACAGGTTGGCGGCTATTGGCTCATGGATGGCAGCAAAATGAGTAAGTCCTTGGGGAATGTCGTGCGTCCTTTGGAGATTGAAGAGAAGTTTGGACGCGACACGCTCAGATTTTTTCTGTTGCGTGAAATGTCTTATGGACTAGACGCGACTTTTAGTATCGAGGGCTATGTCAATTGCGTGAACGCTTATCTTGCAAATGGAATGGGCAATCTCGTTTCGCGTGTGCTCACTTTATGCCAGAAGAATTTTAAAGGAAGCTTTTCCGAGGCGTCGTTGACGGAGGCGGATCACAAGGCCTTGGAGAAGCGCGCGCAAACGCAAAGCGCATGGGACAAGGGTTTTGATGAGCTTAAGTTTCAAAATTCTTTGAAAGCTTGGTCAGAACTTGTCACTCACGTCGATCTTTACGTGAATGACATGAAACCCTGGGCTTTGGCTAAAGACCCGGCCCAGGCGGTCAGACTTCAAACAGTTTTAGGGATCTGTCTTCAGCTCATTCAGACGCTGGCAGTTTTGATTTATCCCGTTCTCCCCCATGCATCGCGTGAAACTCTTCAGGCAATTGGGGTGGCGGGGGATCCCGCAAAGAGGGTTGACCTGGCATTGGAGAACCGATTTGAATATAGGGTTTCTCAAACGGTTCCCAAGCTTTTCATGCGTGTGCAGGCTCCCAGTGATTGAGCTTAATACCATTGGCGACATCATGACGAAGCAGGTTTTTACGGTGGGGCCCACGTCTACGGTGCAGGAAACCGTGGTCGCGATGGTGGAGGCTCAAGCCGCAGCCGCAGTGGTGTTGGATCCAGAGAGTGGCAAGATTTTGGGGATTTTTACGGAGCGAGATTTGGTTCGGCGCGTAATTGGAAAGGATCTTGATCCAAAAACCACGCAGATCACCGATGCAATGACTCCTGATCCCGTGTGCTGCAAGCCGAGCGAGGAGATTAAGAAGGTTGCGATGCTCATGGTGGATCGTAAGTTTCGGAACTTGCCCATCAAAGACGGTAACAATCTTGTCGGAATGGTTTCGGTCTTGGATATGCTAAAGTACTTGGCGGAGATTTATCAGCATTCCGTTTTTTCGTCCCAATTTATTTAAAAAAGCGGTAAACTCTCAAGGATGCCTCTTTGGATAATTGCAACGCTGTGGATGTCACGCTTGGTCTTAGTCGTCCTGCTTGGACTTTCGATTTGGTCCATTGCGATCATGATTGAGCGGAGGCGAACACTTCGTGATCTTCAGTCCTCGGATCCATTTTTGGAGGCACAGGACTTGATTCGATCCCGCAATTGGGAAAAGTTGAGCGATTGGACGAAAGCTCGCACTGGCCTACGCTCCGGCATGATTTCTTCGGCTTTAGAGGTCATGCAAGGGCCGGACTCCTCTCAGTCCATAGATCGTGCCGCACGAAGCTTTATGAATTCGAAGAAATCAGACCTTGAAAAAGGTCTTACGACGCTTGCAACTTTGGGTTCCAATGCCCCATTTATTGGCCTTTTTGGCACCGTACTGGGGATTATTCGGGCTTTTGGCGCGCTTTCCAGTTCGCAATCAGACGCGACGGCCGTGATGACTGGGATTTCAGAAGCCCTGGTCGCGACGGCCGTGGGGCTGTATGTGGCGATTCCAGCCGTGGTGGCTTATAACGTTTTCTCGCGCAAGATTCGTTTAATAATCTTGGATTGCGATGCACTCAAGGATTTGTTGATTTCGAGACTTGAGCCGCGGGAGAAATAGTCGTGGCAGGACAACTGGATACTTCTGAGGATTCTACCGGAGAAGGCATGACGGCGATCTCGGCCATCAACGTGACCCCTTTTGTGGATGTGATGCTGGTCCTGCTCGTGATCTTTATCGTCACCACTCCGATGCTGATGAAGGACGTTCTGAGCGTAAAACTCCCGACCTCTACAACCGCAGATATGAAGAGTGTTCAGTCCATCGGTATCGCAATTACACAGCAGGGGCAGCTGTTGCTTAACGGTGCGATCACGACGCCCGAATCTCTTTCAAGCGAAGTCCGCGCCTCTGTTGCCAAAGATCCGCAAGTTAAGGTCATCATCGCGGCTGATACCGAGAGTCGTCATGGAGATGTGGTGCGGGTCATTGATCTTGTAAAGACAGCGGGGGCCACGCAGTTTGCCATCCAAATCCAGCGCCCTTAATCCCTGGTTTATTTCGAGTGTGATTCACGGAGTGATTACACTGGGGGTCTTGTTGCTCCTTGTTTATAAACCTCGGGTTGAAACGGTGTCGATTTCGGTGGTGGAGGCTCCGGTGGTTTCTCCAGCGGCTGTTCCGCAGATTACAAGGCCGAAACCCAAACCTTTGACAAAGCCGAAAGAGCGCGCCGTATTTGGCACTGCTCGCAAGGCGATTACCGATGATGTGCGAGGGGTGGAGACCAAGCAAGGCAACACGGTTGCCAAAACGCCAGACAACGAAAAACTGAGGGCCGAGGATAAGGATGCTTTGCCGATCCCGGAGGACGAATACCTTGTGAGCGAGATGCCGAGACTCTTAACGGAGATTCGGATTCCGTATCCGGTTGAAGCGAAGAAAAGCCAGGTTCAGGGTGCGGTCGTGATGGAACTTTTAATTGATGCGGAGGGGCGCGTGCGAGATGTTGCGTTAATTGAAGGGCCGGGTTTTGGCCTGAATGAGGCGGCGCTAAATGCGATCAAAGGGTTTAAGTTTAGTCCTGCAAAGATTCAAGGCAAAGGTGTCGCGGTTAAGATTCGCTACGCTTATCGGTTTGTTTTAGAGAGGTAGTTTGAGATGACGAAATGGATCGCGGTTATCGGAATGAGTCTGTTTCTAAATCAAGTCGTGTGGGCAGATTCCGGCATACGTTTGGAGGGGAGTCTTCTTGAGCGAGGAACGCGAAAGCCGCTTTCAGGTTTTTCGGTCTATATTTTGCCGAGCAAGAAAAAGGTTCAGACCGGCGCTCAAGGGGAATTTGTTTTCGAAGGGGTACCTCCAGGCGTCTTTCGCTGGGTGGTCAGTGCTTCAGGCTATCGCAGGCTTGAGCAACCCGATCTGCAAACCGAAGCGCAAGTCGCACTCGGTGAAAATGCACCGCGCGTGCTTTACCTAGAAAAAGAATCCTATCAGGTCTATGAAACCACCATCGTAGGCAAGCAAAAGAAGCGGGACGATGCTCAACGGACGCTCAAGCGAGAAGAGTTTTTGCAAGCCCCTGGCTCGGGGGGCGATCCGATCAAAGCGGTGCAGAATCTGCCTGGGGTAAACCGACCGAGCTCTTTTTCAGCACAAGTTGTGATTCAGGGCTCGGGTCCCCAAGATACGCGGTATCTGCTTGAAGGGCATGAGGTGCCCCTTGTTTTTCACTTCGGAGGATTGAGCTCGGTGGTGATTCCTGAGGCGGTGGATCGCGTCGAGACATTGTCTGCGGGATTTGGTCCAGAGTACGGCAGAGCCACTGGCGGCTTAGTGGGGGTTTGGACCCGGCCTGCTCAAAAGGATCGCATGCATGGCTTGGCCTTCATGGACGTTATTAATGCGGGCGCCTTGGTTGAAGGGCCGATTGGAAAAGAAAGTTCTTATCTTCTGAGCGTACGAAAAAGTTACATTGGCGCGGTGTTGGGATTGATCGCCAAGGGCAACGAGGATTTTAATCTCACTGTTGCGCCAGCTTATTCGGATATCACCGCGGTGGTGGACAGCACGCTGACACCCATTGATGAAGGGAAGGTTTCTTTTTTTGGATCTGAGGATGGTTTGGAGTTTTTACTCAAAGAACCCGTGAGACAGGAACCTTCGCTTCGAGGTGATTTTTCGAGTTCGACGGCCTTCTTTAGGGTGATTCCGCAGCTGACCCATCACCATAGTGCGATCACGACTTCTCGGTGGTCTTTGGGGCTGGGACGCGATTGGATCAAAGTGGTAAATGGCGAAACCTATTTTAGGTTAGGCGTTTTTACTCTGACTCCTAAAGGCGAGATTGAGCGCAAGATGAACTCTTTTTGGACGACATTTTTGGGTTTTGATGATCGTTATACTTGGGCCACGGCTAATTTAAGTGCGCCTTCCTTCTACTCGGCGGGGGGCGTGTCTAACCCCATGTCAGTGGGGACGTCTCGCATTGCGGATGTTTCGGCGCAGACGAGTTCTATTGGAGTTTTTTCTAGGAACGAAATTAAATTTGAAAACTCCGATTGGACGCTCATGCCCAATGCTCGGGTTGACTATTTTTCAAGCACTCACGAAACACTGGTAGCTCCCCGGCCTGCGCTTCGTTATGCGCTTTCCGAAAGCCTTTTTTTACGAGGGGCGGGCGGAAGTTATTATCAGCCGCCCCCCGATCAAAACTTGGATCCCAGCGTGGGAAACCCGGATCTCAAGGCTTCACGTGCGATACACGTGAGCGTGGGCGGTGAGAAGGATTTTCGAGAGGGCTCATCGCGTGGGTTTGTTTTGGCGTCTGATGGTTTTTGGAAATACCTCGATCGCCAGATTATTGGGTCGTCCAGGTTGACGACGCGTGAGAAAGTCTTGGTTCCTGAGAATTTTTCGAATGATGGAAAAGGACGTGTTTACGGGGTTCAGTCGCAACTCAAGTGGCGTGGGGATCCATGGACGGGAGCGATCATTTACACGCTTTCAAAAAGTACGCGCTGGAATCCTGGTCAGCCGGAATATCCCTCGTCCTATGATCAAACCCATTTGTTGGGCTTTTTGGGTTCAGTGGAATTTGGGCGCAACTGGAAGTTGTCTTCGCGCTTTCGGTATGCGACTGGCAATCCGAAAACCCCGATCGAGGGTGGGATCTTGGATGCCGATAATGACGTGTATGTGCCCGTTCGTGGCCCCTATTTTAGTACGCGGCTCTCCTCTTTTTATCAATGGGATCTGAGAGTTGATAAAAAGTGGGCCTTTGACAAGTGGATTTTGTCACTCTATTTGGATGTTCAGAACGTCACGAATCGCAAGAATCCTGAGGCGATTATCTATGCCTATGATTTTTCGCGCTCGGCGACCATTGATGGGCTTCCGATTATACCAACGTTTGGCTTGAAGGGGGAATTCTAATGAGAATTCTTTCTATCTTTTGTGCTGCGGCTGTTGGTCTTTTGGGCTGTGCGAAGAATGATCTACCGGATTATAACGTATTGGGCGGCCTGCGCGTGCTTGCGATGAAGGCGGCGGCCCCTGAGGTTGCACCCGGTGATACGACAACCGTGACTCCTGTCGTGAGTGATATCGCGGGAGCGGGGCGAGAGCTAACCTATGTGGCTGTCGGCTGCCCCGATCCTGGCGTGAGTCTAGGTGCCAAACCCAGTTGTCTGGGGAACCCTATGCGGGTCGAACTGGGTGGCGGAAGTTTTACTCCCACTGCTCCAAGTTTTACTCAGGTTGCACCCGCGTTCACCGTGGCCGTTCCCGTAGCCCTTCTTGAAATGCGATCGACCTTGGATCAGTTTAATGGCGTGGCCTATCTTATGACTTATGATATTAGCACTTCTTCGGGCGAATCGGTTTCGGCCTATAAGCGACTTATTGTGTCGGATGCTGTTTCTAGGCCGGTGAAAAACTCCAATCCTACGTTGAGTGGTGTTCTTGCGGGTGGAGGGGGGCTCACGGCATTGCCTGCGGCGAAGACGGCATTGAAGGTCGACGCAGCTCTCACATCTGGGGTGGAGTCCTATGATGTGCTTACATCAAGTGGTGGATCAAAAACCCTTCAAGAGACGCTGATTACGACCTGGTTTTTGTCTGATGGCACGGTCAATCATTTTAGAACCGTGGGGGCGGATGAGGTGAGTTATACGCCGCCCGAAGTACTGCCTACCGCACACTCGGTTGTGCTTGTGGCGGTGATTCGCGATGGGCGCGGTGGCGAGGATTATTGGATGGCTAGTTTCTAGTTTAGGTTTTTAGAGCGCCAACTGTGCGATGACTTGATCAGAAAGCGCGAGGCCTTTGGGGGTCAATCGAATTCGCTCGGAATTAGCGGGATGAATTTCCAGTAAGCCATTAACGGTGAGTGCCTCCGCCTTTGAAATTTGATTCGGGGAGGTAAGCCAGGCGCGCGGTACCCCAAGATCGAGTCGGAGCCCTAGCATCCATTGCTCTAAGCGCAGTTGCTCGGGTGTCAGGGTTTCACTCCATTCGATGCAGGAGGTTTGGTTCTGTAAGAGCTCGCAATATTTGTGAAGAGACGAAATATTCTTCCAGCGTTTCTTCGCCTGCGCATCGTAGGAGTGCGCCGAGGGTCCAAGGCCCAAGTAGGAGCCTCCCGTCCAATACACAAGATTGTGGCGGGCGCGGCGGCCGGGACGCGCAAAGTTTGAAATTTCATAGTGTTCAAATCCTTGTGCCCGCATTTCTCCATCCACCGCAAGAAGGTGGTTAAGTTGCAGGTCTTCATCGGGAAGGTGTGCAAACATTGGGTGGGTCTTATGAAGGGTGAGGAGATAACAACTCAAGTGGGTAATTGGGAATTGCGTAAGACGCTTGATCGTCGATCTGATTTCGTCAGGGGTTTGTCCCGGGACTCCGCATAAAAGATCGACCGAGACGTTTTCGATACCGGAGGCGAAGACGGCGTCGAGCGCTTTGAGTGCTGTTTCAGGGGTGTGCACGCGGCCCAATGCTTTGAGCTTTTGCGCGTCGAGGCTTTGAATGCCAAGACTCAGTCGATTTACGCCGAGAGTGCGGAGTTCTCGCAGGTTCTCGGGTGTGATGGATGAAGGGTTTGCTTCGATCGTAAATTCTGTTTTGTCAGTGATCCGTCGTTGAAGTCCCAGCGGCCCTAGCGCTTTCGCGATTGCCTCTGGCGCAATGAGACTGGGCGTTCCACCTCCAAAAAAAATCGTGTTAAGCTCAGGTGCTAGAAGAGAGGAGACGTTTTGAGATTCCTGAAAAAGCGCATTGAGAAACTTGACTTGGTCTCCGGATTTTGTGTCGGATTTGCCAAGCGAATAGAAGTCGCAATAGCTGCACTTGCTCTCACAAAAGGGCAAATGAACGTAGAGGGATTGAAAACCCATGTCTAGTTTAGAAGAACCCGGGCTTCGCAGCGTCTCGCGCACGATCTGCGGGACTGCCGGGCGTGATATCCCAGATGTGCCATTCGGGATCGATTTGGTTTCCGTTTAGGACGGTGACCCAACTATCCCAAGTTTGATTACTGGAGTTGGGATTCCAGGTCATCAATTTAATGTTGACCAGTTTTCCCGAAGCGTCTTGTACTTCTTCGATTCCGTACACGGCAATGACGTGAGAAACGTACAAGAGAAGAGCGGGACGGCCTTGCTTGAGGTCCGCATAAATGGACCGGACTGTCGCGAGATTATGTTTTGACCACTTTTCGTTGTTGTCTTCGGGATAAAGGAATTCAGGCAGGAGTGGAAGAATGTCGTGTTGAGCGATTGCAGCGTTGTTGTAAACAGCAAGGCTCTTGAGGGAATGGACGTAGGGTTCGCAGGCTTTTTTCAGGGACGAAAATCCTGTGATCGTGATTGCTCCTTTTTGGCAGGTGTAGTCGTTGCAACCTTGGGTGTAGAGATTTACGGCGTCTTGAATGCGGGAGAGAACTGCGCCTTCTGACATTTTTGGACCTTGGGGATCAAAACTGACGTAGCGATGGGTGGCGGCGACGATGCCGGACATTCCTTGGCAGGCGCCCTTTTTATCCGCGATTTTCCCCAGGGGCCAGGCGACATCAGCAAACCCTGTGTTGTCGAAACACAGGCCGTCTTTTGTGGGATCAAACGGGAGCTCTGTTTTTATGCGCTTTGAGGCCTCGAGTGCTTCGGAGCGTGAGGGAAGCTGAGAGATTCCCATGCCCAAAATGAGTGCTGCGAGAACTAGGTGAGAGAGAGTTTTGAAGTACTTCTGTTTGGATTTCATATGGCGCCACCTCGAAGGCAGAAGTGCTTGTATCTTGTTTGATCTATTTTGTCAAGTAATTGGCTTGCCGGGATGGGATTGCATCTGCGGGCACTATCCAAATTCCGGAATTGATGGGAATCCGAAAAGTGCTTTCTCGAGTTTTTTCAGGGTCAAAGCCCTTGGGGCGTATAGGCCGCGTTCAAGTTCGCTGAGGTGTGAGGCGTCGATTCCTGAGGCCTGAGCAAGCTCATTGAGGGTCCATCCTAAATCCAGACGTCGCATCCGAATATTGAACCCATTTTTCCTCAGTTTCTCGTTCTTAGAACTCTGAAATGTAGGTAGCCCACGTCTTTTGATATCTTCAAAATCACCCCGGAATGTATCGTGCTGAAGTGAAATTGAAAAATCATGCTTCAAACAGGGGCGCAAATGCTTGAAGAAATACACAGCAATTGCCCGACGTTGTTTAGCCGGAAGGTTCGTTCTAATTTCCATCCGCACGTGATAGAGATGGTTCCATACATCAACGACTGAACGTCTTCGATCATTTGAGCGAGAAATCTTGATTTTTGAGGCGTTTGGAGAAATATGTTTTTTGGAGGTCATAGCAATTGTATGAGCAAGAACTGGACCGAAGTAGTTTCCCATCTATTCCGGAAATTGGATAATGAATTTCCGAAGAAACTTCGAAAAATGCAAGAAGGAGCGCATGTCGACCCCCAATGCTTTTGAATCCGGAAAAAGAAAGGCGATTCCTGCCGTTCGTATATACGTTCGGCACCGGGGACACGTCCTCATGCTTCATCGCGTGGCCCCTGATCCTCCTGAGGATTTTCACGCTGGAAAATGGAACGGCCTTGGCGGAAAATCCGATGAAGACGAATCACCCCTTGAAACCGCGGTGCGGGAACTTCAGGAGGAATCCGGTCTCGCCTTCTCATTGGAGCCGTTTACCCCCTTGGGTGTCCTCCAGTTTCCGAATTTCAAGCCTCACAAGGGCGAGGATTGGGTGGCCTGGGTTTTTGCCGTCGATATTGCGCCAGAGACTGATCCGCCGCAACTCGGTCCTTGTTCGGAGGGCAACCTTCATTGGATCAAAGACGATGCAGTTTTGGACCTTAATCTCTGGCCGGGTGATCGCCTATTTTGCCGCAGACAAACTCAGTCCAATTGCGGCCATTGCATCAAGTTCATTTTTCATATTAGAGGTGACGTCGCGGACGGACTCACCACTCAAGATGCGTTTTTGAAGAGCTGCGATTTGAGTTCGAAAACTCTCGGCCGCAGTCACCGTATTGGATGCTAAAAGCGCGGGGCCCTTTTGAGAAGCAAAGGCATAGAGGTCGGCAATAATTTTGGGATTGCCTGTGGTTTCGGAAGAATAGGTAACCCCCTCAAGTAAGATTAGGTTCTGATTAAGGAGGGCTAACTTGCTTGGGCTAAAGGCGGTCTTGGTTTTGTAACAAGCATGGAAAGCTTCACAGTTCGCAAGCCAAATGGTTTGTAGTGTTTTGATCTCGTCAGTGAGCAGGGTGAAGTTTGCGAGATCCTGCACTTCGTCCGCGGTCTTCGCGTTAGCAGTAATAACCTTGGCAAGTGTCCCTAGCTGAGAGGCGCTCGGAAGTTGGGCCTTTGTCCAAGAAGTCGTGTGATCGAGAGATCCTAAAAGTGAAGAAAAAAGATCGAGAATGCGTGCCTCACCCGCAGAATCGAGTTTCGCCAGCCGAGCGGTCAACTCCTGGAATTCTGCGCGGATGACTACTCCTAGAACTTCAGTCGTCGCTTTCGTAAATGCACCAGCCACTTTCGCAGAAGTCGCTGCACCCGCAAGGGCGGCTTGGGCTGCTTCATAGGTGTCGCGATCTGCATGACTAACGACGGCGCGCGGATGCCAGCCCCAAGCATCGGGAGCAAAGGGCGCTTGGTTTTTCCTCTGCAGCGCGATTTGAAAATCCGTACGAGACCCTGTTGGATGTGTGAGATTGGCAGACGTTTCAAGATCCGAAACTTCTCGAAGCGCTGCTTGCGTGACGTCCAGGATCGAAGTCTGGGCCACATCGAAGTCAGCACTAAAGACCTTCGGTTCCCATATGCATTCAGATTGCCTCGAATTGCATCCCAGTTTTTCAGAGACAGAACTTACAAAACCCTTGGCAAATTTCGGAGGAAAACTTTCTTTTGCCCCAAGGCTGAAAATAGGGGATAAATCTTTTGGCCTGGGGGCCGCGTATTTTCCAAGCTCACTATAGATTTTGAAGTTTGAAAGCATCGTAAATTGGCCGCCTAGATCGTCGCTCGCACTTCCGAGGGTTTCATCAAACGCAAGATCTTTATCGAAGGCTTCAACGTGCAGACCCTGTAGTGCGACATGAATGCGCACATCTGTCGTGAGCTGAAACTTTGCAACGTCTTGAATCGAAATCTCATAGCTAGGCGAAATTTGTTCCACTTCTGCTTTATCTTTCGCAAGAAGGAGTTTCGCTTTCGCATCTGCTTTGTACCAACGGTAGAGTTCAGTTGTCGCTCCACCTATCAAGTCGCTTTTGAAAGTGGCAAGTGTGGGGGAAAGGAGCTCCGCATTGATTCCGAAGCTATTGTGTCCTGAAAAAAGAAGGCTCACCGGTTGGTTGCCATCCAGGACTTTGACTTCCGCAAACCACCAGGCGTCTTGAGAATAGATCTTGGCTTCAGGTTTTGTCCCACTTGAGACGGGGTAGTAGTCTTCTAGCGGAGTCGTTGTGGGATAAATGGTTTCGGCGGGTGTGACTTGATCCGAGGGCGTTTCAGTGATGTTCAATTTTTCGGGAATCGCATTTTTTGAGACGCCACATGCGCTGGATCCCAGCACTAATAGCCCCGTGAGAATGAATGCTTTTTGACTGATTCTGTGATTGCCCATACTCTTTTTCTCTCTCTTAACACAGGGTATTCAAGTACGATGCCAGGTTTGAGCTGGAGCACGAACACTTACAAAAAATGCGGACATCTCGTTGAGAAGAGAGAGAAAAAACGGGCGAACAAATTTATCCTGCCTTGCGGAGGAACCCTGTGTCCGCGCTAACCCTGTCTAAGGTTTTGACAGCTGCCTGGTGAGCTCAGCATTGATTGCGGCCGCATAGGGCGCGAAACCTTGCGTAAAATCCTCACTCGTCATTTCATACAGGACGTCAGGCTTCACCCCGAGATTTTCAATGGGGTTGCCATCCACACGCTCTGCGATGGAGGCTGTGACCCGAAAAGAGTCGATGCCGAGATTATTGGGAATCTGAACATCATAGACGTAGCCGCCGGCGCCCGCTGTTTGGGAACCCATGACGGTGACTCGTTTATTGTCTTGTAGGATGGCAGGCAAGAAGTCTCCGCCTGAGAAGTCGAGGTGATTGGTGAGAAACAAAATGGGTTTCGTATAATGAGACTGCGAGGGATTGATGTGGTCCACTCCGCCGATCCAATAAGGATGGGTGAGTTTTCGGCCGGCCGTCCACTCGCTTACGATAAACTGAGCGTAACTCAAATAAAAACGCGCGAACTCATAAGAGGCGGGGTATCCGTTGAGTTCCCCTTTGAAAAGAGTCTGGGCTTCAGCATCAGTTTTCACATTAGCGAGTTTGCCGATGATATCGAGTGCTTCCGCCACATCAGCCTGAGTCACGGACATGCGATGAAGCGGGGTCTTAAGCGGTGCCGGGCTGAGCATTGAGGCCAGCGCGTAGAGGTAGAAAACGGAGCCGCCCGGGTTATTGATCTGATCAATGACCATTGCGTCGGTCGTGGATTCGAAAAGTTCCATGGTTTTCGCAAATTCTTCGATCGCCAAATCGTAATCCTCTTGTTCATAAGAGGAGATGCGAATGTAGCCCACGAGTTTGCGCTCGGGCGTTTGAAAGATGTAAGCATGGTAGAAGTCGTCTATTGAACTTTGCCAAATCTTTTTCCCCAGGGTCGGCGTGCAAGGTTTTCTTGCTCCGAGGTCAAAAGGAGTTTCGGCGTTGGAAATCGCGCTGAGTTGGGCGTTCATTTGTGGATGAAAAAGACCGTGGCGCGCAGACAAGGCGCTCGACACGAGATTGTGCCGAGGCGCAATTTTCTCGGGGGTGTAGTCCCAAATCATCTCGATCAATGACACTTCGTTGGCGCCATTGCGTTTGATTCCCAAAGTGACGGGTCCTTGAGGGACCTGGATGCCGCGTGAGGCTCTGCGACGAAAAAACGTCGCCTCCGCTAGCGCTTTGTCGGTGGCGGGCACGTTGGCAGGAGTTTCGGCCTGGAGGGCCGCCAGCTCTGCAAGGGCGGATTTTCCATTCACCGAAATCAACTCGTCGCCTTCTGAAAAAGGGAAGGTGCTCTGGGGAAGTTTTGCGCGATCAATGTTAACGAGATAGAGGTTCTTGTCGGTGCCTCGAACAGTGAGGGGCAGGGTGGCCGCCTCGGTCGTGACAAACGAAATACTGGTGTGATAGTCTTTCATCGCATAAATGAAATTCTTAAAAATGGTTCTAGAATCTGCCAGGCTCAACTCAGGGCGACTTTGAACCGCGTCAATGGCGTTTTTAAACTCCGTATCAAGATCATAAGAGGCGAACTGTTTTTTCCAGGCGGCAGGCGCGTATTGGGTTCTATAGACGCTCTTCATTCCGTAGAGATAAGTTGTGACGTCGTCGTTTAAAGAGTCAGAAGCGTGAGCCTGATTGTGAGCCTGAAATGACGCGAAAGTAAGTGCGATTGCAAAAAGTGTTTTCATGGGCGGAACCTAGCAAAGCAAAGGAGGGTTGGCAAGTGGGGGGGGAGGGCTTAAGATGGAACAGATTATGACTGGGTGTCCTGTAATTTCTTTTGTCAATCATTCTTATCACTTCTTAAAAAGTGGCGAAGGAAATCCTCGTTACCTCCTGCTTCACGCCAATGGCTTCAACGGGGGGACTTACCAGCGGCTCCTCAATTGTTTGGGTGAAGGCACTTGGCTTGCGCCGGACTTCAGGGGTCATGGGCAATCCTATGATCCGGGGCATATTCACTCGTGGGACGATTTGGTGGAGGATCTCGCGCGGTGGCAGAACGACAAACTTTTTGATCGACCGATTGCGATTGGGCATTCGCTCGGCGGGATTTCTGCACTTTTATTTGAGGCTGCTCACCCTGGCTCTTGCGCTGGGATTGTGCTCTTGGACCCCGTGCTTTTTAATTGGCCGACGCAAGTTGTTTTGTGGCTCTTGGAGAGCCGACTCTTTCGGCGATGGCATCCGATGGTGAACCTTACACTTTCCAGGCGTGAGGAATTTCCTGACGTTGAGACGTTGAAGAAAATCTATTCGCGAAAACCCGCCTTCAGGACGTGGCAGTCCGAGGTGTTGGACGATTATCTAAAATGGGGAACGCGGCCCGCGAATGGGGCAAACGGTGGAATTCGTCTGAGCTGTCGCAAAGAAATCGAAGCGGAGATTTTCGCAAACTGGCCGGATCATGTGTGGAAGGCTTTGAAGAATGTTCAATGCCCGGTCTTGCTTTTACGAGGAGCCGAGAGCCGAACTTTTGTGCCTCAAGCGATGCGCGCGGCTTTGCGCCGTCTCCCGCAGGCTCATGGAATGAATGTTGAAGGCGGCGGACATTTTTTGCCCATGGAGCAGCCTGAGAAGGTTGCGCAAGCGATTCAAGACTGGGAAAAAACATTAACAGGCAGTATAAAGGAGCACTTGAAATGAAATTAGAATCTCGACTTGAGCGCGGCGTATTTTGCAATCGAACTCTCAACTTCAGAGCAATCAAAGCCATAGGCTACGACATGGATTACACGCTTGTGCAATACCGCGAAAACGAATGGGAACAGCGCGCCTATGAATACATCAAGCAGCAGCTCATGTCGCGCAACTGGCCGGTGGCGCATTTGAAGTTTGATCCTCAAATGGTGTGTCGGGGGTTGATCATCGATACGGAGCAAGGGAACTTGGTAAAAGCCAATCGCTTTGGTTTTGTCAAACGCGTGATGCACGGAACTCGGCTTGCGAATTTTGATGAACAGCGCACTTTGTATTCGCGCACGATTGTGGATTTGTCAGATACCCGCTGGGTGTTTCTTAATACGCTTTTTTCGCTTTCGGAGGGCTGTATCTATGCGCAATTGGTGGATCTCTTGGATCAAAGAAAAATTCCGGAAGTGCTGGGGTACTCCGACCTATATGAGCAGGTGCGGGGCATCTTGGATCACACGCACATGGAGGGGAGCTTAAAGGCTGACATAATCGCAGATCCGGAGCGGTTTGTGATTTTGGATCCCGAGATTCCGCGCGCGCTTTTGGATCAACATCAGGCAGGCAAGAAGCTCATGCTCATCACGAACTCTGAGTGGTTTTACACGGTCGCGATGATGACTTATTGCTTTGACCGGTTCTTACCCGGAGGTACGACCTGGCGTGATCTGTTTGATGTGACGATTGTCGGCGCGCGCAAGCCGAAGTTTTTTATTAACCAGAATCCTTTTTTTGAAGTCGTCGATGAGGCCGGACATCTTTTGCCGGTCTCGACGGTGGGGCTGAAGACTAAGACTGCTTATTTTGGAGGGAGTGCTTCAGAGCTTGAAAAGCACTTAGGGATTTCGGGAGATGAAATCCTCTATGTGGGCGATCATATGTTCGGGGACGTTCATGCGAGCAAGAACGTGTTGCGCTGGCGCACGGCGCTCATCTTGCGTGAACTCGAAGAAGAGATCCGCGATTGCGAGGCGTTTCGCGAAGCGGAAAGTAAACTTAAAGCGCTCATGAATGAGAAGGAGCGCATTGAAGCGCAAGTGTGCCAATTACGACTAGAAATGCAAAGGCTCAGATCGGCTGGCGGGGCGCAAGCGGCGGAGCAAGCTGCGGCCGACGCAGCAATACAGAAACAGCAAGCAGAACTTCGGGCTGTCATTGATAAGCTTGATCATGAGATTTCGCCTTTGGCGCAGGCCTCAACGGAACTTCGCAGTCCTTTGTGGGGGTTGCTTATGCGCACGGGCAATGACAAGAGTCATCTCGCCTATCAGTTAGAGCGATATGCGGATCTTTATACGTCGCGGGTTTCAAATTTCCTTAGCGTGACTCCCTATGCCTATTTGCGCTCCCCGCGTGGGAGCTTGCCCCATGATCCGATTTAACTCGCTGCGCAGGCGCTTGCTTTCTTGCTATTTCAGTAGTTAAATTAAGGCATGAAAAACTTGTTTAAAGGATGGGGTGTTTTTCTTGCTGTTCTCTTCGCCCTGGCGGCGCAATCCCCTCAGGCATTTGCCTTTGGGTATGAGGGATCCTCGGGCTGGAGTGGTCGAAGTGGACACTCAGGAGATTCGGGCCCTGATTTAACGGTTTTCGCAGATGGATCCTCCGGAATTTATAATCTCTCGGGAGCGGATGGATCCGATGGCGAAGACGGAATGCCTGGTCAAGATGCGGGAGGTTGCTATCCTGAGCACCGGCCTCACTACAATATCTGGGGTGCCAGTGGCGGCGATGGTGGGCGAGGGGGCTCCGGTGGTAACGGTGGAAGTGGCGGCGACATCACCATTTATTTTGAAAAGTTCGAGGATCTTAAAAAAATCGGGATTGTTTCGAAAGCGGGCCGTGCGGGCAGAGCCGGTCGTGGCACTCAAGGGGGCCGGCCTTGTTCGTGTTTTGAAGGCCTGTGGACCGTCACTCAGTGCAACAATCAGGGACTCAATTGCGGTCAGATCACTTACAGTTGCACGAATGGTCGCATGGGATATGACGGCGCGGACGGAGTGCCCGGGGTTTCAGGCTCCCAAGGTTCGGCGATTTTGATTAAGAGTAATTCAGCCCTGTTGCCTACTACTCAAAGTGGGTATTTTCCCTTGGGTACCTTGGGGATGGGAAGAGAAATTACGCTATCTGAAAATCTTTGGAGCTCGCAGGGCGGTGCCTTAGGGTTATTCGCCCCAGGTTCGGCGCTGTCGGATGTCTATTCTTTTTTCGAGGGTCGGGTGGCGCGCAAGGCCCAGGTCGTTTGGAATGCGGACCGTCCCTCTAGTGATTTTTCCGGTGAGACGATTTCGGCTTACTTAGGGGGCGGGAAAGTCCGTTTTGCTGTGCCTTCGAGCTTATGGGCGGAGACTGCGCAAGTCGATCAGGGCGAAGGCAGCTCACTGAGTGTTTCTAAAGCTTTCAAAGAAGAGGAAATCGGGCAGGTCACATTGCAGGCGTTGGAGGGGCGAGAGGCTAATTTGGTTCTAAAATTCGAAGATCAGCAGGGCATTTCGAGTTTGGTGAAGACGCGCGTTCATCTTGAAATTGCAGTGAAGCATCTGCTGGTTTTCTATTCGACCCGTTTCAAGGGCGACGTTCCTGCTCAGTTTGTAAGCAGTGATGGCAAACAAATTGAAGTCGAGCTTGGAAAATTGATTCCTAATGCTTCAAAGTGGCTCAAAGAGGGCAAAAAGGTTCGTATTCGCGCAACACTTACGCGCTCTTTTGGTGGGCGCTCCATTGAAGTGCCTCTTGCACAAGTGAAGAAAGTAGTTCCTTAAGAATTCCGGCGGCCGGTTAGCTCGGCAAAATTTTCCCTTCATTAGCGTTCTTGGAACGTTTTAGGCAATCTTGAAATACTCTGGAATAATGAATCTATGAGGGTGGGTCTCTTTTTGTCCTTTATTGCCCTGTTGACGGTTGCGGCGTCTGCGGCTTCTTTGCCCCCAGCTCCCGCGAAATCTCGGATCGTCGTTGAACGAAGTTTTAAGGTTAGCGTGCGCGATAAGGAGCGTTTGTCGAAGAAGTTTTATATGCAGTTTGGCAGTCTCGTTGAGCCGGAGAACCTTTCCAGGGATTTGCCTTTTTGTAGTCTCACTTATTCAGAGGATTTTATTGCGGCTGCTGTTCGGTTTCAGCCGATTCTAAAGACCTATGATTTGATCCTTTGGGAAGGGGAGTACGAAGTCGCCGATAATGCTGTTTTTGAGGCCATCATAGATGTGCCGAGTCCATTGGCAGGAAAGAAGATTTCAGGTGCAGTGGCGCAAATTAAGACCGGAAACCCTCCGAACGAGATACTCATCGAGTGTGTAAAAGGCGTGGGTTCAAAAGTTCCACCCACCCTTGATGATTGGAACGGCATTTTCCATCAGACTCTCGTCCTAGACTCTATCGCCGCGCAGGTTGTCCATGGCGATTCTGGGTCGAATGCGTGCTCTGCGAAGGATCGATTGCAGGAGGGCGCGCCTCTTGCTGCAGGATCGCTCTGGCATTGAAGTGTTGAAGACCGTTATCGCGCGGGATCCTCGAGAGTCGTCAAAAATCGAAGCGATCACCCAGTTAGGTTGGCGCGCGTCGGGCGCGGGCTCTTCAAAATTTGGCCAAGAGGCTTTGCTGGAGATCGATGCAAAGGCTTTAAGTCCATTGGCGTTTGCAGCCTGGGTCCGTGCCTTGGGATATGCGGCTGAAGATACGGGTGGGAGTGCTCACGATCGGCGCTATTTTGACAAAGTTCAAACCATCGTTTTGGAGGCCGTAAAATCCGATGCGCCCAGCACTCAAAAGGCTGCGGTAAAGGCTTTGGTGGGTCTTCTCAGTTTTCATGCGGTTACAGGTCCTCAGCGTGAAGCAGTTCTATATCTGGCGAAGAAGGGTTCCCTCGAGGCGCAGGGTGAGCTTGCTTGGGAACTGGGTTCGCTCGTTTCACATTTTATGGATCGAAAGATGAGTCTCAAGGAAAAGGCCTGGCTGACCGAGGTTTTGACTGCGCTGACTCAGTCTCCCGATAGTAGGGCTAAATTTTGGGCAACGAGCTCGCTAGGGCGAATGAAGAAGTAGTCTTGAATCTGCGCCGGAATTCCGGTACTCCTCACTCCTATGAAAGATGCCTCATCTAAGAAGTGGTGGAAAGCTCCCGCAGCTCGTCGAACGGGTTTGGTTTGTTTGATTGTTTCGGCCCTGGGAATCCTGATTTGGTGGATCCATTTTCGTCCATTTGTTTCGACGGATGACGCGCGCGTTTCGATGACGCTGATTCGTGTGGCCCCAGAAGGAGCGGGGGGGCGTGTCGTGCAACTCAATGCTCAAGAGGGCGATAATGTAAAAAAGGGGTTTACCCTCGTTGAGCTTGATCATCGCAATGCCGAGGCTCAACTTCAGCGCATTCGCGCGCGAGCAACTCTTGCGCAACACGAACTGAGACGAGTCGAAGAGTTGGCTCACCAAAATGGCGTGCCGGCCCGCGATCTGGATAAGGCGAGAGCAGAGGCGCAAACAACCGAAGCCGAGGTTCATTTGGCCGAAGTGGCTTTGGAAAACACCTATATCAAGAGTCAAATCGATGGTGTCATTGTTCAAAAAATTGCGGAAGTGGGGAACCTCTTGGAGCCCGGGCAAGTGGCGTTGACGCTTGCGGACTCCGAGAACGCCTGGGTCTCGGCCAACATTGAAGAAACCTACATTGGCCGGGTAAAGGCAGGTCAGCCGGTTAGTCTTACGGTTGATGAAGGCGGCGAGCTTCAGGGGACGGTCACCGAAATCCGCAGAGCCGCTGCTTCGCAGTTTGCGCTGATTCCTTCGGAAAATGCTTCGGGAAACTTCACCAAGCTCGTTCAGAGAATTCCGATCAAGATTAAGTTGGAACCCCACCCTGATTTGAGCCTGCGTGCGGGGCAGTCTGTTGAGATCCGGATCCGAGTGACCGGAATCAAATAAGATGAGCCCCATTGCGCAACACCTAAAGAATAACCCCCGCTATAAGTGGGATGTTCTGGGGATCGTGATGATTGGCACGCTCATGGCGGCGCTCGATACGAGCATCGTCAACGTTTCGATTCCTTCGATCATGGCGGACTTTGGCGTTGGGGTGGATGACATCGAGTGGGTGGTGACCGGTTACATGCTGGCGTTTGCGGTGCTGATGCCTTTGACGGCTTGGTTGCGCGATGTCATCGGCTCGCGCAGGCTTTACGTGCTGAGCCTTTTTGTTTTCACGCTGGGCTCTGTTCTCTGCGGAATGGCGTGGAACCTTCCGTCGTTGATTATCGCCCGTGTGGTTCAAGCCTTGGGCGGCGGTGCGCTGACTCCGGTTGGCATGTCGATGATTACGGAAGTGTTTGAACCCCGTGAGCGTGGCAAAGCGATGGGCTACTGGGGCGTGGGCGTGATTATGGGGCCCGCACTGGGGCCTACTTTGGGCGGAATTCTCACCAAGAGTTTCGGGTGGCGTTCGATATTTTTGGTCAACATTCCCATCGGGATCATCGGAATTTTATTGGCGCTGCGGATTTTGATACCGGATAAACCGCACGCAAGCGAGAAGCGGGCGTTTGATTTTTGGGGGTTCGGGTTTCTCTCGACTTTTTTGGTCGCATTTCTTTTGGGCGTGTCTAACGGCGAGCATGAGGGATGGAATTCGGTGTACGTCGCAGTTTGTGCGATCATTTCGTTCTTTAGCTTGATTGGATTTTTCTTGGTTGAGTCTCTCGTTCCGAATGGGATTATCGACCTTTCGCTGTTTAAGTCATCTGTTCTTTCAATAGCGACACTGGTGACCTTTGTGCGTTCTGTTGCGCTCTTTGGTGGCGTGTTCTTGCTGCCGCTTTTTTTGCAGCGGCAGATGGGCTTTGATGAAATCGAAAGTGGCTTGCTCATGATGCCCGGCGCTCTTGCGGTGGCCTTTACCATGCCGATTGCGGGGAAGTTAAGTGACCGCGTGGGCGCGCGCGGGCCCGCAGTCTTCGGGCTTTGCGCGGTCGCTTATTCAATGCTCATGTATCGCAACATCGATATTACTACTTCGTTGTGGAATGTCATCTCGCCCACGCTGATGCGTGGGGTCGGGATGGGATTTCTCATGGCGCCCGTGATGGCAACCGCCATGAACGCGGTGCCGAGAAACAAGGCAGGGACCACTTCTTCGATGCTAAACCTCATTCAGCAGGTGGGCGGGGCTATTGGGATCGCGTTCTTAGCCACCGTTTTGGGCCATCGCATTCATTTTCATATGAGCGTGGCTTCGTCTGCAATGCATGTGGGATCCCCTGCGATGTTCGATGCGGTGAGACGAGTTGCGGGACACGCGCATCTTTTTGGGCTCACTCGTGGGCAAGCATTTTTGGCGGCGAAGATGGCAGTCGCTCAGCACCTAGGTGTGGCGGCGACGGTGTCTTCTTTTCAAGATGCTTTTATGGTGGGCTCGGCGATTGTGGCCGTCGCGATTGTTCCCACTTTGTTTTTGCCGAACAAAAGTGTGGGTGATGGCGCAGGGGCGAAGCCTGAGGGGTTGTACCTCGAATGAAAGACATGAGGGTTTTAAGAATGATTGCAAGAAGGCTTTTGATTTTTGTGGGGGTGGGATTTTCCTTGGGCGCGTGGGCGGCTTCGCAGTCGGGCCCTGTTACCTTGACGGTTGCCATTGAAGAGGCGGAGGGCGCCAATCCTGTCGCGCAAAAAGCTGTGGACGCCGCAGAGATGGCTTCCCTAAAAGAGCGCGAATCCTTGGCCGCGTTTTTGCCTAAAATCGGATTAAAAGCCGATCACTTTGTTGATAATAAGTTTCAGGTTTTGGACATCTCTTTTGGCGGAGCCAATCTACAAATGCCCGCGCAGTATCCGATGACGACGCTGACGCTTGAGGGCTCGATGACGCTGTTTGACGGTCTTGCGTCTTGGTATACTTATTGGGGGGCGCAAAAAGAAGCGGATGCGGGACAGTCTCAGTTGCGGCGGGCGCGGCTACAGCTTGATTCGGATGTGAAGCTGCGATTTTACCAGGCGATTGCAGCCAAATTTTTGGAAAATGTGGCCGAACAGAATCTGAAAACCTTGGAAGAGCATTTGAGTGAAATCAAGGCCCGGCAAAGGGCTGGATTTTCCACGCAGTTTGATGTACTTCGTATTGAGGTCCAGCTCGAAGAAGCGCGCGTGGAGAAAATGGCGAGTGCCGATCGTGTGACGGTCTCCCGGCTGCGGCTGGTACAGGCGATGGGTCTGGAGCAAGATGAGCGCTCTTTGGAGGGTGTGCTCCCTATACCAAGCGAGATCAAGATCCCTGAAGATTTAGCGGTCGATCTCCAAAACCGAGATGATCTTCAGGCGCAAATGAAATTGGATTTTGCCGCGCAAGACTACAAGCATGCCGCGCAAGCGCATTGGTATCCACGATTCAATATCTTTGCTAACACGCAGGCCTACAACAACGTGAGTAAATCCATGTTTGAGTCTTCGCAGTTTCGCAATGCCTACGCGATTGGCATGTCACTCACTTGGCGGCTATTTGATGGGGGGGCGGAAAAGGCGCGGCAGGATTTGGCTTCTCTTCGAGCGCGCGATGCCGAGCATAACCTTCGCGTCGCACAGTTACAGATTCCGGTGGAGTTTAAGACATGGCGGCAGAAGTTCTTTTATAGCGTGTCATCTTACCACGCCTCTTTGCGCTCGGTCGACAAGGCCGAAGAGAGTGTTCGTCTTGCACGGGTTGGGCTCAAAGCAGGGACGCGCACCAATGTCGAGATGTTGGATGCGGAGCTTGATCTGTTTCGCGCACGCGCCGGCGTGATCAAAGCTCAAGTGGATGCGGTCGAGGCGTTGATTAGTCTGGAATTAGCACTGGGGCGAAAGCTGAGTGTGTGATCCGCCTTTTCACCAGAGCCTAGATACTTTATAGGAGTCAAACGCGTTGTCGGTTCCGATTATGGTGAGCTTATCGCTTTGAGCCTGAGCAATGATGAGTCGATAAAAAGGGTCTCGGTGGTGATAGGGGAGTTTGGAGACGATCTCAGCATGCGCGACATCAACGGGTAGCAGCTCAATTCCGCAAGCAGAATGTGATTCCTCCAACATCTTTGCGCTTGAATCCTTGGACTTTATGCGCTTCAGGCTAATGAGGATCCCAATTTCCCAAAGAGATGCCGCGCTAACAAAGAGCGAGTACCTGGGGTTTGACAGTGCGGCGAGTGCTGTCTTTGAAATAAGATTCGGGTCGTAGAGCTGCCATAAAAAGGTATGGGTATCTAAGAGCAGTTTCACTTAAGATATTCCTGGAACTCGATGCGCCCCTTGAGTACTCCGAACTAGCGGGCTAGGGTCGTCGTCGCGGGTGTAAAACTTTTAGACAATCGGTCAGTCCATCACTTTTGGTTCTTTCAGGTTGAAGGTCCAACTCTTTGAAAACTAGAGAGAACTCATTATTTTGAGTTTGGACCTTTGCTTGCATATTGGCATCTCGTGATGGGCGCACCAAAAAGAATAAGAATTTATCGGAGAGTTTTTCAAATCAGCATCGTCATGGCCCTTGCCACCCTGTTTTGGGGTTGCCTGTGGCGAAGCGTGACGATTCAGATCCTTCACGTGAACGACCTTCATTCGTATTTTGACGGGAGTTCTGAAGTTGGAGGCTACGCTGCGCTCAAGTTTCAGCTGAATCGGCTAAAAACTGAAGCCAAGTCAAAGGGGCTCGAATCCCTTGTGCTCAATGGAGGAGATTCATTTGAGGGTGATCCCTACTATTTTGCGGATCGAGGTTCGCACTCGGCAAAATTGCTGGGGGCGATGGCGTTCGACGCAACCGCGATTGGCAATCATGACTTCTTGATGGGCCCCGCTGAGTTTGATCGGCTCCTAGGAGAGCTTCCGACCGGCACTAAAATCGTTGGGGCAAATTTTGACTTCGACCGCACTCGGTATCCGCATGCTGCGACCAAGATTTTGCCCTATGTTGAGCTCACCCGCTCGGGACTCAAAATTGCGGTCTTAGGACTTACGACTGATGATGTGCTTTATGCTTGGGCGGCAGGCGATATTTCGATTACAAATCCCTTGATCAGTGCGCTTAAATTGATTCCGGTCTTGAAAGCGCGCAACGATATCTTGATCGTGCTCTCGCATCTAGGAACCGCGGCCGACGTGAAGCTCGTGGAGCGGACGGCTGGCATCGATCTGGTTGTGGGCAGCCACGATCATATTCCACTTGTCCAACCCCTGTTAAAAAAGGATCTCACGGGACGTGAAGTTCCGATTCTTCAAGCCCCCGCTTTTGGCGCAGGCATTGGCAAATTGGTGGTGACCGTCAAGCGCAACCGCACTTACAAAATTGATAGTTACGCGTTTGTGCCCGTACTTGCGCAAGGGCCTCAAGACCCCGTCATTCAGGGCTTAGTGGCCGATGCGAAGGTTTCAATGGATAAGCAGTTTGGCGATTCTTGGTTACGAGAAACGGTGGGCGACGTGAGTGCTTTGAGCGCCGAAACAAATCCACCTCAAAGTCTTGGTACGTTCTGGGGCGATTTTGTCGCTCAAGCTTTTCGGGAGGCCACACACGCTGATATCGGAATTGATGCCGAAGCTTTTCGCGGCGATCCTCAGCCCCTCAGCGCGGTCACTCACTTGAATCTGATGAAACTTTATCCGAGGTTGTTTGAGTTTGGCCTGGGCACAAACCCAAATTTAGGCCCAAATTTAGGATGGACTATTTGGACCCTAAAGCTTCCGGGCGCTATTCTCCCTAAAGTATGCGAAACGGCCGTGAACATGGGCTTTCCACTTTCGATATCGGGCGTGAGTTTTGTGCAAACGCAAGAAAACGGCAAGGCAGTTCTTTCGGAATTCAAAGTCGGTGGTGCTGAGCTAAATCCCCTGTCGCTCTACACCTTTGCGCTTCCAGAAGGCGTGGCGCGAGCGGTGATTGAAATTCCCAAGAGGTACGAGCCCGGAATGGCAGGACTCGCCGCTAGAATTTCCTCAAGCAGTTTTTCAATTCAACCTTTGATCGGTTTTTTGATCGAGGAGTTGAATGCGTTTACTGATACGATTGAGGATACTAAAATCCCGATTTGGACTGCGCTGGAGCAAAAGATTCGCTCGGCGAATTCGCCGCTTTAACGAATGCACGGGCGATCTAGCAACTCGCACGTCGTCTTTGCGGAACTCCGATTGTCGACTTAATAGTGATTGTGGCAACGAATGGCGTCAAAACAAACGAGGGGTTTCTTTATGTCTCACTTGCACTTGCCGCTGTATAACATGGCTCTAGTCTGAGCTAGATCGGCGGTTAGCTTACAAGTTTCCAAGATCAGGTCATCTTTATCTGGATCACAAACTTGCTTGCATCCAGAAACACCATTAAAGGCCTCTCGAACTTTGGCTAATGATGCCATCAACTGGTTTCTATGAAAGCGAGCGAACGAGCGGTTTTTCGTTAGATGCGACATCCTTCCTGACATAGGGGGGGGGGCTTCGTGTCCGGCGAAATTCAGAAATTCCCCGAAAGCCGCACTCACATAGTAATGAATGCCATCTTGCAGCCGTCCGAAATGTCACGGCATTTCAAGGGCTTGCCGGAGCTGTTTTTCAACCATAGACATAGATCTGTTTTAAGGCTATAATGGAGTCAGATTGGAGCCGTTATGCCTGTAAATCTATCAATCAAAGCCGTCCCTGATGCTTTAGTAGAGAAGTTGCGCTGGAGAGCTGAGAAGAATCACCGCTCGCTTCAGGGTGAGCTGATGACCATTCTTGAAGAGAATCTTGAACGGCCTCGCCCCTTGTCTATGGATGAATCGATCCGTAGGCTCCGGAAAATCGCAGTGACAACTGCTTCTGAATCAACAAGAGTAATCCGTGAAGACAGAGACAGACGCTAAACTTGTAGTGGATGCTTCCGCCGTCAGCGCGATTTTTTTTAGAGAGCCGGAAGCCGAACTTCTTGAACGAAAGTTGCTGAATCGCTCTTGGGTTGCGCCGACGTTGATCGACTATGAAATCGGATCGGTATATCTCAAGAAAATAAAATACCACCCACAGCTTCGACAGCAACTCGATGAATGCTATCAGGTCTATTGTGATGCTGCTATTGAGCGCGTCGACGTCCCCGTTAGCTCCGTGTTTGCGATCGCCGAAAAATATGGCCTCACGATTTACGATGCAAGCTACTTCTGGCTAGCTGCCACGTTAAATCTAAAGCTTGTGACTCTTGACAAGCAACTCGCAGCTGCTTGGGCGAAAAAGTAACGATTGATGGAAAGATGACTCATCAGGCTCCCCCCGTGTAGTAAGATTCCTTAAGAAAGGGCAATACGACACCAGCTTGAAAACTTTACGTATTTCTGATGCCCCCCTGCAAAGATGCTTTTTGTTGAGATTCGCGCAATATGTATTGGACCTTTTCCGTATTCCCTGCGAGCTTTTCGCAACGGCACGAGGTCTGCAGCAATGGACGCCAAAGAAGTGCTGTCACATTGGGTTTAAATGATTTGAAGGCCACACCGATGGCGGGGGTATGGAAATGAGAAATCTAAATTTTGGGCGATTCTTGGCGTCCTTCGTTTTTGTCTCAGCTTTTTTTGGATCCAGTGTTTTGGGCTTTGCTGCGCCAACGATAGAAGTCGTTCAGAGTGTTCCGCTTGAAACCACGCTTGCGGTTCCGGGCGTGCGTTTAGCTCAAGAAGTGTGGCTTGAGATGATCGGCTCTGCGAAAACGAGCCTTGATATTGAGCAGTTCTACTTAAGCAATCAAGCAGGGGAGAGCCTAGAGCCTGTGGTTGTGGCCATTGAGAAGGCGGCAAGCCGGGGTGTTCGAGTGAGGCTTGTCGCGGATAAGAAGTTCTATGGGACCTATCCCGAAACGATTGATCGGATTTCAAAGTTGGTAAACGCGGAGGCGCGCTTGGTAGATTACGCGCCTTTTGGAGGCGTTCAACACGCGAAGTTCTTTGTGGTGGATGGACAGCAGGGGTTTGTGGGGAGTCAAAACTTTGATTGGCGAGCGCTAAATCAAATTCACGAAATCGGTATCCGAGTCGTTGACGAAAAAGTGAGTGCTGACCTTCAGCTAGTTTTTGAAAAAGATTGGGCGATGGCAAAAGGCGTGGGAGCTGCGGTGACTCCGCCCGCGCCGTTGAGTTCTTCAGGGTTGTCGATCTCGGCGCTCTTTTCGGAGATTGTGGTATTAGCATCACCCAAACAAGCGAATCCTGATGGGATTTCTGATAGTTTAACCGAAATCACAAATGCCATGAACGCGGCTCAGAAGTCGATTCGCATTCAGGTCATGGAATATTCAACCAAGATTTTTGGCGCGGGTGGCGCTTGGACTGCGCTCGATGATTCGATTCGAAAAGCGGCCGCGCGCGGGGTGAAAGTTCAACTTCTAGTAGATGTTTCCAATATTCAGAAAGCCAAGAAGGATCTCAAAGCGTTGGCCGCCCTGAGCAACATCGAAGTGAAGAGCGTTACGATCCCTGCTTGGTCGGGGGGCAAGATTGATTACGCTCGTCTTATTCACAGCAAGTATCTCATCGTAGATGGTTTGGTGAGTTGGGTGGGGACCGAAAATTGGAGCATGGGCTATTTTATGAATACCCGTGATGTGGGATTCATGATTCACACTCAGAGTGTAACGGATCAATTGGATCAGGTCTTCGAACGAGTGTGGACAAGTTCGTATACCTCGGGTGTTTCCAAAGATTGAGTAGGAGCGAATTAATTTACTTTAATTCCACTTTCATCTCTCTCTAATCGAACGCGCATAACATGGTTTCATGGAGGACCTAATCTATGGAATCATTGCTCGGTGAAGTTCAATTCAGTCACATTAGCTGCTCGCATAAAGTCCGAAGTTTCGTCCGTAAGTATCTTGAAAACTGGGTGACCCTGCATGGCTTATCTAGGGCCCACACATTTTATCGGGTGCGGTTCACCCGAAACGGAAAAGGCCATACCGTGGCTTGCGAGGTTGAAGTCCAAGCTCATCAACAGATTTGGACGGGATTTACGATTTCGGATGACTTGCATCAATCCTTGGTGCGCTGCCTAGATAAGATGGCGGAGGCGGTGACCCTGGGGGCACCGCCCCGCAATCTAAGTTCCGATACTAGTTTCTTGGAAGAGCCGCGGCGTACTTCTTGATCAGATCCTCGAGATCCTTTTTGCCGTGGATCTTGTCTTTGTCGGCACCGGTTAACTGAATTTCGCCGGCAATAGCTTTGTCCAGTGCGCGGTGCTCGATGAGGCCCGCGAGCTCCATCGGTTCACCGCTTTGCATAGGCTGGAAGTCTTTTGGAAGAAACGGCGCAAGATCGGTTGCGATAAAGGCACCACCGGGAACAAGCACATTTCCCGCCGTGTCTTTCTTGGGTGAGAAAAAGGAGAGCTGTAAAACGAGACGCTTGTTTTCGTCCCAGAAGGGCATGCCAACGTCGATTTGATCAAAGTCGGATCCGACTCGGGTGACCACGGCGGCTACTCCGACGACGTATTGTTTTTCTGTGCTGAAATAGAAATGCCAGCTTACCTCTTTCGTGTTGAGTTTCGGGATCACCACATCAATGACCGGCGTCGTTATCCAACCCGGCAGGGCACGGTCGTTCGGTAGGAGAAGAGTAGATTGATAGCCGACCCAGCTATCTTTTAAAAATACGGATGTTTGAAGTCCAAAACCGAACTGCAATCCATGCTGGTCGGGGATTTGGCTTCGAATGTAAAGCTCGCCATAGGGTTCAAGTTTGAGGTTTGCATCCGGCAAAGCTAGCGGCCCATGCAACAAGACAAAGAACGAGGCCCACCTTTTTGAAAGTGTTCATAATTTTTCTCCTTAGTCATTGGTAGTATTGGTTCCAAAACAGGGAGAAACATGCATTTGACTTGCCAACGATCATTGCGCGGTTGTTTGCGCGCAGATTTGGTTGCAGCGGGTTCGGATCGAATGGTTCATTGTTAGGATAGCTTCGCTGGTTAGGATAGCTTCGCTGAGATTTCCCGTGTCGGGGAGGTTTTGCTCTGTGATGAGCGAGCATTGAACGTAATTAGGAACCCAGCGGGCCGCCTTTTTTTCATTGACCATCGAGCTGCCTACGCTGAGAAGTTGCTCTTGGGTCAGGCGGCCGGCTTGAAATTCCGCTAAAGCGATTTCATAAGCGACATGAAAGCGTTGAACACCGTCGGGAAGTGCCCGACGATTGATTTCATGAATGTAGATCGCCGCTATTGAGCCAGGATGGCGACGGCTAAATTCGAGGTAGGTTTCGGGATCTTTTTGAGTATCGTCGCCTAAAAGAATCATGGGTGCTGCGGGATCTGAGGATTTCGCTCGCAGTTCTTCGAGCGCCTTGAGTTTGTAATCCAGAATGTCGCCAGGATCGGACGTCAAATCTTTCGTTCGAAGGGTGCTGGCAGGCATGCCCGCTCTGCGAAAAATTCGCCGCAGATGGCCCCTTAATATGTCGGGGCTTCCGCTGACAAAGTCTATGGAGTTCTGGGAGCGTCCCAATTGATCGGGATTATTTGCGGAGAGATAACTATAGAGGGGGATCATTCCGGCAAAGAATTCTGCATCGAAAATACCGTATTTAGCCATTTTCAGAGGGTGGCCCACAGCCGAAAGTTTGATGGTGTCATCAATGTCGCTCACAACCCAATAAGCCTGAGACGAGGATACGAACAAAGATCCAAGGGCCGAGAGTGCTGAGAGGGCGATGAGAAATGACCTAAGAAACGGCATAAGGACCTCCGGGAGCGGTTGCTTTCGAAGAGGAGGTATATAGGATGTGATTCGATGTGTCAAATAAATAGTGCAATGCGTCAATCGGGGTGATAAGACACTGCAATGGCGAAAACTCCTTCAAAAAGCGGTTGTGGCCGCGTTCCGCTGGAACGCGCGCTCTCCAAAATGGGGATTGCCTCGCGCACTCAGGCGCGCCAATGGATCCTTGATGGCCGAGTGAAGATCGCGGGGAGCGTGTGCTTGGATCCTCTTCGAATGGTGGTGCCCGAATCCACCGAGATGACAGTGGATGGTGCCAAGCCAAACATCTCTGCGCCCCTGACCCTTGCGCTTCACAAAACAAAAGGGCTGGTCACCACGCGTTCAGATGAAAAGGGAAGGCCCACTATTTACTCACTGCTCGCCGGCATTGAAACGCATTTGATTGCCGTAGGCCGCTTGGACGCGGCGACGACGGGGCTTCTGCTGCTTACGAATGATACGCAATTTGGTGCTTGGGTCACCGACCCCAAGAATCAAGTTCCGCGTGTGTATATCGCGCAAGTACGCGGGGATTTTACCCCTGAAAAAGCGCGACAAATCGAGGCAGGCGTTGAGCATGAGGGTGAGGCATTGGGCGCCACTGACGTTGATATTTTGAAATCCTCGGGGCGTGAGTCGACCCTCCAAATTACGCTCACTGAGGGAAAGAATCGCGAGATTCGCAGGATGCTTTCTCAAGTGGGGCACGAAGTGACGAAGCTAAAACGAATTTCCTTTGGAGGAATTTGTTTGGGTGAGCTTGCGCCTGGCAAATATCGAGAACTCTCAAAGGAGGAACTGGAGAGCGCGTTTCCGGGGTGCCCGTTTAAAATATTGTAAGGCGGTTAGCGTGGGCCACCGGTTTCGTGGATTCGGTAAATGGCGTTTGGTTGAGTGGCCTTGATCTGAGCATTCTTTCCACGCAGCTCTTCTATTTTCTCTGGTCCCGGATCTTCGGTGAGAGTGACCTGAAAAAGATTGTGACCCAGGTCTTTTATTTTCTTGATTCCGAGGAGTCCGTAAAGTTCGCTGATGATTTTGACATTTGCCCCCGGCGTGAGTGTGATGAGATATTCTCCCGGCACCCTGGTTTGGTGAGACGCATAGTCAATAGGGGGAACCTTGGGAGCGCTCGGAGTATGGCGGCACGCAGGTCCTCCAGCAACCGCTGCCACAAGGGCAAGTGCGCTAAAGCGGTACATTTTTTTTCCATACCCCTCCCTATTTTACCGTGGCCTCAAGGCCCGTGGGTTGATTGATAAACGCGAGCGACGACATGACGTCGATTGCGTTGCTGGTGGTGGTATTGCCTATGAGGCTCAAGTTGAGTTGGCCCCCCTTTTTAATAGCATTGATGACCTCGGTGTAAGTGTACCGAGGGTTGTGAGCACGTAACATCGTGGCAAGGCCCGCGACTACGGGCGAAGCCATGGAAGTTCCTCTTGCGGTGTTGTAGCTCGTGGTATTGAGGGCAAGTGTTGTAATCTTGAAATCGATGATTCCTACCCCAAGATCCTTGGGCAGAGTAGCGTCGGATAGTCGCTGGAAGCCGACGCTACAAGTCGCGCTCTTGCAGCCCGAGAGGTCAGTTTCCCAGTGTGAAAAATAGGGATAAGATGTCGCCTGACTCGTTTCGGAGCGGACCATTGTCCCGTCAATGCCGAAGGGATCCCCGCCCGTCTTGTTGTAGTATGCCATTTGGGTGTCACCGCTCGGCAAGTCGACTATCCTGGAAGTTCGTAACAACGCCACGTCTTTGCCGGCGAGATTAAACTGCTTATATGCGCGAGCATCCGTGCTGCTCTTGTATGTACTGTTGGGGTAAGTCGGAGGGTTGAGGAGAGCAGATGTTGTCACTCCCTCAGGTTGGAGTGTTCCATATGCCCAGCTACCTGTCGCAGGAGTAAAGGTCCATTCTGATGTTAACGAATCCGCAATCTTTCCAGAAGTTCCCGCCCAGCTGCTGAGGATGTTGGCTCCAGGTGCCCCCACGTCGACGCTGAACCACCCGTAGTTTGAGAACGATGCTAATTGATAACTTTGGTCAAGGGCGGCAACGCAGATGAGGTTCGGGTTTGTGAAATTGCACGGATAGCTGGGCGTAAAAAAGCCGTCATTGTCGGTAGTATCATTGCCCGCTGAAACCACAACAACGATATCTGCTCTTTGTGCACTCGTAATGCTTTCGCTATAGAGTGGGTCAAAGGGGTCACTGCCTCCAATGCTCATGTTGATTACTTTGGCGCCGTTATTTACGGCAAAGTCAACGCCTTTGACGATGGCCGCGGTATCCCCATGTCCACCGGCGCCCATTACTCGAACGGCCATGATGCGCGCTTTCCAGCAAATTCCAGTAGTACCTTTCGCGTTGTTGCCCGCGGCGCCGATGATGCCCGCCACATGCGTGCCGTGGCCGTTGAGATCCATAGGATCGTCGTCGTCGTCGACGAAATCATAACCGTGATGAGCAAATTCCGCTCCCCCGTTCCACACGTTGCTCGCTAGTTCCTCATGATTGTAATTAACACCGGAGTCGACAACAGCGACGACGACGCTGCTGCAATCAGTGATGTGATCCCAGGCTTTTTCAATGTTGATGTCTGCGCCCGGTATACCGGGGTTGTGGGTGGAGTACATTGTGTCCCCCTCTTGCAGAATAGATTTCACGGTCTGCCCCGTATTTTTGAGTGCCCAGAGTTGGCCGTACTGCGTGTCGTTGGGTATGGCTGTAGTGTGATAAATGTAGTTGGGTTGTGCGTATTCTACGCTTGGATCATTTTTGTAAGCCGCTATGACCTCTTCGACTTTTTGGTCAGAACCTAGCTTGAGATGCGTCCAGCCGGGTTGGGGTAGATCAGCGAGCAAGGCGTGTTGGTGTAACATTATTGTTGCGTGGCGATCGGGCAATGTGGCGCTTGGTTTAAACTTAACGAGCACTTCGCCTTTAACATATTGGGGCGTGGGGGTGGGCGCCGCAGCAGGTGGAGTGGGAGAAACGGCGGAGATTTTATGGGGAATCATCAAGGCTGCCGCGACAACTGTAGCGAGGGCAACGGCAATGAAACGTAACGATTTATTCGTGGATTTTTTCATGGACTCCTCATTCTTTTGTTATGGCACGTGCAAACTGAGTGTCTGCGATGGCGCACTGACACTTCCAGAATTGCCTCCCATTGTATCAAGAGCTGCGTAAGCCAGGACGGTTACGTCGTAGCTTACGGATAGCAGAGAGGTCGTGGTGGTTGTTGGTGCAGCGGATCCGGACGCGTAGGGTACTTTGATCGTCGGTTGACCCGTGAGTGAGACTTGGTAACCACCGCCTGCGCTGTTCACTCCGCTTTCGTGGTTTTGGTCCCAGGAAAAGGTGACAGTGTGGCGTGGTGGCACAGGGGAAGGGGGCGAAGCTATCCGTCCTCGAAAACGGGGATACTTAATGAACGAAGGGAACAGTTCCACGTGATTGAGTTGTGTGGTCGCTGAAATATCCGCAAACAGGTGGTCGCGATACTTCACTTCAGAGAATAGTTTTCCTAAGCGAGCGAAATCGGTTTCGCCCTGGTTACTTCCCGTCGTGGCGACGTGGGCCGCAATGAGGGTGAGGCCTAGGTCAAGGGGCAATGCAAGTCGCGCGGGATCGCAGAGCTTATCATCTGCATCTAGAAAAGTGCCTTCTTTTCCAGTGTGAACGAGCAGCGTCAAGCCCAACTCCTTCATTTTCTCGTAGAAGGGTTTAAGTCGCAGATCCCCCGGATCGATATTCATGATGGAAGGGATCCACTTGATCAAGACGGCTCCGTCTTTTTTCGCCTGCTCGAGTTGTTCAATGGCATCCTTGCGATTGGGATTGATGCTCGGTCCGTAGAAGAAGAGCCCCTCTTTTTGCCATCGGCGCACACTGGCCAAAACAAACGAGTTCGGAACAAAGGTTGGAGTTTTTTCGCGGTTAAGCACCCCGGTCGCTGAATCGACCCATCCATCTAAGCCCAGTATGACGGCTCTCTTGACGCGAGTTGAGGTCACAATTTTCGCAGCCAATCGGTCGATCACCGCGAAGTTGCCTTTTTGTTTTAGTTCTTCTTCGGTAACACCCAAGGCTTTGAGGTAGATGTCGAATTTGTAGCTCTTCTTCATTTGCTTCGATACGTAACAATCTTCGCCCGGGAACTCCTGCGGGCGACCCAACTCTTGCGAAGAGAGACAAGCGACATGCGTGTGCATGTCGGTCACTTTTGGCGCGAATGTCGACGCCGTCGCGGGAGCCGATAAGGTGATTGCCAGAGTCCAAATTGTCGACGTTTTGATCTGTATTTTAAGCATTGATTTTGAACGGACGACGCTTTGGCGCATAGAGCAACAGGCGGCTTCGGATTTAGTTGTTCAAAGCCATTTTTACCTCTACAAATAGAAGTGGAGACTCAAAAACATGCACTTGATCATGCAAAATTCCTTGCGCTGCCTGCGCTGGATGAGATTAGTTGCCGCGCTTATTCTTAGTTTAGTGCCCCTCACAAGGGCCGAATCGAAGCTTGAGGAACCTGCTGTTCAGCAAAGTCCTTCGCCAGTGCCTGTGCCTACGCCTTCAGTCGTGTCCAGCTTTCAACGATGGTCGGGCGGCAGTGGAGGATTAGTCCTTGGCTATTCTCCTATTTTCAGCCCGAAACTCGCGACTGCAACGCGCCTGAACAGTAGTAAATTTTCGAGTTTCGATGTCGGCGTAGAAGTCAAAGACAACGTTGTGATGGGCGTGAGGATATCCGGCGCCACCGTTCCATCGCTCAAAGTTTACAACTCGGGCGATTTTATAACGACCTATTATCCGAACGCTCCTGCGTCTCTTTACGAAATCCTCGTGTCGATCAATGCACCTCTAAACGATCCTTATTCGAAGCTTGGACCCGTGCAGCTTTTTCTCCCGTTACAGTTTGGGAGTTCTTATCTTTCGATCACGGGGGGATCCAGTAAGTACACGGCACTGGCTATGGAGGGGGCGCTCGGCCTCGGCGCTCGTGTTTACACCTGGAGTACGGTGCGGTTTGATATCTCGGGGCTTTATCGTTTTGGATTCCCTTTAATTGGAATTAACAAAAACGAATCCACCTTGGTAACGGTACAGAATTCTGTGGGTGAGGACATCAAATCAAGTCTTCAGGGAATGGAGATGAGGCTGGGAATCACATTCATGTTACCCTCCTCTGTGCGGGAGAAACGGCCATGAAATTTGTCAAAGCTGTGGCTCTGGCCACTTTATTGAGTTTGGTGGCGTGCTCGGACGTGACGAAAACCGCGACGACCAAAACTTTTGTGATTCGTGGAAAAGCCCAAAAGGGGGCGCATCCTAAAACCCGAACGCCCGTGGCCGGTGGCTATGTCGGACTGGTCAGCCCTGAGCCTAGTAAATGGATGGGACTTAGTTTTGCCACAAACAGTGGGGTGCCTAACAAGGCCGTGACGAACGCAGATGGGACCTTCACTGTTACGGTCGATCTGACGATCATCGTGACAGAGCATCCGATCTATCTTGGCGTAAGTGATTCGGATCAAACTTACACCATGATCTCAGAAATTCCGGAAAACCTCGTGGCAGAAGACGCACAGCTAGAATTGGATATCAACCCGACGACGACGGTTGCGGGAGCCATGATCTGTCCGGGCGGAATTTATCCACCGAAGAGCAACGGCTATTGTTACAGCGACCCTAACAACGCCTCGACGACCAAGGATTCGATGGTGAGCAGTATCGATGATTTACTCGCCGGCGCAGACGCCTTTGTGGAGCCAGGAACGCCGCCGAATTGGACCACCTTCATGACCACGTTATTCAGCGACACCGCGACGTTTGATGAGCTTAAGGCGATCGTCGCCGCGGCGGGCTTGACCTCTGCATCTTTCACCGCGTCGGCGATCACGACCGCGATGATCGATTTGCCCATCGTGACTGAGCCGATTTACGGAATTGACGATAACGACCCCACGCCGAGCACTTCGAGTACCGGTGATACGGGGGGGGCGAGCGGCACTTGCTCCGGTGGTTGGATTGGATCGATGGCTTCCTGCGTACCCTTGGGAGCGGGTGGGAGCTGCGTGTGCTCTGGGAGCACCAACACGTGCGTATCGAGGAGTGAGTACGAGAAGGCGGGACTTACGCTTCCGTCGGCTTGTGCTCCTGCTGGATCGACCGGATGCATGAACGGCGAGACGGGTTATCTGATAAAACCCTGCTGCGCAGGCCTGTCGTGTAGGATGTCGTCTAAGTGCGGCGGCACCGCGGTCGGGGGCACCTGCGGTTAGGAGTTCTTATTCCAGCCACTTCTTTGCGATCGCAAGGAAGTGTTCTTGAAATTCCGTTACCGCTTGGGGTAGCCCCGGTAGGGGCTGCAGAAAATAGTAAAAATCCACGCAATGCGATCCTCCCGCAATGACGTAGGCTTCGGTGTTTGGCTTGGTGTTGTTGCCGTTTTCGGGGATGATGGAAAGTGTAGAATAGGGATCCATTGCCCCGTTGACGTAAACGATGTTTGAAGTGGCGGGATCCAGCAGCGGTTCATAGAAGCTTCGATTCAACTCATCAACGGCGGGAGCGAGAGTGATATTGAAAATATCTTGGCAAGGCTGCATGAAATATTTCAAATCAAGCAGTGGCGACATCACTCTTAGTGCCGGGTCGTGATTCGCAACGACGAAGCCGCCGAACTGAGTGCACTTCTGATAGAGCCAAGAATAGCCATCCATCTGCCCTCTCCTGCGACTTGTAGCAGACACCTGCCGCATGGCTTTTGCCAAGCCTTGGATCGGTTCTTTTTCAGAGAGCACCACCTCGCAGAAGCCCTCTTGGTATCCGTATTGGACGGCACCATCGGCGGTGTAGGACGCGATCGCCAACAAGCGTCGGGGATCACGATCAAGATTTGCGACATTGAAGAGCTCTTCTAATTTCCTGAGCTCATCGGGATGCGAGAGGCTCTCCTCGATCTGACGAGTGGCGGCCTGCATTGCGTTTAAACATTCTGCGCCCAGTCCCTGTGCGACCATCCGGTCGTAGTCCTCGAATGCGACGGCGGCCTTGACGACAGCGGAGGAGGCCAGCGCGCCGACCACCAGCTCGGGATGTCGCTGACGGGAGTGTCGCCACTCAGAAATGTGAAAGTTTCACATGAATATAGGGGTATATCTAATTTTTGGGTCTATTTTGGTAACCAAAAACGGTGCTTTAGTTACCGAATCCGCGAACGCCGAAAAAACGTCTGTTTTTGCAAGCGCCTGCGGCGCAGGAAAGGTGGTCAGGGCTATCTTCCCCGATAATTCATTAATTGGGCTGCGCCCCGAAGTTTGGACAGTTTAGCGGCCTAGGATAAGTAGGGCTCAACGGTCTCCTGGTTTCGGTTTTTTCAATCTACTTCTCAAAAATGCCCCTCCCACGATCCCCTATAAGAGGCGATCGTTCCGTGATTAGGGGGATGGGGGCATCCACTTTCTTGCCTTCTGTGATCCTCGCCTCAAATTCTTCTGGGGTCAAGTATCCTATCGACGAGTGAATCCTTTTCCGGTTGTAGACCTCCTCAATGAATCGCGGCAAATTTTCCACGACGTCTTCGTACGTTTCGTATTCGCCGAGATAAATCTCCTCGTATTTTAGGATTCTCATAAAGCTTTCGGCCCAGGCATTGTCGTAGGGGTTCCCCTTGCGGCTCATGCTGATTTAAAACTTCCACTCCTCAAGTAATGCAATATAGTCTTCAGAGCAATATTGCACGCCCTGGTCCGAGTGATGAATACAGCCTGGATCCGGCTTTCGTCGCTCGATTGCCATTTTAAGGGCCTCCACAGCGAGCTCTGCATTGATGCGTTTGCTGATACCATAGCCCACGACCTTGCGAGAGCAGAGATCGATAATGATGGCCACAAAAATGAATCCAGTCTGAATGCGTACGTAGGTTATGTCAGAAACCCAGACTTGATTTAGGTTCGAAATGAACGTTGCGGGCGAAAGCAGTTTTGGATACTTCTTCAATTTGTGCTTAGAATCAGTGGTTTTTATCCATTTTCTGACTTGGATGGCGATCAGGCCATATTTGATTTGGATCCTCCGAATGCATTTTTCGTTCAAAAGAATCCCTTTTCGAAGAAGTGCGTGATGTAGTTTTCGATAACCATAGGTTGGAAACTTAACATGGACCGAATCAATGAGGTCCTTCGTCTCAAGGTCTTTCGCTTCACGAAGTTTCGCCTTTGGCTCGTTTTTGAGCCGATAATAAAACGTTGATCTGGCGAGACCCATTATTTTGCATCCTTGCGAAACTGATCGACGTTCAGGCCGGTGATCACGGCAGTATCTAACTTCTTCCTGCGTTGTGCTGACGCCTGGCTTTTTTTTAAAAACTCACGGTCCGCATGGGCCTCCGCCAAAAGCACTTTTTAACGCTCTAGCTCCTTCTCAAGGTCACGCTCTTTTTTGCTTGGGGCATCATTC
>JBBCAV010000116.1:0-6482 GCA_051382305.1 Bdellovibrionota bacterium FG-2
CTAAGGAGCAGGTCGAGAGTTTTATGGAGAATACGTTGTTTGCGCTGCCGGCCAACGCAAAGATTGCTAAACGTCTCCGACAGGCGAGGCTCAAGGGCGTTTCATGCGCTCTCGTTTTCAAGAATTACGAAATTGAGCGTTTTAAAGCCATCAGCCAATGGTACCATTTGGCAATTCTCGATCTCACAACGACGACGGGGTTTCGCAGTGAGATGGCTTGGATTGCTAGCCGCCTAGGAATCAGTAACCTCGAAGCCCGCGATGCCGTGGTCCGTCTCATTGATCTGGGCCTCTTGGAACAAAAGGCAAGTAAGCTTCACAAAACTGAAAACAAGATCTACTTCGCTACTCAACGCTCGGAGGCTGCGGTGCGCAGCTTTCATCAGCAAATGATTGGCAAGGCTATTGAGCAATTGCAACGCACCGATGAAGCCTCGTTTGCGACACGTGAGATTTCGTCAATGACGATGGCGATTTCCAAAAGCAAAATTCCTTTGGCAAGAGAGCGGATTCAGAAATTTCAAAAGGAATTAGCTGCGCTTCTTTGCGTTGGAGATTGCGATGAAGTCTATCAATTTAATGTTCAGATGTTTCCATTAACAAAAGTATTGAAAGAGGAGATTAGAAAATGAAAATAAATAAGGGTTGGAGCATTGTGCTAATACTCATGGGAGTCGCGCCTACTGTTGCATTAGCAAGTAATGGGGGTAGTACCGGTGTCGGAAGCGGTGGGGGTTCGGTTATTTGTCGGGCTGATGGGGTCAATGTTTCTTTTGCACAAATGTATGAGATTTGGGAGTACGACAAGTTAGATATTCAAGAATCAAATGAAATAAAGGCTCATGACCTTGTACAAGCGAGAATAGCGCGGCTGGCTGAGTTAAATCCTTTGTTTGCAGACGAAGTGAGCCAGCGAGTGGGCTTTATTGAGAAGGAGATTGAGCGAAATTTAAAGAGCGGCAGGAAAGTTTCTTTAATGCAAGTTCTTGCGCCACAAGGAGTCGAGTTACCTGCGCGATGTCCGAATAATTCGGCTACGCTCGCGGCTTTCGCGCAAATCGCCAATTACATCGATGCAAAAGATGGGAATGAGGACATCATTCACCTCGATACTGAAATCTATGCTGCATTTTCTGAGACAAGTCGAGCAACGCTTATTCTGCATGAGGCATTTTTCAAGATTTTTCGGGAAACGTTAGGGGAAGCTAATGCCGACCACGCAAAGTATTTAGCGGCCAACTTAATGGCTGAGGTCAGCGACGAGGTACTGATTCCAATTCTCAAGGACTTACTAATACGCACCCGATTTTCAGTCGTTAGTATTCTCTATAACGATTATTATGAGAAGATTTTTGCCTCGGCTAAGCTCGGAAATGTTGAAGAAGTTGGTCGGTTACTCACTCGGCCTGTGATTATTTATAAGCAGAAAGTAGATCTTGATACTACCATTCGGCTTCAGGTTACCGAAGAAAGAGGGGGGTTCGTTCCTACGGCTGAGTATGCGGAAATTGGCTTTCAGGATTACTTTGGCGACCGCCTTGAAGAAGCTATGCTAGCGATGGATGCCACGAGCGTGCGTGATATAGCTCACTTAAGGATTCAGGTGCCAGGTTTATATCGTCCTCAAGAACTAGACGCCTGTACGGGCGGAAAAGTGTTTAGACGATTAATGGATAAAATATCAAATGAAAAAAGATCCTCTTTTCGCGTGTTGAAAACGAAAAGGAATTTTTGGAGAAAAGACACCTATTCTTTTGATCATCTCACGGAAGACGGAAAACTCATTGTGGCTCAAGTTAATACTCTTGTCTTGAATTTGCCTGGAAAATTTAGTTTTGCTTGTGCATTTGAGTGGAAGAAATTTGAAAACCCGGTGTCTTTTGCGGCTTATGCAAATGATATCGAGCTCGCAAGGATGATGCTTCAAAATATGTCTCAGAAGGAAATCGCAAATCTTTCGGATGCAAGTTTTGAAGAAAATGCCAGCAACTTGGCTGCAAGCAATGAAATGAGAGCGCTTCTGGAGCCCTATGGAATAAAGGGGCAAAAGCACCCTTGGGAATAGTTGCCGTTTCCCACAATCTCGGGACAATGTTTTCAAATTGAAAGGTATATTATGAAGTATTTAGCAACCCTTTTGTTAGCCGCATGTTCAGTGGTGCCAAGCGCCGCTTTTTCGTCAGAGTTCTATAATTGCAAGGGCGTGGGGAAGAACGTCTTGCAGGATGGACAAGAGACGATGAGCGAAGCTTCCGTCTTGATCTACCGAGAGGCCGGTCAGAAGAAATTGATCGCTGAATTTCCTAATCCGGGGGAATCCAAATTGGCTGGGACTATTGAAAATGATGGCCAGGTTCAAATTGTAAATGTCGATAAGCCCTCTACTGTCGTTTTTGCTGGCAGCGTAAAACTCACTTCTACTTCTTTGCCCGGATATAAGGCTGGCCTTGTTCTTAATGGAAAAGGTTATGACGGATGCGCTTTAGAAGCACTCCTTCTATGTGAGTAATTGTTTTAGCTCTGCACATCGCGTAACGGATTTCTCCCCCAGGCGCTGGCCTACATCGGTGTCACTCAGAAATCAGCTACTGAGCGGTTCCCCTTCGGTGAGAAAATTTCGCGCGAACGTGCGTACTCGCACGCCCCTTCTGGCGGCGGGTTTTCGGATTGGGTGGAAAACAGGTTTATGCGACCTTCGAAGCCGAAGTGATACCGTTTCCTTGAAAAAATCGCACCTTGCGATGCATTAGTTATTTTTGAGACTGAGTATTTCCCAATACTTAAACCGCCAAAGAGCTGGCAAGGATTTTGCTTGGTCATCGGGAAACTTAACTTAATAGAGGCCATATGAATAAATATCTCGTTTTAATAATCGGCATCATGGCGATCAATAACGCTGCTCTTGGGGACAGCAAAAAATTAGAGAGTAACTCGTTCACTCAGGTTGCACTGACCTGCTTCGCGGATCAAAAAACAGAAAAAGAAAACACTTTTTCTTTAGACGATTTTGGAATGCTTTCGTGCTCCAATACTGGACAATACTGCACTGGAGATAATGATTGCTGCGGAAGAGGTCGGTGCAGTGGCGAAAATGTTTGTGTGGAAAACCCTACGGGCTGCTCAGCGCCAGGGCAATTCTGCAGAGGCAATGACAATGATTGCTGCGGAAGGGGAAGATGCAACAAGCTCAATGTTTGTGTGGAAAATCCTTCCAGCTGCTCAGCTCCCGGACAATTCTGCAGAGGCAGTGACAATGACTGCTGCGGAAGAGGGAAATGCAACAAGCTCAATGTTTGTGTCGAAAACCCTCCCGGCTGCTCAGCGCCTGGGCAATTCTGCGGAGGCGATGACAATGATTGTTGCGGAAGGGGAAGATGCAATGGAGCAAAAAACATTTGTGTTGAAAACCCTACGGGCTGCTCTGCGGCAGGACAATTCTGCAAAATTAGCAATGATTGCTGCGGTCGAGGGGTATGTAGCAATAACGGCGTTTGCGTCGATAATCCATAGGTTCGATGAACCTATGTTGTACAACGTTTTGGAGACGCTGGGCCGCGGCTCAAAGTCCTTCACTCATCACTTTCAGTCTTAAACTCTAACTCACGTTCTTTGTCACGGCAGCCCTGGCATCGCCTTGGATGCTGGAAACCCATCTTTTCAAAATGCTTCTGTTCTCCAGGATCAAACTCAAACTGCTCGCCGCATTCGCGGCATTTGATAAATATGGTTTCTCTGACAACGTACGGCTCTGGTTCGCTTCGCCCCAAGCGAATTATGATTTCTTTCTGCCATAAAGTTAAAATACTTTCGGTAGAGCGATGAAACAAGATTTCAATCGGAGTACGAAACCAACGAACCGGATCATAAATGAGGCCTTCCCGTTTTTCAATATAGGGCGTGCGTCCACACTCCAGACGAGCACAATCCCTAGTTTGACCGGGACATTCCTTCCTAAAGCACACGTTACCTAAGAAACTTCGATCAGTTCCAAACACAAATAGATCGAATCCGCCCGTCCTGCCTTGAAGCTGGCGCTTGATCTTGGCGATTCGACCTAGATCGCAAAATGCATTTAGGAACAGGGCGACATCAACATCTGAGGGGTATGGATCGTTGCCAGCGACTGAAGCAAAGATTCCTACTTCTTCAACTGACTGAAACACTTTAACTTGATCTGAAAAATCAGCCGCAACGGCTTTGTATTGTGCAAGTTTGTCGATCTTTGCTCGGATCATTTGCCATGCCCTTTGGTCGAGGTTCTTGGTGCCTTGTTGCTCCGATTATCATATGGCAATTTGGGGGTAAATACATTTCCAGTTGTTCGTGATGAGTTGGCCTAGGCCTTTTCCTCGAAATTCTGAGTCTCCACTAAATGTTTTCGCCACTCCGGAGCTGGATAGCAGTCTGCCCAATACTCTTTCATTGAAACGATCAGCTCTTCCTCAATTTCAAAATAGGAGATTACAAACAAATTCATCGTTTTCCCCTCCGGTAATTCGGAGGTAATTTTAACTTCTGAGATAAAATGATCCCGATGCTCCCATTGATCATAGTTGTGGGTGCTATCAAAGAACTCAAACTTGTGAGTTCCAGGGGAGATTCTATTCATTACGATGAAGTTGGCGGCTGAGGTAAATGTTTCGTTTGATTGCGGCCAATAAGCTTCAAACTCATCTGCGAAAAGGAGTTTGAGTTTGTCCCAGTTCTTTTCGGCAAGGGCGTTCCAATAAGCGCTTACGACTGCGCTTGCCTGTTCGTAATTTCCAATTTTCATTTTCGTCACGCCTCTTTTAGTTTTCCATTCCAATACCCGATATAGGCTTGGTATGCCCTAACTGATTTCAAAAATGCGACATGGTGTTCAGCGGCCACCCGATAGGCCGGAATGGTTTCGAGTCCATCCCGTCTGGCTTTTTCTAGGCGATGATTTCCATCGATCACGTTGAATCGACCAGGGCTGATCTCACCCAGAACGATTGGATTCGAGAGGTTTGCCTGTTGGATGGTTTTTTCATCGAGGTGCATCGGTACAAATCGTGCCAAAGGGGCAACGGTGACTTGCTCGGTAGGAAAAATATCGGGTTTAGCACGGATGAATGCCACCAGTTTCGTGATGTTGAATTCGAAGATGCCATTGGCAAAGTACTCATCGTCATCGCCTGGTGCTACCGGAACAAAATTTTTCTTCAGCTTCATTTTGCGGGTCATTATGCGGGTCATGGCTTCATTCATCCTTTATTGAAGCTCAAAAGCCAATCCAAATCCGATGCCTACTTCCCCCCTTGGCTTGCTATCGTTTGAAATATACTTGAAACACTTTGATATCCAGGTATTCGGTAGACGGTTTTGTTCGTAAGATCGCCGACAAGAAGCAAGGGTACATTCTGAATGCTCTTTTCTCGAAGTTCATCGGGGGTTGCTCGAACAGCAGGAATTGAAAGCCCCTCAAGCCCTCGTGGATCATTATCGACTTGCCTTGCCTCCACCATAAAGCCACGCTCCTGGAGCTCCGTGAGCGTTCCAAACATCTTTTTGCAGTGGGGACAGTGGGAATCGAAGTACATGCGAAACCTAAAGCGCTTTGCGTCGGGCTCAGCTTTGGGTAGGGCATTAGCCTTGGCTTGAAGATAACTTCGCCCTGTGTTTTCAAGTTGTCCTCCGAGTTGCCCGCTGGGCGGCCCTCCAAGATTCCCCGGGAGTTTAGCCCCCGGATATTTTTCAATGTACTCTTTCATTCGGGCCTGAAGTCTATCGGATAGTTGATTCTTTTTGTCGTTGTAGGCGAACCAGAGTTTCAAATTCTCATCCGTGGGGTTGCGAACAATTTCCATGAAGGCCTCGGGCGGTGTGTAATCGCCTTCTTTGAAGAATTCCTTATTCTTTGGGTCAAGGTACTGATTCCAATTGAAAGTCCCCGGTTCTTTGGTACCGCCACTGGCATCAATACCCCCGTTCGTTGATGTTTGGCGTTCGATTGTCACAGGAACTTGCGGTGAAGCTTTAACCTGCGTTTTAATCTTTCGCTGCGACTCGTTCCAAAAATCGATTTTCTCGTTGAAAAATTGGAAATCGTCAGCGCGAGCGACCAAAATTGATGCAACATAAAGAATGGCAAGTATAGGGGCTAAAATGTGCAGTTTTACGTAGGGGGTTGAGAATGCGTAGCTGGTTCTATTGCTATTGAAGTCTGCTTCAACTGAGGTACCGAAGCTTCCGTGTCTTTGGTGAGGCTTCGGCTCATTCTGGACATTTCCCGGAAGTCTTCGGTTGTGATGTCGATTTGTTCGATTAGCAACACTGTTGCGTTGATGAGCTTCGCGATCTGTTCCGTTAGCTCGTCTAGTGGCGGCCGGATTTGTCCTATTACATCTGTGAGTATCCAATACTGCATTATCGTTCGCTGAAGATTTGCATTTTGGGCCAGTCGTTTCGCAAATTCTATTTTTGACATATGGTTCCTTCTTTTGTTGGAGTGATAAATC
>JBBCAV010000117.1:0-4485 GCA_051382305.1 Bdellovibrionota bacterium FG-2
GGAGTGAGGAGTAATCATGGAAGTCTCAGCTAAAGTTAGTTTTATTCGAATTACCCCACGAAAAATGGGTCTTCTCGCGGATGAAGTTCGCGGGAAGGGAATCAACGAGGCGTTGACCTTTTTAAGGTTTTCTCCGCGTAAGCGAACGGCGGGCATTTTGTTCCGTTTGCTGAAAAGCGCCGCAGCTAATGCGGACCATAATGGGAAAGTGGATGTGGATACACTCTTTGTGAAGCGTATTCTTGTGGGGCAGGGGCCGACTTTGAAGCGGTTTCGCCCACGTGCTAAAGGTTCTGCCTTTAAAATAAACAAGAAGACAAGTCATATTTCTGTAACCCTTTCGGAACGGTAAGGTGAGATAAAATGGGTCAAAAAGTTCATCCAGTCGGATTTCGATTAGGCATTACGCGAACGTGGGATAGCCGTTGGTATTCCAAACGCGACTACGCTAAGTTGCTGCATGAAGATTTGAAATTGAGAGCCTATCTCAAAGAAAAGCTTTATAGCGCAGGGATTGCCCGCATCGAAATTGAGCGCGCTGCAAACAAGGTGAAGATCAACGTCCATACGGCTCGTCCTGGGATTGTTATCGGGAAAAAGGGCGCGGGCGTTGAGTCTTTGAAGGCCGGTGTTCAATCGCTTTCGAAGAACGAAGTATTTCTCAATATCATTGAAGTGAAGAAGCCTGAGGCCAATGCAACCCTCATTGCAGAGAGTGTCGCATCTCAGCTCGAAAAGCGTGTAGCATTTCGTCGTGCGATGAAGAAGTGCATGACTTCAGCTTTTAAACAAGGGATTAAAGGGATCAAGATTCGTGTGTCGGGTCGACTCGGCGGTGCTGAGATCGCGCGAACCGAGTGGTACAGCGAAGATAGCGTCCCACTTCACACGTTGAGAGCCAATATCGACTACGGGACTGCTGAAGCCAGTACCACGTATGGTTTGATTGGCGTGAAGGCATGGGTTTATCACGGTGAAGCGGTAACTTTGAAAAAACAGGCAGCGGCTGAAGCTAAAGCTGCTCAAAGTGCGCTCTAGGCCGCAACTGAGAAGGAGTAAGGCAAATGTTATCACCAAAACGCGTTAAATGGCGCAAAGTTCAGAAGGGCAAAATGCGGGGAAAAGCTCTGCGTGGAGGCACTTTGTTTTTCGGTGAATTTGGACTGCAGGCGGCCGAGTGCGGACGAATTTCTTCAAAGCAGCTCGAATCAGCTCGTGTGGCCATGACCCGGTATGTGAAACGTGGCGGAAAAATTTGGATTCGCGTGTTCCCTGATAAACCCATCACGAAGAAGCCTGCTGAAACCCGAATGGGTTCCGGTAAAGGCGGTGTTGAAGAATGGGCAGCAGTAATCAAGCCTGGGCGTATTGTGTTTGAGATGTCGGGAATTTCTCAGAAGGAGGCCTTTGAGGCCTTGCGTCTGGCGAATCATAAGCTTCCGCTCAGCTGCAAGCCGATGAGCAAACAGACGGAGCTTCTAGTGAAAGCGAAGGCTGAAGCTGCAAAGGTTGCGAAGGCCGAGAAGTTGGCGAAGGCCGCGAAGTAAGAAGAAACAGAGTGAGGTGATTTGTCGTGTCGAATAAAAGAATTAAGGAACTGAGGAGTTTGTCGAAAGATGAACTCAATACAAAGGTGCGGGAAGCAGAAGCTCATCTTTTTGAGATTCGTATGAAAAAAGCGACAGGTCAACTGGCTGATACTGCGAGTATCTGGCGGTCCCGAAAAGATTTGGCTCGGATCAAGATGTTGCTGGGAGGGAAGGCGTGATGTCCGCTAAAGTTGCAGGTAAAGCTGAAGTGAAGACGAAGGTTAAAGCTGAACCCCAAATCGATTTGAGAAATCCGATCCAGAAGCGACGGACTATTGAAGGTGTTGTGGTGAGCGACAAGATGCAAAAGACCATCGTTGTAAAGGTGGATCGTAGCGTGCGCGATGGACTTTATCAGAAATATATTGTTCGTTCCCGCCGTTTCAAAGCACATGATGAAAAGAACGAAGCAAAGGTTGGCGATTTAGTTTGCCTGGTGGAGAGTCGCCCTTTGAGTCGTGAGAAGCGTTGGGCGCTCCAGTCGATTATTCGGCGGGCCGGCCAAACAGTGGAAGCAAACGTTTAAGCGAACTGGGGAACGGGAAGGAGACTAAGTTATGATTCAAATGCAGACCCGCCTCGATGTGGCTGACAACTCCGGGGCAAAATCAGTGATGTGTATTAAGGTGTTGGGTGGGACCCGCCGCCATTACGCTTCGGTCGGTGATGTGATCGTTGTGACCGTGAAGGACGCTGTCCCGAACGGAAAAGTGAAGAAGGGTGAGATTCTGAAGGCAGTGATTGTGCGGACGAAGAAAGAAGTGAACCGTAATGACGGTACTTATATTCGTTTCGATACGAACTCCGCTGTTTTGATCAACGCGCAGAATGAACCCATCGGGACACGAATTTTTGGACCAGTGGCAAGAGAGCTTCGGGCAAAGGCGTTTACGAAAATTATTTCGCTCGCCCCTGAAGTGTTGTGAGGTGTGAGATGACGACTCTTCAGAGAAGTGATTTATCGTTGAAGAAAAATGACCAGGTACAAGTGATTGCTGGTCGTGAAAAGGGTAAAACCGGTAAAATTCTTACGGTCAACGCGAAGTCTTTGCGTGTGACTGTAGAGAAGGTGAATTTGGTGAAACGCCATTTGAAACCTTCTCAGAAGAATCCGCACGGTGGAATCCTGGAAAAAGAATGTTCGATTCATTATTCGAACGTGCTGTTGATGTGCCCTAAGTGTAACAAGGGTGTCAGGCATGGAATGAAATTTGTCGAGAAGTCTGCGGGTAAGAAGGCCAGCAAGGATGCGCCGGCTGCCGAGGGTTCGAAGTTGAAGGTTCGCATATGTAAGAAATGCGGCGAAACCTTGGACGTAGCACAGAAATAGTTTTTGGGAGGATGTTTTACCGTGGCTGAAAAAGAAAAAGACAAAAAAGAAGCTGGCGGAGAGAAAAGTGCAGATCAAGCTGCAGCTCGTGCGAGGACTGATGCCAAGAAGGTTGCTGCTGACGCAGCACGGGCGAAGGCCAAGAAAGCGAAGGAAGACTCCGCAGCAATGGCAGTCAAGATCGCTGCTGAAGGCGAGACGCGCGTTTCTCCTTCAAGGTCTCCGCGCTTAATTAAGATTTATCGTGAAAAAGCCGTACCTGCGATGATGAAAGAGTTCCAGTTTAAGAACCCTATGCAGGTGCCGAGGCTTACGAAGGTCACTGTTAACTGCGCTGTTAAAGAGGCAGTCGGGAACCCCAAAGTATTGGATGGAACTTTTGAAGAGATCATGGCCATTACTGGGCAGAAGCCTGTTTTGACCCGCGCTAAGAAGGCTATCGCAGCGTTCAAGGTGCGCAAGGGAAATACCGTCGGCGTGATGGTGACTCTCAGGCGTGCACGTATGTGGGAGTTTTTGGATCGTGTGATGAACGTCGCACTACCTCGTGTTCGCGACTTTAAAGGTGTAAACCCGAAGTCCTTTGATGGACGCGGAAACTATTCTCTGGGAATTCGCGAGCAGATCATTTTCCCAGAAATTAACTATGACAAGGTTGACAAAATTCGTGGATTCACGGTGACGATTGAAACCACTGCGAAGACGAATGAGCATGCTCGTGCGTTGTTAACTGAGTTGGGAATGCCGTTCCGTAAGTAGGGCCGGACAGGTAAATGGAAGAATATATGAAGGAGAGTCGCTTTGTCTAAGAAGTGTAAACTCGAAGGAATTGGGAAGAAGAAGAAGTTCAAAAGCCGAGTGAGGAACCGTTGTCTGATTTGTGGCAGACCTCGGGCATTTATTCGGAAGTTTAGTATGTGCCGTCTTTGCTTTCGCGGACTCGCCCTAAAGGGTTTGTTGCCAGGCGTGACGAAATCAAGCTGGTAGGATTGAAGGGAGTTATTTTATGAGCATGACAGATCCGATTGCAGATTTGCTGACCAGGATTCGGAATGCCGCTAAAGAGGGGCATGAGAAGCTGGAAGTTCCGGCTTCTAGGCTTAAGGCAAACATTGTTCGCGTTTTGAAGGAGGAGGGTTACATAAAAAACTTTCGTCTTCAGCGTGAAGAAGGTCGTCCCGTTATTAAAGTGTATCTGAAATACACTGATAAGGGTGCTAGCGTCATTCAAGGGATTAAGAGAATTAGTCGTCCTGGTTTGAGAAAGTATTCCAGCTACGAGACGTTGCCGAAACCCTTGAGTGGTGCGGGGATCGCGATTGTTTCCACGTCCAAAGGCGTTCTGACCGGGCAAAGGGCTCGCGCTCAGAAAATCGGTGGCGAAATTCTTTGTGAGGTTTGGTGATATATGTCTCGCGTAGGAAAAGTCCCCGTTAAGGTTCTCTCTGGGGTTAAAGTCGACATTAAAGACGGCTTGGTAAAAGTCGAAGGCCCTACTTACGGAACGGCATTCCCAACTCAGTTAACAACGCACGAGCATGCTCATTCGTCTTCGCAGTGGTTTCA
>JBBCAV010000118.1:0-16184 GCA_051382305.1 Bdellovibrionota bacterium FG-2
GAGTGGCTGAATACGTCTTAAAGAATCTTTGGGAAGGTGTCGGCATCCCTGTTCGCAAAATCCTTGCTCGCGGCTATCGAATTAGGGAGATCAGTGAAGACGGCTTCGTCTTCGTGGCCCCTTAGGCGCCGGCTCCCGTCCATCCCCCCGTTTTGTTAGGGGGAATTACGCAACAACGCCTAAGCAAGCCCTTAAGTGCTTGAAATTACACAAACAGGGGGTTCGCGATCCACCGTTTTGGCTGAAAATCCGCCATTTTGGTGGATTTTGCCGAAATCGAGGAGACGGAGAGGGGTCGGGTGGGACTCGGCAGAGGCCACTTCCATCCTACGGCTGGGGCCGGTCCGTCGGGTGTTATGAACGATTTATTTTAGGCCGCAAACACTCTTCCAGTGATAAAAATGGTTTCTCTGATAAAAAAACTCCAGGATAGCGACGCATGGAAACAATTGCGTATCGAACCGGACAATGGGCACCGGTTTTGCGGTGATAAGGCCATCTATCCCTTCAGTGGAAGCTCAACAATGAAACAAGAGCCCTGGCCGAGTTCACTTTCGACCCGGCTTGAACCGCAGTGTGCTTCAACAATACTGCGTGTAATAAATAATCCCAGGCCAAAACCACCAAAGGCTTTCGCGGAAACAGCTCTCTCGAAACGTTCAAAGATCCCTTTTTGGTCTTCTATTGCGATCCCAATACCATGATCACGCACTGAAAGTCGCACTAGACCTTGCTCTTTACGCACAGAAATCTCGATCGGTTTTCCAGCTCCGTATTTCATAGCATTCGTCAGCAGATTTAACACGACCTGCTCGATGCGGACACAATCCCAATTGCCAAGCATTTCAGAAGCGGCTTCAACAGTCGCCGTGCATCCCTTTTAACCCCTGATATTCTCTGGACACCAAAAGCACATAGATCGTGTTAAGAGGTGTGGCATAAACAGGGTACGGAAAAAAAATATAACGAAGAATTCAAAGCGAAGATTCTAAAGGAGGTACGAGAAACGAAGAACGCCGCGTTTGCTTCGCTGTGCGACTGGAATAAATTCTGATCGGCCAGTGTTATTCACGAAGCCGCTGCCAAGCAGAAATCCCCCCACTAAGGTGTGCGATAGTGCGAAGGCCCCGCTCCATCAAAATCTCCCCGGCCACCTCGCTTCGCGCACCACTATGACAATAGAGTATCACCCGTGCGCCAGATGTGAGCTCCGCAGACAACGCCTGGGATTGCCTCAATTGAGACAACGGAATATTCACCGCACCCTCAATATGCCCCGTCTGCCACTCCGCAGCCTCACGAACATCAACAAGCAGTACACTACCATCGCGTGCGCCCATGATGCGAGCAAGATCACCCGCAGATAATTCTTCTAAACCTACGACACAGGCTTGGACCTTTAAATCAGCTAGTACAACCTCTTCCGGTCGGATGGCACATACGGGACACCCCATTACTTTTGGCACGCGAAACATAAAAGGCCCCATAGTTGCGCAATCCAATACCAATAAAGTGCCGATCAGGGGTTTTAGTGGACCCACATCCGCTCCCTGAATTGCAAGCTTGACCGCCTCCGCAGCTTGCATGCTTCCCACAATTCCCGCCACTGCCCCCAGAACTCCCGCCTCCGCGCAATTCATCACACGCGTTTCGGGAAGCGCGGGATAGAGACACCGGTAACAAGCGCCGTGCTTGGCCCAAAAAACAGAGACCTGACCCTCAAAACGTGAAATCGACCCGTACACGACAGGCAATCCCAAGCGAACCGCCGCATCGTTAATCAAGAACTTCGCCGCAAAGTTATCCGTCCCATCGATGATAATATCAAAGCGAGCGAAAATATCGAGCACGTTGCGCGCGCTCAAACAGCAAGGAAAAGTTTCAATACAAATCTCAGGATTCAGTCCCACTAATCTCTTTTTTGCGGCTTCAACTTTAAGTTCTCCCACCTCACAGGTCTGAAACAAAATCTGCCGCTGAAGATTGGTCTCATCGACTCGATCAAAATCAACCAAACCTAAAGTACCCACGCCCGCCGCCGCTAGATACAAACTCGCAGGCGACCCCAATCCTCCGACACCCACACAAAGAACGCGCGCTTTTTTCAGCCGCGCCTGTCCCTCGACACCTATTTCTGGCAGAACGGTCTGCCGTGCATATCGTTTCATTTTATTTTCGCCGCCCATTGTTCCGGGGTATTGAGATTTACGAATTTTGGCACTTCACTCGGTGCAAGCTCAAAATTTATGGTATTGATTCCTGCAAGCAAAACTCGTATCGAACGAGATCGTCGCTCCGCATTTGCATTCACAACTTGGGTAATCGTATCCACAACCTCAACAGAACCTCGCAAGGCCAAAGGGAGTTCATAGTTCGAAAATTTAGCGGCATCGAACCCACCCAATCGCTGCCACAGCTCACAAATATGTGCCGGCTCTAACAAAGGCATATCAACAGGTACAACAACCCATAAATTCTCGGGGCTTTTATTCAGCCGCGAGACTACCGAATGCAAACCACCCAGCGGTCCCAGTTCTGGCACCTCATCCGCAATACACTCGACGCCTTCAATATTTTCGGCAATCTTCCCGCTCACAATTACACGGTCTGCGCCGCCGGCTTTGAGCAGAGCAGACATATGATCCACGAGCCTGACTCCACAATAAGACAAGAGCGCCTTGTCGCTACCCATCCGAGTAGATCGGCCTCCAGCAAGGAGAATGCCGATAATTTGGCCTTCACCCATGCTGACACAACTCATGGCCCTCAAGCCATTCGCTGTCCCCATCTTTATAGTGCTCTTTCTTCCAAATCGGAGCCCTGACTTTGATTTGCTCAATCAAGTACCGAGAAGCCTGGTATGCCTCATCACGATGGGGTGAACCCACGGCAATGGCGACACTAATCTCGCCCACCGCGAGTCGTCCGACTCGGTGAATAAGTGCAATGCGTTGGGTTTTCCCCCACTTTTCCTGCGCCTCTCGAATCATCGCGACAAACACCCGCTCCGCTAGCAGCTTGTGCACATCGTAAGAAACAGCAACAACAGGTCGTCCAGCATTAAGATCCCTCACAACTCCATAAAAATGGAGCTGCGCCCCTTGTGCCGGATCCGCGATCAGCTCCCGCATCCGATCCAGAGAAATCGGCTCTTCAACCACGAGTGCTGTAATCCCTTGGAGAGCCATGACATCATCCTCCACACACAGGGGGCAAAACTGAAACGATGCACTTGCCGCTACCCGACTGTTGCAGCAGATCGTAATCGCCTAAAATTCTCGTCTCATCCGCAATCGCCGACTTTGCCACCAGATCGCCCGCATTAAGTTTCTCTGTAAGAATCTTTTTGAGATCAATCACGGTCGATTGAGCAGGTATCGTCAAGTTGAGCTGCTGCCCATCCGCGAAACTTTTGAATGCGCCAAACAATTTCACTTGCACTTCAATTTGCGTCATACACTAAACCCTCTTGCACGCATTGGCACAACATCGATCAACTCGCCAGCCGGTAATTCACTCAGTTCTTCGGGTAATATAGCCCAAGCATTGGACACGAGTAACGGACTCACCATAAACGACGCCTGTCCCGGGAGCACCCGCACGCTAGCGCTATGGTGTTCCTTGAAATCAAGCCGTGCTTTAAAAAAACAACGAAGGCCCGCAGGCTTTCGCACCTTCTCGCAAAGCTGGGCTCGCAACGGCTGCTCCGGCGGCAATCCCGTAATCGCCCGCAGATACGGCTCCACAAAAAATCGCAACCCCACGACGGTGGCTACCGGGTTTCCAGGTAGGCCAAACACGACAGGACTCTGTGCGCCCAACGTGGGTCCGGGAAGTTTTGCAAAAAGCATAGGTTTTCCTGGCCGAATAGCAGTTTTGTGAAAAACAACTTTTGCGCCTAAATCTCCCAGCGCCATCGCGATAAAATCATACTTACCCATGGAAACCGCCCCGGTCGTAATAATAACGTCAGGCGATTTTGCCATTTGTTTTTGCATCGTTTCAATAAACTCATGAGGCTCGTCGGCAAGCGTGCCGCAGAATTCGACTTCAACCCCCAGCGCCGTGAGCGCCGCCACCAAGAAGGGCGCGGTTGAGTTCCGAATTTGCCCCGTTGTAAGCTCTCGCCCTGTAGAAATCACGGCGACCCGTGGACGCCGACGCACCGGGATTTTGTCGATGCCCAGACTTGCAAGCGCCAGAATATGCTCAGATTGAAGCATCGCCCCAGCAAAAACAACGGGCGAACCTACGGCAAAATCCTCGCCTGCATCGCGGACATTCTCATGAGGCGCAATGGGCCGAGACAGCTCAATGGCCATTGCATTGCCCTGCGCATCGCGCTCAACATGAACATCTTCGATACGCACAACAGAATCGCAGCTTTGCGCGGCAGGCATCGGTGCACCGGTCATAATTTCCCAAGCACAGCTCCGATCAACGGGGCTTGTTGTAATCGGAGCATCGCCTGCTGCGATCAAGCCCTTCACTAAAAGCCGTACAGGATGCTCTGGACTTGCGGAAAATACGGCGCTGCTCATGACGGCAAACCCATCCATCGCGGAGTTATTAAAAGGGGGACTCATCTCCGTACTTTTTAGGGAGTGGGCACACACTCGGCCCCGAACATCGCTGAGCGTGATTTGCTCTTCAGGCAGCACCCCTTGCTCAACGGCTGCCTCTTGAATCAATTTTAACGCTTCATCATAACTACAGCTAATCATAAACTCTAACTCCTTTGCTCTTGGCCTAACCCTTGGCACCCCTCGGACGAACCGAGGCAGATCAAAAACTAAGCCGATGCCGAGAATCCACAACATGTTCTGTGTAACCAATGCAGTCAGCACCATCGCAATCAGGCGGGGCCTTTCTTCCAAATTATCCCAAGTTTGCCTTGCCAATTGCAGGTGAAACACTCCGGTTGCGGCTAAAAGCGCGGCCAACAATGGTGCCCAATACCAAAGTACCGTTCCAGCGCGCAGCCAAACTAGGACACTGAGTGCCAGCAAAGTGCCGCCCATCACTAGATTTGTTTTCCACGTTTTGGCGCCGCCCCGCACGTGAGCCGTCACACCACCCGAACCATGACAAAAAGGCATCCCACCCATAACTCCGACTAAGACATTACCCAGGCCAATCGAGAGGAGCAAACGTCTCAGGGTCACTCGTGCGGCGTTAGCCGGAAAATATCGTTGAGTGACATCCCTGGTCGCCACGACAGAATTGGCGAGCGTAAGTACAATCTGTGGCATCACAAGTGCCAGAATAAAATCAGGGCGAGCCAGAGCCGTTGCAGAAGTTAAATGAGCCTCAACGCCCGAGAGAGATGGGGGCAGGGTGAGCATTTTATAAGCGCCAAAGAGCATTCCGCTGGTTGCCAAAAGTCCCATAAAAGGAACAGCCGTAGCCGCGTTTAATCCCAGAATTGCGCCCGTTAAAGCGAGCGCCACCCAAGGGGCGCCCCAAGCATTTGGCCCAGCCATTTTAGCGGCTTGAAAAACAAGAATCACGCCCAAGCCGGCCTGAAGGCCTTGCACCAACGCACGCGGCACCCACGATGCAGCACGGTCCACATTTAAAAAACAAAGAAGGAGACAGAAAATACCGACAAACGCCCCCGCAAGCCGCACTTCAGCGTAGGAGGCCCCGACGGCGAGCGCGGCGAGCGCGATGGACTTTAGAGGTTGGACCGACATCGGCACGCGAAAAAAAATCCCGGCAAAGACATACGCCAACCCTGTCGTTCCAAGAAGAAGCGCGCTCGAAAAACCCGCCCTCAGCGAGAGCGCCACTAAAATAGGAAAAAGAACGGCACTATCCGCAAACGCGCCGGTAACATCCCCAAGAAGATCCCCGAAAAACTTACGCATAAACTGCTTCCATAAACTACTTTAATGACTCCCGCCCCGCACAATATGAAGCGCATGAGGAATCAATTCATCCAAAGCTTCCAAGCTTTCCAAAACCGCCTTTGGACTCCCTGGGAGCAATAAGACGAGAGTCCGATCCACCAGTCCTGCCTCACAGCGACTCAACCAAGAACGTTCCGTGAAACGCGAACCATACAGTCGCACGCGCTCTGAAAAACCAGGAATTCGCTTCGTCCACAAGGACTCGACCGCTTCGGGCGTCACATCTCTTGGCGCAAGGCCCGTCCCGCCCGTCACCACCACCACGCTCAATCCCTCAGTACCCCAAGACTTAATCACGTCTTGAATCGCGGTTTTTTCATCAGCGACGATTTTCTGCGCAACATCTGTAGCCCCTCTGACTTTCAAAAACTCTACTGCCGCAGGCCCCGAGCTATCTTTTGCCTCACCTCGAAAACAACGATCACTCACGGTAAGGACACCCGTACGACATCCTTTGAGTGTCGGTTCTATATCGCCTTCCGACCGCAACTGCGGCTTATGATGGGGATGCACCCAAAGTCCTGATTTCCCCCCCTCTTTAATTTCGAGATGAATTTCAGAAATAGTTAACGCCGGATCCACGCCCTTGGTCAAATCGTAAACACTCAGAAGCGCCGCACTCACGCCAGCAAGCGCTTCCATTTCAACACCCGTTTTTGCAAAAGCGCGCGCCTCGCACGACACGACGACTTCACTCCCCACCACCGCGCACGTCACCCAAACCGAATCCAGCCCGAGCGGATGACAAAGCGGGAGCGTTTCCGAGACTCGCTTTGCGCCTTGGATTCCGGCGACCTCAGCTAACGCAAGCACGTCCCCCTTGGGCATTTCCTTCGCGGCAATTCGAGTCGCCGTTTCAGGGGCCATCCTAATACGTCCACACGCGACCGCGCGACGCTTGGTCGGCGTTTTATCACCCACGTCGATCATTCTGAATTCGCTCATACCTCTATCCCCCAATTTCCGCGAGGTTCCGCGAATTGCCAGGATTTTTCTCATGCAAAAGGTGCGAAGCCGGTTTGTACTTCATTAGATCTAAGATACGGCTCTTGAGTTCCTCTTTTTGCAAAGGACTTTCTAGAAACTCCCGCAAACTAGCTTCTTCAGATTTTTCGGGGTTTTTCCCTGACTTGGCTCGCGCAAATAAACAGAGGCGCAGCGAGCCTTTTGAAGACACCCGCAACCGATTACAAGACTTACAAAAATCCTGGGAGTAAGGCGCGATCACGCCGGCCGTTCCAAGATAATCGGGATGTTCAAAAGTCAAAGCGGGACCTTCATTTTCGCGCCTCGCTCGCACCCTCCAGCCCCGCTGATAAAGGTTGTTCTGCATTTCAGCCAGAGACATATGCCTGGCTTCAAAAAGTGCTTCGTTATCCGTCGTCTGCATCAACTCAATCCAACGCACATGAATCGGCGTCCGCTTAGCCCAATCCAAATAGCGCTCGACTTCAAAATCGTTCAAGCCCTTCATCAAAACGACGTTCACTTTGACTGATTCAAACCCCGCCTGAAGCGCCCCTTCGACCCCCGCAACAACTTCATCAAAACGTGAACTTCCCGTAAGGGCTTGAAACCCAGCCGCATTGAGTGAATCCAGACTCACATTCAAACTCGAAACTCCCGCTTTTTTAAGGGGCAGCGCAAGTTCCTTCAAGCGATAGCCATTCGTCGTCAGTCCCACAGTGCGAATGCCCGGCACTGTGGCTACGGCTTGCGCAATTTCGACAATATCCTTGCGCACGGTAGGTTCGCCGCCGGTGAGTCGGATTTTTTTAACTCCGAGCTGTGCAAAGCCACTCACCAAATTGGAGATTTCAGAAACACGGAGAGCCGAACAACCCGAAGGGTTACTCGGAACACTACCATTAGGGAGACAATAGACACAACGAAAGTTACAAGTGTCAGTAACTGAAAGTCTGAGATAAGAAAACGTTCTTCCGAACGTATCACGCACTAATGAGGCCAAAACTGTCTCCTTTCCAAGTAATAGGAGGCAAGATCGTTTCCGTTATCTTGCCCCGGTGGGCATTATGCCCACGGCCAAAATCCCGTATTTTCCAACAGAGCTCACAACTACGACGGAAAACTTAGACATTTTGGCTCGGAGTTATTTGTGAAGCTACACCGAAACCGGTACCTCCGCAATCTCGGTTTTTGAATCTTTTTTTCTAATCATCGATTCAAGCGATTGAACTACGTCTCCCAGGTCCTCAGCTTGATGCCGAAGCTTTTTAGCTGATGCAGCCAGCTCACCTGAAATTTTTGAGTTACTATGGGTTGCGCCATCCAATTCTGTCATGGCTTTGGAAATTTCACTCACTCCTTGCGCCTGCTCATGACTTGCGGAAGAAATCTCCTGTACCATCTGATTGACCGCTTGTGTTCCCGAAAGAATCTTATCCAATACAGCTTCAGACTCACGGGCCGTCCTTAGGCCTAAATCAACTTTCAGCTTAACCCCCTCCATGAGCTGCCTAATTCGAGTATTGCTCTCCTCTACGATAGCCTTCACCTTCCCTGTGCTGACAGTTAAGAGTGAATCAATCTCGCGAGCAGCATCACCACTGCTCTTAGCTAAGTTTCCAACCTCTTCGGCCACCACTGAAAACCCCTTGCCCTGCTCACCAGCCCGCGCCGCCTCAACCGATGCATTAAAAGATAAAAGTTTTGTTTGAAATACAATATCATTTATTACTTTTGTCTTATCCCCGATCTCAGCAATCATTTTGACAATCTCACTAATTCGAGTGTTGCTCAGTTCGATCTCATCCGTCATTTTCTTGTTGCTGTCGTGGATCTCTTCGATCGCCCGCATCATCCCCTGCATCACCATCTTTCCCTGAGTGACCGCTGCACTACTTTCACTAGAACTCGTCGCAGAGCGAGCAGCGTTATCAGCACTCTTGGAGACCATCGCATTGAGTTCCTCCACCGACGCCGTAGTCTCTTGCACTGCTGCCGCCTGCTGCGAAGAAGTTGCTGCCAACTTTGTTGAGACAGAATACACCCCATCCGCTTCTGATTTTGTCTGCGCGGTTTCGCGAGCAAGATGCTCAACGACCTCCTCCAAGGCAGTTAATATCGCACGCCCCAATCTCATGCTCAATAAAACGCCCAAAACAGCGCCTAAAATAACCGAGGTCAACATCAAAACGCTACTCAAACTATTAATGAGGGAGAGCTTTTCGGCAGCAGTTGCAAGATCTTGCGAAAGCATATCGGTTGCTTCATCTAAGGCCTTCCCGGCTGTGGCATAATTTGGCAAGCAGTTACCTATGAACTCTGCAATCGCAGCCTTAGGATCAACCTTAATGAGAGACCGAATGTTCTTTTCCAGCGGGAGAACTGTCTCGTGCATTTCTAATACGGTCTTAAATCGTGTCATTAATTCGTCAGAAGGTTTAAGCGTATCGATTTGCACCATTAAGTTATCGAGATTTGCATCGGCCTTGATTTTTTCTGCCCACAAAGCAGTCCGCGAAGGATCATGCAGGAAGGTCGTAATGGCAAGCTGGCCCGAATTGAACGTAAGCTTAACGGCACCAAAAACTTCCCTGATCGCAACAACGTTTTGGTAATGTGTTTGAACTCTCCGCGAAACCGCGTTTGAAACAAGGTAGATCGCGATGGATATCACACCCACCGCGATCAATGCGTTTCGAAGAAAGCTAATTCTCTGCGGGATTGAAACTATTTTAGCCTCTGCTTGATGCTCGACCATCCGGTTCACCCATTCTTAAATTCCCCAGGGCCAAACGCTAGGCCCAGGGGATCAAATACTCTAACTATTTAGCAGGGACAAACTTCTTACCAACGATCGCCTGACCTTCTGGCGAAAGAATAAAGTCAAAAAATTTCTTCGCATCGCCGGTAGGCGCCTCTTTAGATACGAGAACTAAAGGGCGTGAAAGAAGATATTCACCGGATTTGACATTATCCGAAGTGGGATCAACACCATTAACACCGATCATCTTGCCACCCACGCTCTTAAAAGACGATGATGCGTAAGTGATTACGCTCGAGTCCTTAGCTGCTTCACCAACGCAATCATGAGGCTTGTCGACTTGTCTTGACGGTCCATATGCCTCCTTATCCATCGCCATTTCCTTAAATTCTTTGACCGTGGCGCGATCCCCAGTTTGAAGCTCTGTCACAACCGTGATGGGCCCCGCTTTTCCGCCGACATCCTTCCAGTTCGCAATTTTACCTGTAAAAATCTTTTTAATTTGATCTTTTGTAAGCGCTTTAACCGGATTTGAAGCATGCACAAACACAGCAATCGCATCGTAACCAATATTTTGATAATAAGGCTTAGCCGCTTTTTCTTCTGTCTTTAACGCCCTACTCAACCCTCCGATATTCGCTGCCCCCGCCATCACTGCCTTAATTCCCTCTCCCGAGCCTTTTAATCCGATGCTATCAAATTTAATCTTTTCCTTTGCCTCAAAAGCCGTACTTGCCTCTGGCATAACATTCTCACCAATTGTCGATGAGCCTTCATAAGTGAGTCCTGCCCACGCCATCGTTGTACACAAAAAGACTGCCAAAACTAACACCTGCTTCATAACACGTCCTCCTTGGTTAAATATAGCGAACACATTTCAAAAAAACCTATACTAATATTACGTCTGCGAAACTTCTAAAGTTTTCTCCACTTGCGGAGCATTAATCTGCTGAACCGACAGGACGGTTTCGGCGCGCGCTTCGCGCGTATCATCACTCATAAGAGACGAGATACCTTTGCCGTCTACCGCTTCCTTAAAAGCCTTAAATCCCTTACCGAGTCCCGCTCCAAGCTCCGGCAACCGCCTGGAACCAAAAAGCAACACCACGATCCCCAAAACCAATAAATGCCCTGCACTTAAACCAAACATAAAACCTCCTTCAAAATTAGAACTGCCCCAGCCCATTAGTACAAATAGCAGGCCAGGGCAGTCGGTAGAGGTAGAAGCCTACATGATTAGACCTTTACCAACTTTACGCAGGTCTCTTTATGAAGAGCCTGCCCAGAAAGTGGATCAGATTTGGTGGGCCGCAAGGTTGCATCAGAGGTTCCTCTGCCCATCGCATTTTTCCCAAGAGCCGTGTGACCAAAGCCATGCTGCAACCCCACAACTTCAGGGTGAATACGTTTCGACACCTTCACCTTGGCTTTCACCTTCCCATATTTGGATTCAACCCAAACTTCGTCCCCCGATTTAATCTTCATACTCGCTGCGGCCTTGGGATGCATGATCAGTGGGTTATCTGCCTTAATTTCTAAAAGCCAGGGATTGTTCTGAGTCCTGCTATGAGTGTGGCTCGCTTCCTTCCAGTTGATCGCATAAAAGGGATACTCAGCAGACGGCATCCAATCACGAGAGTTAAACACGGGCAGCGCATCCACAGGACGTCCGAGAGCATCTTTTTTATCAGCTAGGCCCTTAGCAAAAAACTCAACTTTACCACTCTTTGTGAAAAAGCCACGCACAGGTTTTCCTGCAATGAGAGTTCCAATTCGCTTGCCGCCTTTGTCTTTGGGCTTATCATAAATCCCGGTCCCATCGACCTTACGATCACCGTCAAACCAAGCTGATTTCAGCTTATCATCAGCAAGTACGCTCTTGTACTTCTCATACTTCGTGCCTTTCTTATCAATCCATACCGCTCCCGGTAGTTTTTTGAGTTCCGCCAACGTCATTGCGGGTCCGCCACTCTTACATTCATTTGAGAGATAATCTTCGTACCAGGTTTTGAGATCATCAATTGTCTTGCCCGAAAGCGGTCCAACATTGAAAAATAGTTTTCCCTCGTGATCTTTAAGCTTCAGTCTTCGCCCCAAAGCCGCCACCACCTCATATTCAGCCAGTTGACCAAAGAGGGGCTTTACTACGGGCTGTCTGAGAGCCATGCACCCCCAGGTCACCCAGTGAGTGTTGAGATCGTATCGTTCCAGGTACGTCGTCCCAGGAAGCACATAATCCGCCAGCTTGGCCGTCTCGCTCATCATAGTATCGATCACAACGAAAGTTTCCAACTTCGCAATTGCCTTGGCAACGGTTCCCGAGCCAGGCACCGACATCATTGGGTTTTGAAAAACGCACATCATCATTTTGGGCTTATACGGGCCCTTATCGTCAGCGAGATTTTGAAACATCTGGGTATAGACGCCAGAAGAATGTCCTAGTGGATACTTCTTCGCTTCGTCAAAAGTCGGCAGTTTTACCGACTTCGCCGCCTTCTCATCGGGATCACAATGTCCGTGCTTGTTCCCCTTTTTATCCGGCATAATCAACGTCCCAGGCCGATCGTATCCACCCACGAGCGCCGCAAGCATCGCAATCGCGCGCCCTCCTTGCACACCATTACTGTGCTGTCCGGGCCCACTCCAAACATCAACGCAAGGCGCTTTTGCTTTCGCAAGTTCCTTAGCTAGACGTTCAATGGTTTTTGCAGGAATCGTCGTGATTTTCTCCGCCCACTGAGGGGTCTTGTCTTTAACGTATTCGGCATACTCCTTGAAGCCCACCGTCCATTGCTCCACAAACTCTTTATGGTAAAGCTTATCGCGAACAATCACATGCCCCATCGCAAGAGCTAAGGCGCCATCTGTGGCAGGACGTACTGAAACCCACTCATGAGCTTTCACGGCTGTATCCGACATATACGGATCCACGACAACCAAACGCGCGCCTTTTTCCAGCGCACGAGTCATCATGCGTGGCAAATGCACCCATTTGATCGCACTAGTGGGATTCCAGCCAAAGAGCATGATAAAGTCCGATTGAAGCATATCTGCAAGCGGACGGTCATCGCCCATCACAGCCTTATACGATGCCTTGCGAGCGACGTCACAAAGGTTCGAGTGCATAACGTAGTTTGGCGTTCCATATAATGTACAAAAGTCACCCTGAACATGAGTAAATGAATGATCCTCACTCATCCAAATGAGTTTTTGGGCTTCATCGGCATCCCGCAACGCACGCATCTTCTCTGCGATCTCATCAAGCGCACGCTCCCAAGTGATCTCCTCCCATTTTGGATCCGCTCCCGGCGTTTTATCGGGGTTGGTCCGCTTCAAAGGCTTCTTGACTCGCTCAGGGTCATAAAGTTGCATAATCCCTGCGTTTCCTTTGGGACAAAGCGCTCCGCCCTCTTTACAGCCATATGCTTCTGTATATCCGTCAAAAAAATCAGTTGAGATATTGGAGTAGTTATTGGGGTTCCAGTGATTAGGTTCGATCTTTTCAACGACGCCATCAACGACATGGACCAGGATACCGGATTGCCCTCCACACATATTACAGCACGAAGGAATCCATTCGCCCGCCTCACGGCCCCAACGTTTTTTCCCTTCGGCATTAGCGATAATTTGTTGATCGCGAATTACCGGGGTTCCTGTTTTCTTAGCACCCTTTTTTCCTGTTTTCGCATGAGCCTTAAGCCCAAGCCCCACGACCCCTACTGCAGCCGCAGTTCCTGCGTCCCTAATAAATTTACGACGCCCCATTTTTTTATCAAAAATATACATAAATAACCTCTTTTCTTAGACCAAGTAATACACATTCGGCAGTGTCTGAAGCTCTTCTTTTAAGCGGATCGCCTTGTGCTTTTTCAGCAACTGAGAAACCTCACTCTTGGGATCATTAAAGTCCCCAAAGAAAATGGCGTGCCCCGTACACGTTTTTGAACAGGCAGGCCATCGTCCTGCCGATTTGTCGTAACGTCCGTCTTGATCTTGAAGATGCACACAAAATGTGCATTTTCGAACTTTGCCTGTCGTCATTTTATCGCCTTCGCGCGGCCTAAACTGATTATATTCAGGCGAAGGAACCTGTGAATAGGGGGTTTTCCCTTCTACAGCTGGATAATTGTTTCCATCATCAATTGTACGCGCTCCGTAAGGACAAGCTTTGACACAATCTCCAGCCCCTTGACAAAGATCATAATCCACAACGACAACGCCATCACTTGCCCGCTTAAAGGTCGCATCAACTGGGCAAACGGGAACGCACGGAGGGTTCTCACAATGAAAACATGGCCGAGTCATGAAAATGGGCTTATCAACCACACTCTTTTTGTCCGGATTTTCCAAGAGGACGTTATTAAAGACTCCGGGAGGTGTTTTATTTTCCGCCTTACAAGCAACCACACAAGCCTTGCAGCCCACGCATCGTTTCGTATCCACTACCATTCCAAAACGATATTTTCGCTTAGCCTTAGTCTCAGCATTCACGGCCGGGGCAGCGCCAGCAATTGAGGCCACTAATCCTCCCCCCAATGCGAGCGCTAATGCTCCTGCCCCCGTCTTTACGATCTGTGAAACGAGGTCTCTTCGACTCATCTCTCCATCAAGCGATGAATCTTTGTCCTTATTTTTTTCTTCATTGTTATCGATATTTACCTTACCTGAATCAGTCATGAGATCCTCCCAAAATTTCGGGAGATCCAATCAAACAGCCCCAAAATCCCCAGCCATTTGAATGGATCTCCCGCTAAAATCTATGTCTAGAATGTCCAAGAAAACGTAATTCGTGGAATCACGTCAGCATCAGTACCTTCAGGGTAAGTCACCATTTCAACGTTCGGCATAAAATGGATGTTTTTAGCAGCCTCATAATCCACACCCGCAATATAGAGCATGGGCTTCGCCGTCTTGCTTTGATGCAAATAGGTCGAATCTCCGAGGCAAGCCTTATCAAGAGCATCAACCCGCGCAAAAGCAGAAAGTTCATCCATGACTTTGGCAACAGCATGGAGTGACCAAACGTTATAAGAATTAAAAAGATTTTTTGAGGCAGCGACTTTTCGATGAGCAAACATCGCACCCACGCGGAAAGCATCCACTTTATAGCCTGCGAAAACGTGATTCAGAGTCGAGTGAGTATTGGATTCATAATCACCATATACCTCAAGGAGAACCTCTTTAATCGGAGCTGACGTAAGCGAGAGGTAAACTCTCTTGCCCTTGTTGATTTCCTGAGTCGTGCTACTGCCATTGGCGGCCATAACATGATAGCCTAGGAGACCATCACTATAACTCCCCTTGATAGCGACCCCTAAATCTCTCGAAGGGGCTAATCCCCACAAATCTTCTGGCGACTTCTCAACAGCTCTTAGACCCCAGTGATTTTCGACGACATCAAGAGTAGGCGTCCCCGCGAGGCCCATGAACACTTTACGCGAATCCCATTTATACTGAAGATACAGATCTTTTAGAAAAGGGGAAATCGTGGAACCCGTCTTATCGGTAAAGTCTTTTCCATTCATTTCAAAACGCAAACGTGAAGACCAATTTTCTTCAAAGCCATAGTCATAAGTAAAATAAGCTCTTCTCAACCAAAAACCATTTTGCCCCTGATAACCCTTCTCACTAGCAAGCGAAGTCGTTGTGTCATGATCCTTTGCAAACCAGTACGCATCCCCAAACACTAAACCAGAAAACTTCCCCTCGCCCGCAAACGCCGAACCAGAAACCAGCACAATAAAGGCCAGTAATCCTAAAACGTGCTTATAATTTTTCACTCATTTTCTCCTTTTACAGTTATTTGATCAGAAGAACACAAAGGCTCTCCTGCCCCCGTTGACTCAAACACTTCGAATAGGTGTGCAAAAAGGATTATGACGAAAACGACTTCTTTTACTAGTCCGTAAAACTACGTATTTTTGGAATGAATAAAAAGCGATGACGACATCACATAACGAGTAAGACCTGCGGTATTATGAATTCCTAGTTTCTGCATCACCCGCTCCCGATGCGTCGTCACTGTCCGCACACTGATGCACAACTCACAGGCAATCGCCTTGCTGCTTAAACCGCGAGCAACTAATGTCAAAACCTGCAATTCTCTCGGAGTCAGTTCGCGAGGGGCATCCAAAGAAAGCGGAATCCTTTTTCGAGGGCAAACACCGCGAATCGCGACAACCAACTCCTCTGGAGAACTTTCCGCCTTCTGGAAAAACCCACTCACACCCTCACGACGGAGCTGTCGAATCAAATGAAGATCATCATGCATCGTCAAAATAATGACTTTGGTTTTTGAAAAATGACTGAGGATCTTTTTTGTCGAATCCACCCCATTCATCCGAGGCATACTAATATCCATCAAAACAACATTAGGTGTCAAATCGCGCACCTGCTCAAAGGCGGTTATCCCGTCCGAAGCTTCGCCTACGATTTCAATATCTAGGTAGTCCTTTAATGCAGCTTTAAGCCCCTCGCGGACCAATCGATGGTCATCAACTATAAGGAGGCGAATCCTCGCCATTTAGACGTGCTCCCCTCGGAGG
>JBBCAV010000119.1:0-17402 GCA_051382305.1 Bdellovibrionota bacterium FG-2
TCGCCTCTTATAGGGGATCGTGGGAGGGGCATTTTTGAGAAGTAGATTGAAAAAACCGAAACCAGGAGACCGTTGAGCCCTACTTATCCTAGGCCGCTAAACTGTCCAAACTTCGGGGCGCAGCCCATCCAGGCCATTTTGATTTCCATGCGTTGATGCAGAAGGTTCAGGAAATCAACACAAAACTAGACCACGTTCAGGAAACCGAAGATCAAATTCTGGAAAAACGAGCTTGACGTAATTACGAGTGACCGACAAATTGATGAATTTCAACGGGCGTCCAGGAGGTCACCGCTTTTAGAGGGATATATTTGCGGACTGTTGGTATTGTCTATTAGTCATACCCATGGTATTCTCTGAACAGAATACCGGGAGAAGCCCCTATGACCGTCCGAAAAATTACAATTTCACTTCCAGAGGAGATTCTTCTCCAAGTCGATCGCTTGGCGAAACGCACGCACACGACCCGCAGTGGATGTATCGCGCGAGTCCTTTCAGAGGTTTCGCGCGCAAGTACTCAAGCGGAAATTACTGAGCGGATTAATCAACTCTTCAGTGAGCCGGAGGTTAAAGAAGAGCAGTCCGAGGTTGCTGCGCACTATCTGAAGGCCGCAGAGAAGGGTTTTGAGGATTCGGAATGGTAATCAAGCAGGGCGACTTGGTTTGGGTGAGCTTTCCCCGTCCCAGGGGATCAGAGCCAGCGGGTCGACGTCCAGCCCTAGTGATTCAGTCAAACACATTTAACTTGAGTCGAATAAATACCGTGATCGTGGCTGCAGTGACTTCGACCCTTCGGTTCGAAGCGATGCCTGGCAATGTACGGCTGAATAAAGGTGAGGCCGGGATGCCGAAGTCAAGTGTGGTGAATGTTTCACAGATCCACTCGATTGATCGCAGCTATATTGAATCTAGAATCGGGACGCTTAGTGCCGAAAAATTCAAGCAGGTTCAATTGGGTCTTCGAACGATTTTTGATATTACTGAGTAACTTCCTAAAAATATGATGAAACCTAAAACGACACTCAAATCCCCCCATTTTTCGCCCCAAACCCTCAAGTTCCTCGAAAAAGCGGGACGGCAGAAGAGCCCCAAATGGCTCGACCACAATCGCTCCGAATACGAAAGTCTTCTCGTCGCACCGCTTAAGCACTTGGCCCAGCATCTCAAATCCACCTTGGGTCGCGAAGCCCCCCTTTATCACTTTCCTCAAAAAGGAATCGGCCGAATCAAGCGCCCCTCAAATCGGGTGAAAGAGCGTGGGGGTTCGCTCTATCGCGACTGGATGACCTACTCGGCCTCACGCCCGGCGCAGTCTCGGTTTGAGCACAACCCAAATCTCTTTTTCTTGATGAACCCTGAGGACAAAAAAGACAGCGTATTGGTCGCAGGCGGACTCTACATGCCGTCCTCACGGCAAGTGAAGGCAATCCGACAGGCGATCGCTGAGAGCCCTTTATTCGTAAAAGAGTTAAAGGCATTGTTTGCTTCGAAGGCCTTTTCCGCCTGTTTCAAGGGCGGATTCTCAAGCGAAAGAATATCCTCACGGATTCCTAGAGGTTTTGATCCTTCTCATCCTCAAATTGAGTGGATCAAGCTTCAGGCGTTTTTCGTGTGGAGATCCTATACCCGCAAGGAGTTTATCTCGCCAAAGTTTCCTGCGATCATGGAGCGCGATTGGCGACAGATCTTACGGCTCAATGCCTTGCTTAAAAAAGCGCTTGGCGGGCCCTCTTCTTTAGAAACGAAAGAGTCCCGCACCAGCGAATTAGCAGATCGCCTGGATGTGCTTAAGCACAAGCTCAGAGCGCCAGACTTCTAGAATCCCAGCGTGCCGCCAATACCAGCGGTAACCAGCCACTCTGTGCCATCGGGAAGTTGCTCAACTTCAGCGCGAAGTTCAGGCCCGAGCGTAAGGAGTGGAAGTGAAATCGCCTTGAAGAAAAGCTTATCCGAAGCAATGATGCCGTTGGCCCAACCACTCACCACGCTTTTGCCGCCTGAGGTGAGGGCTTGTTCTGGATCGAAATTGAAGCTTGGGGTCGCGTAGTAGGCGACGCGTAGCTCATTTTGAAATCTCCAAACATGCATGTAGAGCGTCCCGCCTGCGTAGAAGCCGAACATCTTTTGATCTGCCCCTTCCGGACGCTGCCACAACACACCCATGGCGCCAACGCTTGCGCTCAATTTTCCGAGATTCATCGGCAGTCCAAAAGTCCCACCCAAGCCGAGCGCGGCTCTTTTTTCTTCGCCCTGTGTTCCACCTGTTCGGATATAAATCTCATGAAGTTTTAAGATCAAAACACTTGCTGAGCCGCGAATTTCAAAATTTGTTGTGTCTTCTTTGTGGGCTGTAAACTCAGCCTCGGCTTCGACGAGTAACAAATTGAGTTTTCCGCCAACGGTTGCGGTGTAGCTTGGGATGACTTGCCACTCCTGGCCGCTGGTATAGGGCGAGTCAAAGCGGGTGTCGACGCTTGCATTGATTTCAATCATGGGATCATCACTGGCGAATGCGGTGACGCTGGATACTAACGCTAGAAGGGCAAAAAGACTGAATTTCATAAAAGCTCCTAAGGAATTTAATACCAATTGATCACAGCTATATATCGCCGCACAGCGTTACGCAAGGGAAAACCGAATAAAAAAAGGGCCCAACTCGATAATTTCGAATTGAGCCCCATTTTCGCCAGTTTGGCGGTTTTCAATCGTTAGTATTCAGTTAACAGGGTTGTCTTGGAACAAGAATTTCAAGGCATCTCCCCATTTTGTGCCACTTGAAAACTGCAGCGTCGAATAGCGTTTTGAGTAAGTGCTGTACTCGTACTTGGAGCTTGGGAGCCAGATGGAAACCCCTGAGGCACGCTTGTAGCCCGTGCTTACGCTGTTCGTCGTTACAAAGCTGCTCATCGCCGACTCTATCCCTGCAAGTGACGTTGGCTCAATCGACTTAACGTCCGACTTCTTAAGAATGCTCACGAAGTCCATCAGATCGCCGTAATCACCATAGGTAAAGTCCTGTGTGGTGCTTGCCGCTGAAATCACTTTGGTTCTCTCTGCTGAGTTAAGTTTTTGAATATCTGTTGCAAAGAGGGTGATGGCATTATTTAAGCCTGCCAAATGAGCCATATTGTAGACTGAGAAAGTTACATCTTGGAATCCGTTTGCTCCACCTTGGTAGGACTTGAAATACTCCTCAGAGAGGTATTTTCCAACTTCGCCAGGGCCCGCTTTTGGATTTCTTGCCCATTGTTGCAAGAAAGTGTCGTAGGGCCAGCCAGCTGCTGCCTCGGTTTCTTGCGAACCTGCGAAGAAGTCGACAGAATTCCCCATTTCAGTTGCGACTTCAACCATGGCCATCAAGCAGGCATCGCTGCCGTAGAGATCAACGTTGTGACCGATGATCTTTGCAGATTCTGCCATGGCTTGTCCCAACTGGACCGTCGTCATAAAGTGACCGGTGAGATCGTCCCAGCTGATGTCGTTGGTGTGAATTCCTCCTGCGGCTCTTTGATTTTGCAGATGCCAACCACCACCGTGGTCCCACACGTTAATGAAGTAGTGTTTAGCGGGGTAATTTTCAACGCCCCATCGAACAAATTCCACAAGGTTCCGATAATCTCCCATGTCGACACTGCCCATGCTTTGAACAATGGGGGAGGTGACCAGGTTCATGTTGTTATCTTTTTGTACGTAGAGGCGGTTAACCTTCTTTTTCGCAAGGCTCGCCCATTGGACGACAATGTTGAGGTCATCAGATGAGCCGACCTTTTCCATTTGATTCATGTTGAGGGTGCCGTAGGAATCAAGATTATTGTTCCCATTCAAGAAGACTAGAAACGTCCACTCTTTTTGCTGTTTGGGGGCGGACGCATCATCGGCACGCGAGATCCCGGTTAAAATGAGCGGAAGAAAAAGACACGACGACAAGATCAGTTTCATTATTTTGCGCATGCGGCTCCTCCATGAGTGGCGCTACTTTTTAACGAAACCGAAAATACCAACCATGGTGTATTCGGCATCGTCTTGGTACTTCTGATTTATAATAAATCGTATCACGAAACTTGGCGCTAGCAACCGCTCCTTCAATGAACAGGTAAAAAAAACATGAAAAAATGAAAGGCTCAAGAATGGAGTCGTGTAAATATTTCACGAATCGTCTTGTTTTTGGCGCCCTATTCAACTTGGTTAGGCAGAATCGTTCCGATGCAGTGATCGCATTGATTGCAGGGCCTGAAATGGTGAGCGCGAAAAAGCTTTGAAAGAGCCTCTTTTCGACAGCCGGTAGTTTTGAAAAAACGTAGGACGTTTTGGAGATCTTCTCTTTTTTCTGCGGAATTGGCGGTGATCCACTCATTGTTTTCAAAATCCTGATCGTCCCAAAAAACGAGAGCGCTTCCAAACTCCGAGCGTCCCACGCGCCCAATGGCTTGTGCGAGGGCAAGGAGGGAAGCGGGGGCTTGCCAAACCAAGCACCACCGAAGATGGGGGATGTCCATTCCCATTCCGAAGGCGGAGGTTGCGACGACCAGATTAAAGTCTCCCCGGCTGATTATGTGCTCGAGGTTTAGGCGCTCCTCCTTTGAGAGCCCTGCGTGGTAGTGAAGCGATCTTTTTCCCGCGGCTTGAAGCCCTCGGCATAGGTTTTCGGCAAATCGTCGTGTCTGAACAAAGATGATGCCGCACCCTTGTTGAGCCCCTATCCACTCTAGAGCAAGCTCGGTTCGATCGAGCCACGGCACTTTTGCAATGCTGAGTCCGAGTTTCTCGGGGAGTGCAAAATCGCCTATTTTTATGAGGTCGCGTCCCACGAGGTTTTCTAATTGCGCGATGCCTGGAGTGGGAAGGGTGGCGGTAAGCCAAAGGCTTGTTGGAATTTTGAACTTCTCGATTAAAAAAGGAATTTCCAAAAATGCAGGTCTGAAGCTTTGTCCCCATTCCCAGAGACAATGACATTCGTCCACGGCGAGAAAGTTGGGATTCCACAGACGTAAGCGCTCTTGGGTCGCGGGAAGCGTGAGCGATTCAGGAGAAAGAATCCAAACGTCAGGTGTTGAATTATATTTTGTTCCATTTAGCGGCCCATTTTGAACTTTCAGTCCGCTGGCCCCCAATTTATCCGCGTGCTGTCTCGACAGTGCAATAAGAGGAGAAATGAGTAAGGTCCGAGTGCCCGCGCACCGCGCGCGGCGTTCAATGATAAGACTTTTTCCAGAGCCCGTTGGAGCGATTGCAAGAATGTGTCCGGGGTTTTGAAGTAAAGCGAGGGCCTGTTTTTGAAAGGGACGAAGTTCAAGCACCCCCGGCTCTCAGCTAAAACCGTGCCGGCTTCCCGTATCAGGACTAAGGGCTTTGGGCGGACTGTGAGAGATCAAGCTGTGGCGATTTGGCTTTGAATTGAAGGTAGATCAGGCCTCCAAGTGCGCCAAAAGTCATGTTTGCCAGCGCAAAAAGAGTAAATACGTCTGCTCCGCGTTGAGAGCCAATGAGGCCAAAAAGAGCGGTGTAGGCGAGATGTCCAGTTCCGATTCCGGCTGGAGCGACCGGAATTGCGACTATAAGGAGGCCTAGCGGAAACACCACATACACTGAGAGTAAGCTTAGATTGGTGTCCCCAAGGGCCTCGGCAAAGGTCAGAAACACCCAGCCGACAATAAGGTGAATAACAACTGACAAGAGGAGTGTCGTGACCACGGCCAAACGATGATTGTGGAAGGCGCGAAGCCCTTCGTAGATGCGGGCAAAAGAGCCAAGTTTGGAAACTTTGGCTTCGGCAAAACGCAATAATCGAAGTACTGGATCGTGATGCTCTCTCACCAAGAAAAGGTAGGCAAAAAAACCGACAACACAAAGCGCTGCAATCACGACAAAGAGATGAATCGCAGAGTACAGGGAGGTTCCATAGAAACTCTTCAGCCCCAGGGTGAGTGCGCCGGCAGAGAGTAGGACAAGGGCGGAAAGGCCCGCCACACGATCAAAAAGGATGGTGCCAAAGGCCCAGGCGCGTTTTCCTTTGATTTCGTTTCCTAAATAAAATGCTTTCACAAAATCACCACTGACGGCACCAGGCAGGGCTATATTGAAGAAGTTTCCAATGAGCGCGATTTGAAAAACCTTACCCCAGGTGACCTGCATGTTTTGCGCGCGAAGCAAAATCTGCCAGCGGGTCACACCAAAGACGAGGGTCAAAGCGAGTCCAAGCATTGCTGGGAGCATCTTGTCCCACCGGGCAAAAGCCTCGCCCGTGTGTTGCATGGAAATAAAGCCATTCTTTGCTAGGAAATAAAGGAGGCCGCCAACGAGCGCAAGCTTGAGGAGGAGTTTGATCTTGGATTTGTAGGATTTCGGCTTTTTTTCCATGTATCTCTAGTCATAAGCTAAAAAAGTTAGCAAATAAAGTGTCTCCTACGAGAGGGTCAAAAAGTTCTTCGCTGCGCGTAGGATTGAGTAGGGGAATGGTGGGGTAGCTTTTACCGATGATTTCATAGATTCGGTGGCCATCTTCAATGGTTTTCTCGGGGTGGAACTGAATTCCAAAAGTGGGGCTGTCACCAATTTGAAAGGCCTGAACTTGGCACCAATCCGAAGAGGCGAGGGGCTTCATGCCCTTGGGAAGAGTACAAACTTCGTCATGATGTGAGGCAAAAGAATAGAAAGACTTGGGCAAACCTTGGGTAAGGGGGCTGGTTTGGTGGACCTTGATTTGAGTCCAGCCGAATTCTGCGCGGTCGGCCTTCCGCACTGCGTCCTTGCCGCCGAGGGCGCGCGCGAGTATTTGATGGCCGTAACACACTCCTAAGATGGGTTTTCCAGCGCTCATGACTTTTTGCAGAAATTCAATGAGGTGATCAATCCAAGGGGCGTCCTCCATTGCAGAAGTGCGCGATCCAGACAATACGAAGCGATCAAAGGCCAGGGGGTCGCGAGGCAGGTCATCTTGTGGCGCACGTCGGATGCTTAGGGTTGCTCCGGATACTTTACGCGCAAATCTCGCTAGGCTCGGGGCGCTCCAAGAGTCTCGGTCTATGTTGTTGTCGATGATAAGAATTTTCATGTTTTTATCTTGCCCCTTATTTTTGGCTCCATGAGAAAGGCGTATTTTAGGAACATGCTATGGGCGGCATTGATGGAAATAATGAACCCCGGAAGTCCGTCCAGAAATCCGAACTTCAGTAAGTAGGTTTCAACAAATTTCCCAAACGGCTTTAATAGGAGTTTTAGAAGGCTTCCGGAAGCGCCTCGGCGATGAAGATCTTCAGAGCCGAGCTTTGAAAGTCGGAGGTTGGTCGAGATCTGATGGTGAATGCTCGGGAATCCAAAATGGTCTAGGGCGTTCTTCAATCGTTGTGTGCGGCCGTTTACTTCGAGTTCTTCGTGCACGTGCGGCTCGCTCCACTGACAGTGTTTGCGGTTTCCTAGGCGGGTAAGAACATTGGGGTACCAACCGCCATGACGGATCCAGCGGCCTAAGAAAAAGGTTTTTCGGGGAAAGCACATCGCCTGCAGGTCCTTGTAACCTGGGGTGTTTGCCAAGGTTTGACGAAGAGCGGCTTGGATTTCATTGGCTAGTTCGGCGGGTACTCGCTCGTCTCCATCAAGATTAAGGACCCATTCGTTCTTGGCTTGATTTTGGGCATAATTCTTTTGTTTCCCATAGCCCGGCCATGGGTTATAGATCACACGAGCCCCTAAGTTTTTTGCGATTTCAACGGTTTGGTCGGTGCTACCTGAGTCGATGACCAGGATTTCATCGGCCCATTGAACGCTTTGAATGGCCGAAGCAATGGTCTTTTGTTCGTTCAACGTGATGATCGTAACTGATAAGGGGCAGTGCGTGGAGTTCACGCTTTAGTGCTAACACATTTGAGGAGGATTGGCGATGCGAGTTGCAGTGATTGGGACAGGATATGTGGGGCTGGTGGCTGGAACCTGTTTTGCGGATGCGGGAAATATCGTTTATTGCGTCGACAACGATCCAAAGAAGATCGAAGGGCTTAAAAAGGGCGAACTTCCGATCTATGAACCCGGCCTCGATGTGCTCGTTGAGCGTAGTGTAAAAGAAGGTCGTTTATTTTTTACCACTTCTACTCCTGAGGCCGTGAAAGAATGTGAGATTGTGTTCCTAGCGGTGGGTACTCCGCCGAATGAGGACGGCACTTCGAATCTTCAGTATTTGAAAGCGGCATCCGAAGAAGTGGGCGCAGCGATGGAACTCGCAAAGACGGGTCATCGCATTGTTGTCAACAAATCCACCGTCCCCATCGGCTCTCACAAAACCGTCGCAGGATGGATTTCCTCGAAGACGTCGCAAGCCGTAGATGTGGTGAGCAATCCTGAGTTTCTAAAAGAAGGTGACGCTCTGGATGACTTCTTAAAGCCGGAACGGGTAGTGATTGGGACTGCAAAAAAAGAAGTTTACGAGAAAATGCTAGAGCTTTATGCCCCTTTTGTGCGCCAAGGGAATCCCGTTATTTGGATGGATCCGGTTTCCGCCGAAATCACCAAATATGCGTGCAATTCGTTTCTGGCCACGCGGATTAGTTTTATGAACGAACTTTCGCATCTTTGTGATGCCACGGGTGGAGATGTTGAGGCCATTCGCAAAGGGATGGCCACTGACTCTCGTATCGGAAAACACTTTTTGTATGCCGGTGCGGGTTACGGCGGATCCTGTTTCCCAAAAGATGTGCAAGCTTTGTTGCATACGGGGAGAGCCCTTTCCTTAGATCTTTCGATTATTGATGCAGCCGAAGAAGCGAATGCTCGCCAGAAACAAGTGCTTGTGAAAAAGGTGAAGGCCCATTTTGGAAACGATCTCAAAGGCAAAATCTTTGCGGTGCTCGGTGTGGCGTTTAAACCTAATACGGATGATATTCGTGAAGCCCCAGCGTTGACGATTATGGAAGAGCTGCTCAAGGCGGGCGCCAAGGTTCGGACCTTTGATCCCGTGGCCATGGAGAACGGTAAAAAGGTTCTCGAGAATCGTGTTACTTGGACGGAATCTTTTTATGATGCTGCAGAGGGCGCCGATGCGCTTTTGCTCGTCACCGAGTGGAACGAGTTTAGAAACCCTGACTTGGACAAGCTTGGCAAAAAGCTCAAAGGCCGCGTGATCTTTGACGGGCGCAATATTTATGATCCCAAAGTGATGCGAGCCCACGGGTATACGTATTTTGGAATTGGGCGCGGGAACGCGAATTTAGGGTAGGTTTTTTCAACGACCCACCCTCGGCTGTCTATTGATCACGGTCCAATAATAGGACGAAACGTTTGAAAACCAAACCAAGCAGCTCTCTTCATGAGTGACCTTCGGTTAATGCTATACCCAAAGCCCACCTCATGCTCATCTCAAGTAGTAGTAGTGATATTCGCTAGAAGAAACAAAACCTTGGCTAAGATGACGAAAATCCAGGTTTTTGTAGGCAGAAGGAAGTTTTGTCAGGACTTATGCGGCCTGTTTGACCGAGACAAATGACTCATCGGTTGCTTCCTGATTTGCTTGAATTTGGATTGGACTCGGGCCGTCTTTGTAGAGCCAGTTCTCTATCTGCTGTTTGTAGTCGGCCAAGAATTCATTCGATGTTCTCCATCCCAGAGCTTTACGTCTGCGCTTGTCATTCCTCCACTCACAGTGCTGTGAGAGGATCTTATTGAATGCCTCAAGACTCAGTGGTTTGATTCGATGGAAGAGCTCTTCATCGTCTTGCCGGTGGGATCTTTCGACCAAGCCTTGCAGTTCTTTTTCGCCCGGCGGGATCAGTACGTGGCGAATGCCGCTGCTCTCGCACAGTTGATCCAGAGCGTGCTTTTTAGGGTTATCCGCGTGTGAGACATACTTATTTGTGAACTCAATGCCATTGTCACTTTGAAGCCTGTATATCGTGAATGAGGCTGCTGCGATCACAGCCATGATGAAGTCCTTCGTTTCACTCGGACCGTATGAATCATAGGCCTTTTTGAATGACCATCGTGAGGCGTGATCGACAAAATTATACACGTAACACTTCTGTGCCTGAGGCAGGAGATGAGGCAAATGTTTTACATCCGTTTGGGTATGAGTTCCAGGTTGTTCAACGCGAACCACTCGCGTGTGCTTCTTCTTGATCTTGCACGTTTTACGCACAAGCAGGCCCTTTTTCCTTAGGTATCGATTGATTTTGTATTGACTGATGTCAGTGTCACAGTCGTGTTTGAGATGGGCCTGAATGACCTCTGCTCCCCAATTGTAGAGCTTACGCCATTCTCGGATTCTCTTTGCTGTGTGGCCACGTATCACCGTTGCAGGGCGACCCGATGACTTATTCGGGATCAGCGCTTCGACCCCCCTTGACCGGTAGGCAGCTTCCCATCGATACAACGTGCGTCCCGTCGTACCCTGCCTCACCGCAATTCGCTCTCGATCTTGCTCCGTCGCAGGACCCCATGACTGACTGTGTTTAACGAGCTCAATCAGAGTCAAAAGTCTGACAACAACTCGCGGGTTTTCTTTTTGAAATCGCTTCACTTCTTGACGCAAAACACTTAGCTTAAGATCCATTTCAAGCTCCTGTTTTCTATGAGGGTTTAGTTGTATCAAACAAAACATCTCAGTGAATCAGGAGCTTGAAAACCTTTATTTCAGGGTTTTTCGAGCTTTTTACCACTCTTTCTCTGACAAAACTTCCTTCTGCGAAGACTTATCTTGTAAATCCTGCTAAAGTCCTGCATTCCGACCGCCGATAAGCCTCTAGGTATGGGAAAACTCATCTTTCACGTCGATGATTCGTCCACGGCTACGCGTATGGCGGGCAATGTCTTTAAACAGCTTGAGCCGGATTGCGAGTTCAAGGGGTTTCTCTCGGGCGCAGAGCTTACCGCTGCGCTTGAGGTGGCGCCGGAGCTGCCGTGGATTATTTTTTCGGATGTGAATATGCCCGGCATGAATGGCTGGGATGTTTTATCTTGGATCAAACGGCATCCCAAGTTTCACGTCATCCCAGTGGTCATGCTCACGGCAGAAGTGAGTGATGAGGATCGCGTCAGAGGACTGAAAGACGGTGCTTTTGAGTATTTGGGAAAACCTGCGACGGCTGCCCTTCTGCAATCGGCTCTCAAAAAGCGCGAAGAGCTGGGGATTGAATATTCGGCCTTGTTTCCCATTGATCAGGATTATGCCGAAGAAGGTTTGGATTTGATTTCGGAGTGCCATCGCTTCGTGGATCAACTTGATGAAGCGGGAGTTAAAGAAATCTATCGCGCGTTTCACACCGTAAAGGGAGGTGCGAACTCACTTCAGTTTCCTGCGCTGGGTGCCTTTATGCATCATGCGGAAGGGCTCCTAACGGCGATTCGAAACGGCAACCTTTTTGCCCTGCCGCAAACCAAGGAGCTTCTCTTTGTGATTTTCTCCTACGTCGAAGAACAGTGCGAGAAGATCAAGGCGAAAGTGCTTCTCGAGATGCCGCCCCAAAAACTTTTTGATGATATTACTTTGGTGAAATCAAATGTCGCGGCCGGCTGGAATATGGCGGGAGCAAGTGCCGTGCCGGTGGCAGCGGGAGCGCCCGAGGGCTCTCCTGATATCGCTAAAGTGAACAAGTCTGCCGAAGGGGGCGATCTTCCTGGAGGCGTGATCAGCCGTTCTTCAAGCAGCACGCGCTTGTCCAATGAAAAGCTTAATGAGATTCAGCTCAAATTTAAAAAAATAATGACCCACAAAGTGCGACTCAGTTCTTTTGCGAACAAGCTCAAGGGCGAATTTTTTGATGAAGAGTTTCCCAATGACCTTTTGAAAATTGTGGAGGGACTTAATAACGACGCCATGGAAGTCATGGATTTTTTTATTTCGTTGCGGGTCGTGCCAGCCTCCCGACTTAAAATATTTTCTGAGCGGGTGGTGAGTCAGACGAGTGATCAATTAGGGAAACCTGCACGACTGGAGTTTAGAAGCGATGAAGGACTTGAGATCGATCAGGCGGTCGTGGAGTGCATGGAAGCGGGGCTTTTGCATCTTCTTCGTAACTCCGTGGACCATGGCCTTGAGGTGCTGGAGAAGAGAACCGCGGCCGGGAAGGATCCGGTCGGGTTAATCAAACTCAGCATTGAACGAAGCGGTGACGAGAATGTCCTAGCGACGATTATCGATGACGGGGGCGGAATCAACGCTGAAGGACTTAAAGCGGCGGTCGCGAAAAAGAGTTTGATTGCCAAAGAAGTGTTGGAAAAACTCAAAGAAAAAGAAATCTACGAGCTCGTGTTTATTGATGGACTGTCTACCCGCGAAGAGGTTTCGGATGTCTCCGGCCGGGGCGTGGGACTGGGGGCCGTGAAGCAGAAGATCGTGGATATGGGTGGAAAAGTCGAAGTGGATTCGACGCTGGGTAAAGGCACGGTGTTCAATATTACATTACCGAGGATCTTCAGATTATGAGGCAAAGACTATGAGCCAAAAAAGAATCTTAGTGGTGGATGATTCGGGGAGTCTGAGGCGAATCATCAAGAACTACCTTGAACAAGGGTTTCCGGAGGCGATTTTTTATTCCGCGGAAAACGGAGACCTGGCAGAACGGCTCATTCAAGAGCAAGCCGTTTATGGCGAGCCGATTGATGTTGTCATCTTGGATTGGATGATGCCGGATGTGTCGGGATATGAGTTTCTGAAGCGCATTCGAAGTGTCGCCGCTTTTTCGAAGCTGCCCAAAGTCATCATGTTGACGGCGGAAACGGATCCGACCCAGGTCGAGGCCTGTTTGAAGTACAACATCGAAGCGTATCTCACGAAGCCGTTTTCGCAGCAGCAAATTATTGATGCCGTAAAGCATGTTCTAGCTGGAGAGGAGATGAAAAATGCCGTTTGAAGTAACCACGCAAACTGACTATCTCGTAGTGACCCTGAAGGGCGATTGTAATGGTGACGGAGCCGATAAACTCGCGCCGGCCGCCGACAAGCAGCTCTTGGCCGGAGCGCTGAAGTACATCGTCGTTCAGTGTAGTGAATGCGGCGATATCGATCCGACCTTCATGCGGGTGCTGGCCATGCTTTACAAAAGGGGTAAGGAGCTGAACGGCAAGCTGTGCTTGGTACACGCAAATGATCGAATTCAGGAGGCCATTAAGCGCTCCGGCTTGGATCGAATCCTGCCGTGTAAGATGAGCTTAAGAGGCGCGCTCGTGGAGTTTGGTTTGGTGAAGGCTAAAGAGTTCGATGTGAACTTCATCAATCCTTTTTTGGCAGCGACGCAAAAAGTGCTTAAAGTCCAGTGTTTCTTGGAAACCACTGCGCAAAAACCGTTTATCAAGAAGCCCACCGATCCGCCACTTTTTGGGGATATCAGCGGGATTATTGGTCTGACCGCGGAGACTTTTAATGGGACGCTGGCGATTAGTTTTCCTGGGCCGCTGTTCTTGGTGCTTGCGAGTAATATGTTTGGTCAGCCCTACAAAGAGATCACAAATGAGATCGTCGATTTGGCGGGCGAGCTTTCGAACATGATTCTCGGACAGGCGAAGATGGTGCTCAATCCTTTGGGGTATCAGATTCAGCAGGCGATTCCTTCGTGCGTGTGGGGGAAGGATCACAAAATCAAGCACTTTGGCGGCGGCGCGTGCGTCGTGATGCCATTTGAAACGAAGGCCGGAGTTTTTCACGTCGAAGTGATCAGTAACTCTGGAGTGCAAGAAAAGAAGCCAATGGCTGTGCCACCGGCTTCGGGCGGACCGGCTGCTCCGGCAGCACCCGCTGCGCCTGCGACTCCTTCTTCGGGAAAGGCTGCGTAGTTATGTTGGAAACATCCTCGCGGATTTTGGTGGTTGACGATTCGTTATCTCTGCGAAAAATCATGGCAGTCATGATTCGCGGGGGCGGATATCAAGATGTGATTGAAGCGGCAAACGGCGAAAAAGCTTGGGAGGTGCTCACGCAATCCGAAAAGCCGGTGAGTCTCATCGTTTGTGATTGGATGATGCCAGTATGCACGGGCTTGGATTTTTTGAAAAAGCTTCGTGCGGACCCGCGGTTTCAGAGTGTGCCGTTTTTCATGCTGACCGCCGAGGCGGACGATGAGCGAAAGGTTGAAGCGTTGGCGGCCGGTGCGACGGATTATCTCATGAAGCCATTTACGGCTCAGGTGTTGCGTGAAAAAGTGGCAGGGCTTTCCGCGCAGAGCGCGCAGGCGGCTTAGGCGAGAGGGCTGTTTTTAGGGGTTGACTTCACCCCGGATTTAACCGCATAATCCGGGGTATGGTCGGAAGAATTATAAGTCCTCTTAATAATAAGAGTTTTTTCCTATTTGGGGTCCGCGGATCCGGCAAAACAACCTATTTGGAACGTAAATTCGCGCCTGAACAGGCGCTGTTTATCGATCTGCTTAATCCCGAGGTGTTAGAGGAATTTGTTTTTGATATTGCCCGTTTCAACGCAATCATTACGCAATCAGAGAATGCGAAGAAGATTGTTGTTGTCGATGAAATCCAAAAGCTCCCTGCTCTTTTGGATTGGGTTCAAATTCATATTCAGAAAGGCAAGCGAGTATTTGTACTTACGGGGTCGAGTGCTCGAAGACTGAAGCAAGTCGGGAGTAATCTATTGGCGGGTCGCGCTCTTGTGTATTCGCTTTTTCCATTCTCAACTTTTGAGCTCGGTGAGAAGTTTGATTTGGATATGGCGCTTAATTGGGGGAGTTTGCCCGACGCCTATTGTGCTGAATCAAGGGAGCACGCCAAGGCGTATCTTAGTGCTTATGTTATTATGTATCTCGAAAAAGAAATTCAACAAGAGCAGTGGGTGCGCAAAATTGAACCTTTCCGGCGTTTTCTGAGGATCGCCGCCCAGATGAATGGGAAAATAATCAATTATTCTGCTATTGCAAAAGATGTCGGTGTCGATGACTCCACTGTGAAGGGGTATTTCGAAATTCTCGAGGACACCCTTTTGGGGTTCATGCTCCCTTCCTACGACAAGTCGGTGCGAAAATCTCAAAGGGTTGCCCCTAAGTTTTACTTTGTAGATCCTGGGATCAAAAGAGCGATCGAAAAAATGTTAGCCTTTCCGCTGGCTCCCCAAACAGGGGCCTATGGCGAAGCTTTTGAACACTGGATTTTTCTTGAGCTGACCAAGTTGATTGCCTATTGTCAGACCGACTGGTCTCTGAGTTATTGTCGGTCCCGTGATGATGTAGAAATTGATTTTATTATTGAGCGCCCTAATCAGCCTACGATCCAGATCGAAGTGAAATCAAAGTTTAAAGTTTCTGCGGCTGATGCGAAGGCCCTCGAGACTCTTGGAAAAGATCTGGACCCCAAAGCGACTCGATATTTGTTATCGCAGGATCCGCTGGCGCAGGAGTTGGGCTCTACGCATGCTCGGCTGTGGATACAGGGGTTGAGGGATATCTTCGGCGTGAAGTAGGGGATGTAACAGTATGAAGGTGGCTTTATACTTTTCACAGTGATGCCTTAAAGGTGTCTTGTGTCGGAGAGTAGATCCTGCGCCCGCTGAAGCGCCAGTGCCGGATCGTCACCAAATCGCCTGGACAGAAGTTCAATCACTTCTTCGGCAGCAAATACACGCCCTGATTGTCGCCCCGTTCGCTCACGTACAATTTTCCGCGAACGAAGTTGCTCGCTTGCGCGACTTGCAGCGGGAGGGCTGACGGCGAGCTCTTGGCTCAATTGCTTGGCGGTAAAGATAGGGTTTGACAGTAACCAGGTGAGAGCCCGTGCCGAAGCAGAATTCTCTCGGAACGTTCCCCTTTTGAGCCAGAGGGCAGGGAGTTTCTCAATCCAGCTCTTGGTTTGTTCGGCTTCGCGGTTTGATGCAAAAAGTGCATCTGCGATGAGCATCGACGATGGGCCCATAATTGAGTTTCTTTTGAGCTTGTTGAAGGGCCCGAACGTACTCTCTTTTTTCTGCTTCGATGTATCCGGAGAGATAGATCGGGAGTTTTCCTGAGCAAGCCATTTGCAGTGCCAAAAGCATTCTGCCTACGCGGCCATTACCATCTGGAAATGGGTGAATGGCTTCAAAATGGGAATGTCCTAGCGCCATTCGGACGGCAAGGGGTAAGCCCATGCCTGCATCCCCGAGTTCAATCGTTTCCAGGTCCGACATCCAATTCATAAAATCTTTAAGGCAGCGATGGACGTGTTTTGCGGGTGTAGGGTTATAGATAGAGTCTTCAGGTCTGCCAAGGGGCCCTATCCAGACAACGCTCCCTGGTTTGTTTGGTTCGCGCAGGTTTCCCGGGCGTCCTTTATAGTCGGGGTCTTTACTCATGACCGCTTTATGTAGCCGACAGACGAGATCTGCTGTAAAGATCGTGGCCCCTTTTTTCAGTGCCGGGAGGAATTCATGCTCTAGTGCCGTGGCATACCCTAATACAGACGCACGTCCCGACTTGCTCTCGTTTTGGTCGTAAACTTCTGCTGGAGTAAGAATGTGATCTATTGTTGAAAAAGTGCGTTCCATGCGAGAAGACTCGACTGCCTCGCGTCGGACATAGAGGGACGAAACAAGCTTATCCATTGTGGTGGCGAGGGCGGCAGTCGGTAGCTGTTCAATGAGTCGATTGGCTTTTGCAAGTGCCTGAGTCGGAAGTCCCTTTGGGCGTGTCTTGGGTACCGGAGGCGGGACCACAAACCACATATTCTTGTAGGTGGGGTCATCAACCTTCTCGACTCCGCAGGGCAGATCGGCAGTATATTTGCGTTTTAGCGTGGGGTGTAGGTCGTCGCGAGTCATTTAACTTTATGAGTATAAGGTTAAATTGGGAGGGTTGCAATTTAACTTTGTTTTTCGTTCACCCAGGTCCCCGTAGAGTGGTTGTTGACGAACGCTTCGATTGTCTTGTTGAGGGGGGCTACGATACAAGACTTTCAAGTGGATTGATTGTGCTGCGTCTTGAACGCTTCCAACCTGCGATATCAGGCGAAAGGATGTGGGGTCCGAACTGCACGTCAGGTCCAATTTCGATAATCGGCCTCTCTCCGAGTCCGTCGGAGTCGGCAGTATCGCCAATTTTTCCGCCGAGTTTTCGACTTGCGTAGCGATGTCCAAAATTTGGCTTTGCAGCAGCCGTCTCTAGTTGACCGTTGATTATTTCGGCACGGATGCCTTCTGGGAGCACCAAGAGTTCTTGGTACGTAGGAATTTTTTTTGCGGGTTCATTCATAACTGTTAAGCGGCTCGCTTTTTGCGGGTGCGCCCTTTGATCTCTTCGAGCTTATGGGTAATTCGTCCTTTGTTAACAGAAACTTCAACTCGGTAACGACCCAATAGGAGCGTCTGATGGTTTTTTGTTTCCTCTACGTGCTCTGGTTAGCGGCGTAAGGCACCAAGCAGGGCGGATCTGACCGGACGATTTGCCGCAGTTGGCCGAGGTTTCCTTTTCGAGGAGGAAGCCCATGTCTAAAAATGCGACGTCCCGTAG
>JBBCAV010000120.1:0-16810 GCA_051382305.1 Bdellovibrionota bacterium FG-2
GTTTTACGAAAAACCCAGCAACCGCGACAGTGGCGGTGAGCGGGACCCCGCCCCACAAAACCTTTTTTTTCATGCGGGCCACCCTCGAAAGAAAAAAATTAACCCCCCCCGACTGCCCTGAACGACCCAACCCCCCCCCCCCCCCCGCCGTTATTTAGAAGGCTAATGAGGAGACCTAAAAGAAACCCCCAAAACCCCTCATCGCCAGAGGTGCGCCCATAAGGGCGCGCACCAAAGGGGCTTGGCCTATACCAACCTTTGTTCGTGAAATGCGCTTCGCGTGCCGACAAGGAGCGTGCAACGGCCGCAAAAACCAAAATTCCAACGACCAGCCAAATCCAACTGCCCAATGGCGACCGGTGCACCACACGCGCTCGCGACGAATGTCTAAATCCCCCGCCCTCTAAAATCTGAAGTGCGCGACCATTGGCAATCAGCGGGCTCTCAATCGTCTTCAATATTTCCAAGACCCCGAGCGATAGCGCACGCCCTGGCGTCCCACCTCTCAACTCAGGTGCAATCACTTCGGAGAGAATCGTTTTAGATTTTGCATCAGTTAGAAGGTGCTCGAGACCATACCCCACCTCGACGCGCATCTTGTGCTCTTTCCAATACAGCGCCAAAAGCACACCGTTGTCTTTACCCTTCTTGCCAATCTTCCACGCCGAAAAAATCCGATTCGTGCGATCCGCTACCTCGCCGTCACCTAGCGAATCAAAAATCGCGACGACGAATTGTTCAGTGGTAGTGCGCTCGTGCTCTTCCAAAATAGAATCAAGAGCCGAAAATGTTGGCGCATCCAAAACATGCGCCTGATCCGAAATATGCTGTGTGGGCGCCGGAGGAAACGGCGCGTCGCCTGCTGCGAAACAAATTCCACTCAAAAAAAATGAGAGGGCAAAAATCCCAGCCCGCACTAGAACTCCACTTTAGGAGCCACCTTAGCGCCGGCAGCAGCCTCGAAGTACGCCTTTTCCTTAAACCCTCGCATCCCCGCAATAAAGGACTGAGGGAACTTACGAAGGAAGGTGTTGTACTCTCGCGCCGCCTCGTTGAAACGCATGCGCTCAACTGTAATTCGGTTTTCCGTTCCTTCAAGCTGAGATTGCAACTCCAAGAACCCCTTGTCGGCCTTAAGTTCGGGGTACTTTTCCGTAATCACCATGAGTCGAGAAAGGGCCGAAGACAGCTGCCCCTGGGCTTGATCAAATTTCTTTAAATCTTCAGGACTTTGAACCTTGATGTTACCGACTGACGCACGCGCTTTAGTCACTTCTTCCAAAACCGTTGCTTCATGCTTGGCGTAGCCCTTAACGGTATTAACGAGATTCGGAATCAAATCCGCTCTGCGTTGATACACGTTTTCGACCTGGGACCATTTCTCTTTGACGCTCTCATCCATTCCGACGAGTGAGTTATTGACTGAAACGCCCCACATTATCGCCATTGCAGCCAGAAGAAGCATTGACCCAAAAATCCCGCCCACAATTAACAAAACTTTGTTGTTCATACCCTGCATAGTGGGGACGATTTTGGGCACTGTCAAATGGAATAAATCCCTTGCCGTACGCCTAAAACCTCGGTAATAACCTAGTCAGTAAATCCACACACCCTGAGTCTCGTGGTGCTGGTCCCATTGGGGGGCCAGAAGGTCGGGGTGGAGGGAGACGGAAATTTTTTTCGTCTCAAAACCGCGGGAAGCACGTCAGCTCCTTATAATCCAAGGGTCCTCCTTCGGGTTTCAAGATTCTGTCTCAGCCTTCCGCACAGACCAGAAAATATAAACTAAGGAGTGAATCATGCCTGCAATTACAATGAGAGAGCTATTAGAAGCCGGTGTCCACTTTGGACATCAAACCCGCCGCTGGAATCCCAAGATGAAGCCGTATGTTTTCGGCGCACGTAACGGGATCTACATCATCGATCTTCAAAAAACCGTAGATCAAACCCGCGCTGCTTGCACATTTGCCGCTCAAATCGCCGCCGAAGGAAAACGCATTTTGTTCGTCGGCACGAAAAAACAAGCTAAAGATGTGATCGAAGAAGAAGCGCGCCGCTCGGGCATGTATTTCGTCAACAACCGTTGGTTAGGCGGAATGCTCACTAACTATCAAACCGTGAAAGCTTCGATCGATCGTTTGAAAAAAATCGAAACCATGAAGACTTCCCCCGAGTGGAACGAGATCTCCAAAAAAGAACAATCTCGTATCGATCGCGAATACGACAAGCTCAAGAAGTCCTTGGGTGGAATCCAAGACATGAAAAAACTTCCTGGCGCGATTTTCGTGATCGACACCGAGAAGGAACACATTGCGGTGAAAGAAGCCAAGAAACTTGGAATCCCAACCATCGCTGTCGTAGACACTAACTGTGATCCTTCAAATATTACCCACGTGATTCCAGGCAACGATGATGCGATTCGCAGCATTCGCCTATTCTCTCGCTTGATCGCCGATAGTTGCCTGGAAGGCACCAAGACCTTCCAAGAAAAATTGCGCGCCCAAGAAGTGAGCGACGCGGCCGCCAAAGAAGACGCTGAAACCGAAAAACGCGTCTCTCGCTTTGAAGGCGACATCGACCTTCAAGGAGTGGATGAAGCGGATCTTGCGGCTCAGGAAACCGCTGAAGTGACTGAAGAAGCCGCAGTGACCGCTGCAGGGACTGAAGTCCCCGCTGTTGCGACACCCGTTATTGAAGCTGCTCCCGCTGTTCCAGCGCCTAAAGCGGCCAAGAAGAAAACCAAGTAACCTTCATTCGGCATTAACTAAGGAGTTTAGAATGGAAATCACAGCAAATCTTGTAAAAGATCTTCGTGAAAAAACCGGCGCCGGAATGATGGATTGCAAAAAAGCACTCGTCGAAACTAGCGGCGACTTTGAAAAAGCCATTGATTACCTTCGCAAGAAGGGCATTGCGGGCGCCGCCAAGAAAGCGGGCCGTGCGACGAAAGAAGGCTCTGTGTCTTCTTATATTCACGGCGAAGGCAAAGTAGGCGTTCTTCTTGAAGTGAATTGTGAAACCGATTTCGTGGCTCGCACGGAGCAGTTTCGCCAATTTGTCAAGGATGTCTCCATGCACATCGCGGCCGCCAGCCCTCAATGGGTTCGCCCAGAAGAAGTGCCGGCTGAAATCATTGCGAAAGAAAAAGAAATCGCCGTCGCTCAAATGGCCACTTCTGGGAAACCTGCCGCAGTTTTGGAAAAAATCACAGAAGGCAAGATCAAGAAGTTCTACGAAGAGAATTGCCTTTTGAACCAGGTCTTCGTCAAAGACACGTCCAAGACGATTGACCAACTGCTCAAGGAAATGATCGCGGTATTGGGTGAGAACATGGCCATCCGACGTTTCGCTCGTTTCACTTTGGGTGAAGGCATGAAAGAGGAACCGACCCTGTGAACAATAGAGCCAAGAAACCCTATAAACGGGTATTGCTAAAGCTTTCTGGCGAAGCCCTTGCGGGCGAAGCCGGATACGGTATTGACACAGAGATCCTCAAATACATTGCGCTTGAGATCAAGAGCGTTCGTGAAAAAGGGATTGAACTCGGTGTCGTATTGGGCGGAGGCAATATCTTTCGTGGGATAAAAGGCGCGACCTCCGGAATGGATCGTGCTTCCGCGGATTATATGGGAATGTTGGCGACAGTGCTCAATTGCTTAGCGCTTCAAGACGCTCTTGAACAAGTCGGTGTTCATACTCGCGTCCAGTCGGCAATCGAGATGCAGGCACTTGCAGAGCCTTATATTCGACGCCGCGCAGTCAGACATTTGGAAAAAGAACGGGTTGTCATTTTCGGAGCCGGAACCGGCAACCCGTACTTTACCACTGACACCACCGCCGCCCTTCGCGCGATGGAAATTGGGGCTGAAGTTGTCCTGAAGGCCACAAAAGTGGATGGTATTTACGACGCTGACCCCACGCACAACCCCAGGGCAAAGCGTTTTGAAGAAATCAATTACATCGAAGTCCTCAAACGAGGACTCAAGGTTATGGATTCTACTGCCATCTCCTTGTGCATGGACAATGGGCTACCCATTGTGGTTTTTAATCTAAATGAGAAGGGTGCTCTTCAACGGGTCATCGATGGAGAGACGATCGGAACATTGGTTCACTAAGAACTCACAAATATAAGGAGACCGGTATGTCAAAAGCGATTATCGATTCAATGGCTCAGGAGATGGACAAAAGCATTCAATCTCTTAAACAGGAGTTATCGAAACTTCGCACAGGCCGCGCTTCCACTGGACTTGTCGATACCGTACATGTCGATTATTACGGCTCCAAAGTTCCCATGAACCAAGTGGCAAACGTCACCACACCTGACGCGCGTACGATCCAAATTACTCCCTGGGAAGGCGGAATGGTCGGCGCAATTGAAAAAGCCATTCTAGCCGCAAACATTGGCCTGACCCCACAAAATGACGGAAAAGTAATCCGTGTCTCCCTTCCTCCATTGACCGAAGAACGGCGCAAAGACATGGTGAAAGTCGTCAAGAAGATGGGCGAAGAAACCAAGGTTGCTATCCGAAATCATCGTCGTGACGCCAACGAAAACGTTAAGAAACAGGAAAAAGGCAAGGCCTTAACTGAAGATGATGCCAAAAAAGCAATGGACTTAGTTCAAAAGAAGACTGACGAAAAAACGGGAGAAGTTGATAAAATCGTCGCGGCCAAGGAAAAAGAAGTTCTTACCGTCTAGTGCAGCCGCCAAAACATGTAGCCATCATCATGGACGGGAACGGGCGCTGGGCTCAAAACCGGCACCATCCGCGGGTATTTGGCCACGTTCGCGGCGCCTCTCGCATCAAGCCTGTTGTTCGCGAAGCTGAACGCCTCGGCATCCAAGCGCTTACGCTGTATGCATTTTCAACCGAGAACTGGTCACGGCCCGAAGAAGAGCTTGGCGTTTTGTGGAAAATTCTAAAAAAATTCCTCAAACGTGAGGCCGATGAGCTGGCAGCGCGAAACGTAAGACTGCGGGTCATAGGTGAGGTTGAGCGGCTGGGGCGCGATGTCCGCGAGGTTTTAGACCCAGTGCTAGAACGACTTTCGAAAAACACCGGACTTCAACTCACTTTTGCCGTGTCTTACGGATCGAGGCGAGAACTTGTGCGAGCTGCACGTCTTTTTGCCGAAGATTGTGTTGCCGGAAAACGAAAGCCTGAAGAGCTCCAAGAACGCGGCGATTCACTTTTCGGTGAATACCTCTGGACCGCCGACCTAGGCCCACTCTCTCAGGTGGATCTTGTCATTCGCACAAGTGGCGAGAAAAGAATTAGCAACTTTTTACTGTGGCAAGCCGCGTACGCTGAGTTCGTATTCCTTGATTTATGCTGGCCTGATTTTGAACCGCGCCATCTTGACGAGGCGGTCCTAGAATTTTCAAATCGCGATCGCCGCTTTGGTGGATTGAATGATAAAAAAGGGGGAGGGCGTCCATGACAAAGAAAACCGCGTCAGAGTTAAAGAAACGGGTGATCACAGGTCTGATTGGGAGTACTGTTTTGCTCACTATTCTGATTTTTGGGGGCTGGGTCGGAATTTTATTCATCTCCGTCGTCATCAGTTTGGGAATGGTTGCTGAGTACGCAAACATCACTCTGTCGCTTTCAGACAAAGCGGAGAAAAGACTCGTCTTGCTGTGCATGGCCTGGTTTGTCCACCTCGCAAACTTGCTCGCTGCAACGGCTAAAGCCGAGATTGCCGTTCTGTGCTTCTTGGCTGTTTTTACCTATTTCCTGGTGACAGCCGTTCGTTTTGATGGCGAGGACTTTGCCGGGCACTTCAAAGAGCTCACGTTCGTGGTTTTCGGAGCTGCCTATCTCATTTTTATGCCGCTCTTTTTCCCCTTAATTCATCAAAGTATCAACGGTGTGAACTGGACAATTTTGTTTCTTCTCATTGTATGGTCGGGCGATACGGGCGCCTATTTTGCCGGCAAGAAGTACGGGAAGATGAAGCTTTATCCCAAAATCAGCCCCAAGAAGACTGTCGAGGGCGCCGTCGGGGGCCTTGCGGCCGGGCTCGTAGTCGCCTTCATCTATAAGCTTCTCATTTTTAGAGCATTAAGCTGGGGAAGCGTCTTTTTAGTTCCCCTTATTATTGGCTCTGCGTCACAAGCGGGTGATTTGTGCGAAAGCTTTGTGAAGCGAGCGTTTGGCGTCAAAGACTCGGGCTCCATTCTCCCAGGGCACGGGGGATTCCTCGATCGCTTCGATGGGGTGGTGTTCAGTTTGCCGGTCATGTATGCTTGTACGAGACTCTTTGGATAAACCTAATTAAGTAAGCGACTGCGCTAAGGAGAGGCCATGCTTTCACTTCTCGGTTTTTTAATCATGCTAGGACCACTCGTCATCGTGCACGAGTTTGGTCACTATATTTTTGCTAAGATCTTCGGCGTAAAAGCTGAAATTTTCTCCGTGGGTTTTGGTCCCAAGGTCTTTTCGCGGCAATGTGGAGAGACTGAGGTTCGAATTTCGGCGATTCCCCTGGGCGGCTACGTTAAACTCTTAGGTGAGGAGCGCGAGGCTGAACTGAAGCCTGAAGACAAGCCCCGCGCACTTCATGCGCAAGCCGCTTGGAAACGTTTTTTTATCTTCTTTGGCGGCCCTTTGTTTAATTTCGTATGGGCCATAGTTGTATTCATGGTGATGATGGCTCTAGGCGAGCAGCAAATTGCAAGCGTCGTGGGCCGAGTACTACCGGGGTCTGTCGCATCCCAGATTGGCTTTCAACCCAATGACAAAATTCTTGCCGTCGAAGGCAAACCGGTGCGCACTTTCGAAGACGTTCAGCTTGAAATCCTCAATCATCCCGATCAAAAAATTCGCTTTGACCTTGCCCAAAACTCTGGAACGCGAACACTCCTTGTGCCGACTTCTGCCGAAAGCGGGTACAGTGAATACGGTGAAGAGACCAAAGTCGGCCGGGTTGAAGGACTTTTGCGAGACGGTCGCGGAACCCTCATCGGAATCTCAAACTCCAAATCCATCGCAGGTCTTGCCGGAGTAAAAACGGGCGATCAGATTCTGGAGATCAACGGCACCCCCATTAAGTCATGGGAGGAAGTTGAAGCATTGTTTGAAAAAGCGGGCGCGGGAGCGGTTTTTCAATTCAAAACAGGAAAAACGGGCGTCCAAAGTCCAACCGATGCGCATGCCTTTGCGTACACGAAGGGCCAAAATGCACGAAGTCTTGGCGAGGAAACCGGACTTTATTCTTCGGAGCTATTCGTAGACTCAACTCCGGCTAAATCTCCCGCCGAAGTCGCGGGTGTTAAAGCTGGGGATCGATTGGCCGCAGTGGGGAAAACCGAAATTCGCAGTTTTTTTGAACTTCGTGAAACGATTCAAAAAGCGGGAGAAACCGAAGGGAAAGTGAGTCTCACCTGGGAACGAGATGGCCAGCGCATCACGCAGCAAATGGTTCCCACGGCCACTTCTCAACGCGATCCACTTCTGAACAAGAAGACCCAATACACCATTGGGGTCTTCCCGAAAGTCTCTTTTGCCGAGCCTGTTTTTATCATTGAACGTGTTCTCAACCCCTTTAAACTTCTTTATCGTAGCACCGCGCGCGTTGCTGATTTCACCCAGAAGAATTTCACAGTTATTCGAAAAATGATTGTCGGGGATGTCTCGGTCGCGACACTGGGCGGTCCCATCATGATTGGTAAAATTGCGGGCGAATCTCTGGCGCACGGAATTAATGCGTTCCTAGGGACCATGGCGATCTTGTCCATTGGCCTGGGCGTTTTGAATATTCTGCCGGTCCCTGTTTTAGACGGCGGGCATTTGATGCTGCTCGGGATTGAGGCCATTCGTCGCAAACCCCTTACCATTCGTCAGATGGAAGTCATTCAACAAGTGGGGCTTTCGCTTATTCTGCTTTTGATGATTGTGGTTATTCGAAACGACCTGGCGAGATTACCATTTTTTCAGTAGAATTTTCGTATGAAACTCCTGGCGTGGGATACTTCTTCAAAAGTCGGTGCAATCGTGGCCATCGAATGGGATCAAAACTCGCGCGAGGGGCGTGAGGGCCTTAAACTGCGTTCCGAGTGGTCGTTAGATGTGGATATTACACATTCGGATGGCCTTTTGTGGGGCATTGACCAGATGCTCTCGTCGTGTCGATGGAAACTTTCCGATATCGATGTTTTGGGAGTGGGCGTTGGGCCAGGGAGTTTTACGGGACTTCGCATCGGCGTGACGCTTGCGCGAACGCTGGGCCATGCGCTCAAAAAACCTCTGGTGGGAGTTTCATCCCTTGCGGTTCTAGCAAGGCCGCTGGCGGATGTCATGAAGGGTCGCAAGGCCGTCGTCATTGCCGCAACCGATGCATGCAAGGGCGAGCTTTTTTCTCTTTTTGGAAACGCGCGAAGTGTTTTGGATTGCGTGAGTGCCGCGCAAGGGGATTTTCCGGGAGTTTGGAAACGCGGGGTAGAAGAGAGTGTGCTTGCACCCGAGGCTTTAGCCAAAGCAATTAAGAAGAAATTAACTGAGGGCGGGACTTCTTGCGTGTGGTCCGTGGTAGGAGAGGGGCGTCTCCGTTATCCCGAAGTGTGGAAGGCGCTTCCGGTTCGCAGGCGAATGGAGTCATTAATTCCTTTTGCAGATCAAATTCAGCCCCGCGCGCTCGGCATAATTTGTTGGGAAGCTTACCAGGCCGGGCTCGCTCGCGACGCCCTCATTGTTCATCCTCGCTACCTGCGAGCGCCAGATGCGGAGCTGAAGCTGAAAGCCGGGAAGCTGCCGGCGGGTCCGACTCGGGGGGATTAAGGACCGTTACTTGCGTAGTATCTGGCAGATCCCCTTTTTCCACGGTAAACAGCGAAACTCCTCAACTGGCAGTTCCCGCTCGCCGCGATACAAGACGAAAGCTTCACACTCTCCAACATCTTTCTTAAAGCTTTGAACTAGAGTACGATCGAGCGTTCGCTTTACTCCTAGATCAAAAAAATAGAATTTCGGTTTTAAGCTCTCCCGTTTTCGAACTGAGGGATGAAATGAATCGAGTCGAACAAATTGAACCTGATCGCCGACTCACTACCAAAAAACAGCGCATTAAGGAGCGTGCCTTTGCCGGTTCCTCGGGCTCCGAAGATGAAAAAGTTTTGATCTTTTATCAACTTAGACAATCATCCTATCATATGAGTATATTGTACGCCATTTTACTATCGTACACAGAAAAATGCGCAATTAGCACCACCCCCAAGGCCCAAGGCCTAACGCCCTTAACTTCCGAAATCGTGAAATTACGCGGCTTAGGGGGGCACCCTTGCGCCAGTTTCTTCACTTTTTGAGAAGTCACTGCCCGAAACCCCTGCCTGCGACCCCCGCGCGCACTCCAGTCGCTCCGCGACACGGCAATTACCCGCGCGTTTGCCCCCCAGCCCCCCCTCATGTATAGTCGCAATATGCGAAAGATCTACATTGTCCCAAATATCGTCACGACAGCGAACATGTTTTGCGGATTCTATTCTGTCATCGCCTCTATGCATGGAGATTTTGTCACGGCCGCTTGGGCGATAATGGCAGCTGGAATTTTCGATATGCTCGATGGCCGCATCGCCCGCATTGCCAAAGCCACCAGTCTCTTTGGCGTGGAGTATGACAGCCTCTCGGATTTGATTTCATTTGGGATGGCCCCTGCTATTCTTCTTTATCAATGGGCTTTGGAACCCTTTGGTCGGTTGGGTTTTATCTCCGCATTCTTGTTCTTGGTTTGCGGCGGCCTGAGGCTTGCTCGATTCAATGTGACGACCTCAAATCTTCCCAAGGGCTTTTTTCAAGGTCTCCCAATCCCAATGGGCGCAGGAATTCCCGCAACGTTTGTTATCTTCTACCAATTCCTTTGCTCCGATTCTGCGGCCGGGGGTCCTGAAGAATTTGCCCGAATCCCGATTCTGATCATGACACTTGTGATGGCAGCCCTGATGATTAGCACGATTCGTTTCCCCTCCTTCAAGGAGCTCAATTGGCGCTCACGCGCAAGTTTCGGGTATCTGATGATCGGCGTAGTGTCGATGGTCCTCATCGCGATAAAGCCAGAAATCACACTATTCCTGCTCTTAGGTGGTTACATCGGGGTCAGCTTGATTTGGAATCTCGTCTCGCTGATTAGAAAAATTCCCATGGTCTCTCCTCAACTAGAGGTGGACGACGGTCCCCAACCCGAAACTGAGACGGACCATGAGACATTACATGAAGAAAAAACTTAAGGTCGCCGTTGTCGGTGCCACGGGTGCTGTTGGGAGGATTCTTCTCTCGATATTGGAAGAGCGTCGTTTTCCACTCACTGAGCTTGTACCTTTCGCCTCTTCGCGATCGCTGGGGAAAATCGTCACCTATCAAGACAAGCCGTTAACCTGTCAAGTTCTGGCGCTAGGCTGCTTTCAAGATGTCGACCTCGCCTTTTTTGATGCTTCAGACGCCGTTTCAAAACAATGGGTGCCCGTTGCTCAAGCCGCAGGGACTTGGGTGGTGGATAATTCAGCAACTTTTCGCTACGACCCCTCCATTCCGTTGATGGTTCCTGAGCTCAATGCCGAAAGCCTCTCCCTTGCGCTCGCTTCGGGGAGTAAGGTGATTACAGGTCCCAACTGCTCTACCGTCCAGATGGTAATGGCGCTCAAACCCATTCAAGACCTGTGGGGACTTAAACGCGTGGTCGTTTCGACCTATCAAAGTACAAGCGGCGCCGGGGCCGCGGCGATGCAAGAACTTCAAGATCAAACGGCGGAATTTCTAGGCGCCCCCGCCCGCCACTCCGCGAACGAACCTTCCATTTTTCCACATCCCATCGCCTTCAATTGCATCCCACACATCGGGGGGTTCGCCTCAGAACCTGGTAGTCCCTTCGAAGGCTATAGCAGCGAAGAACGCAAAATGATTCTGGAGACCCGGAAAATCCTGGGCCTCCCTGAGCTCGCGATCACCGCGACTGCAGTTCGAGTTCCCACTTTGGCTTGCCACGGAGAATCCATCAACATCGAGACTCTCAAGCCCTTCGAGCTGCATGAAGTTCGATCCGCACTCAAGGCCCAGACAGGAATCACGCTTGTCGATGACCCTCTTCAGAAGCAATATCCGCTCGGACGAAACGGAGCAGGGAAGGACGCGGTATTTGTCGGGAGACTCCGACGCGATTCTTCTATCGAGAATGCTTTGAACCTTTGGGTAGTTTCCGATAATCTACGCAAAGGAGCAGCTCTAAATGCCGTGCAAATTGGTGAACTCTTGGTTCAGTGTTTTTTTACTTAGCACCTCTCTTTTTTGGGTCTTTTCCCCTTTCGCCAGAGCGACCATGACTGTTGTTCCGGTCAACGGCGGCAATCTGATCAAAGATACCGTTTTTTATGCCCTCATTGATCCCAAGACAGGTCTCGCCCCTACAAACGACTCGATATTCTTGGATTCTGATCCCACGTTTCCCTTTAAGATATTTGATGTTCGCGTGGACCAAGCGACCGATACCTCGGGACGGCCAGAGATGTTTCTCTTCGATGTCTCTTCGGACAAGACCAGCTTTACCACGACGACGAATCAGATTCTCGTCCTCACGGTTTCAACGGGACCTGCTGCCGGGTCTGCAGGCGCCAAGAACGTTCCGATTACTTCGGTCAACGGAGCGGACTGTACCTCTGGGGTTTGCCACACGGCGGGGGTCAGCCTATCAGGACACTATTTTGCGACTAGTTTCGCTAAAGGCACGACTGTGCGGGTGGGGTTCTATCCTAGAGACGTTTGTAACGATTACCTCGCGCAAGCTCAAACAACGGCAGCCGGATGCGCTACGGATCCTAGCGTCACTTCTCAACAAACTGTCGTTCCTGGAGCAGCTCCCGCGACCCTCCCCATCATGCCACTCACGTTTGCCATCAACGTGCTTCCAAGTTCTTCAGAAGCGCCAACAGGTACCGCACAGGACTCCGGGGTTTTGAATATGCGATTTCAAATTGATGCGCCAAAGTTGAACTGTCCGAATCTTGCGGGCCAGCAAATTTACATTCCAGGAGACAGAGCCATCACTCTCGATTCGTCCGGCTTTGGAATGGGAACAGACTTGGGTAGTTTTGTCGTTGATCGTGCTCCCGCGACCACACTGCTTGTGGTCGGAAACGACGGAAAAGATCCGGATGTTTCTTCGTCTTTCGCAACCGGAAATGCGATTCTATCACGGACCCCGATTGGCTCCTCCGCCATTGTTGGAGGACTCACGAACACCACCGACCAAAGTGATCATAAATTTCAATTCTCTTTTCTGATACGAGATGCCACAGGGCTTTTGGCTGCCCCCTCGGACCTTCCAGCTTGTACCCTTAAGGATGTCCAAACCTCAACGATTCAGGGATTCCTTCAAAAAAGTAGCTGCTTCATTGCAACCGCAGCGTTTAACTCCGCCGACGCTTCTCCTGTAACTATGCTCCGTGAGTTTCGGGGAAAAGTTCTGTTAGGTTCCGCCTGGGGTCGTGCCTTCGTGCGCACCTATTATCGCTGGTCCCCGCCCGCGGCGCAATGGCTTCTAGCGCACCCGGCGGTGAGAATTCCAGTACTGTTTTGGCTTATTCCGGTAGAACTTCTGGCCTGGATTACGCTTTCGCCCGGAGTGTTTATCGTCCTTTTTCTGAGCGGTGTTTTTCTCGTGTTATTTTCTTTGGCGTTTTATTTGCGAAAGCGGTTCACACCTCTTTTCCTTTTAGCATTAGCAGCCATTCTCCTTGGATCACTTTTACCGCTAACCTCTCCGGCCCAAGAAAAAACTACGCAACCCTATATCGACGAACTAAAAAAAGGGATGGAAGAAAAAGAAACGTCTTCCAAACCTTACACTGACCTACAAAAAGAAAAACTGCCCCCCAACTTGATCAAGCTTGGCGCTTACATCGACGAACTTAAGAAAGAGGCCCCCGAAAGTTCAAAGGAGGGCTCAACACCAACTCATGGAACCTTTCTCGAGCGCGAACAGGAGAAAATTAGGGAAAAAGACGCCGAAAATGATGAAAAGAAACTGGGCGCAATTGAAGCTTTTAAGCAGGGAAAATCTGATCTCGAAGCAAAAAAGATCGGCCAGATACTTCACGCAACAGGCTTTCGAATTGGGGTCTCTTCTACTCGAAACATCACCGCCCCGGCGGGTACGGGGTTAAGAAACTTTTCGGACGTCTATGGGACTTCGTGGACGCCAGAGATTAGCCTGTTCTTCGAATATCAGCCTTTTCACAGCGAATGGTTTGGGAGTTTTGGCTTATGGTATGGCTTTGGCGTTAGCTACTATCACGGCTATGGGTCATTTGAATTTCCTCTCCGCGACGCGAATACAAATACTGATTTTAATATAAAATCCAGTACCCTTCTGCAGTTTTACGCCATCCCCGTGACCGCGGGATTGAGCTATCGACTCAATTTTTTGAGACTCATAAGACCTTACGTCATGGTCGCTCCCACCCTTATTGGATACCTTGAAACACGAAACGACGATCAGTCGGGCTATCGAGGCGTATCAAAAGGCTTGTTCTTTAACGGCGGAGCCGCGATTCTTTTGGATTGGATGAGTCGGAGCATGGATTACGACCGCAATGCCGCGCTTGGAATACACCACACTTATATCACCGTCGATTACACGCGAATATCGACGCTTGCGAGCACGGTGTCCTTTTCAGTTTCTTCTTTGAGCGTTGGGTTGACGTTTGAATACTGAATTTTCTTCCAAATATGCAGCGCTCATCTCCTACACGGGCACGCGATTTTGTGGTTGGCAGAAACAAAAAGGCTCCGCTGCACAGGGTGCGCCGAGCATTCAAGAAACAATCGAAAAAGGGCTGAGCAGGATTACTCAGGAGCCCGTAAGAATCGTGGGAAGCGGTCGAACCGATGCAGGAGTTCATGCCGTGGGACAGGTCGCTCATTTTTTTCTTCAGAAAGAGCGCTCGCCCGAAATTTTAAAAAAGGGCCTGAACTCACTGCTTGAGCCCAACATTCGCGTGCGCGCGATCCAGCCTGTCGCCATGGATTTTCATGCTCAAAAAAATGCCCTCAAAAAGCAATACAGCTACTACTTTCAACAAGGCCCCTGCGCGTTGCCCCACCTTGAGCCTTGGAGTTGGTGGATTCAAAAAAAATTGGATCGCGATGCAATGAGCCAAGGTTTAGCCAATCTCCTGGGTGAGCATGATTTTAAGCCTTTCCAGGGGGCAGGCGCAAAACCGGGATCGACGGTCCGCCGAATCTTAGAAGCACAGGTCAGTTGGGAGCCGATCGCCTTTCCAGGGGGAATCAGTGAAATAGATAACCGATTTGGGCTGGTGCGCGTTAGAATTATCGGGACAGGGTTTCTCAAACAAATGGTACGGGGAATCGCTGGAACACTCTTGCAAGTGGGGGAATCCCGGCGGTCGTCCGATTGTTTTCAGGAGATCCTGAATAGGCGGGATCGATCTCTGGTAGGGCCCACCGCACCTGGGCGAGCCCTTTGGTTAGAGAGAGTTTGGTATCCTCAAGAGACGGTTGACTTTTCGCGTTGAATAGAGCTAGAAACAGGCCTTATGCAATTCAATGTACAAGTCGAAAAGGTGTCCACTATTGTCCGAAAACTTACGATCAAGATTCCAGCCGCTGAGGTGGATTCTCGTTTTCAAACCGGATTGGCCGAAATCCAAAAGACCGCAAACCTCAAGGGGTTCCGAGTCGGCCAAGCTCCGATTTCGATAATTCGCCAATTTTACGGTGAGGATGTTCGTCATCGCATGTTCCATCGGTTAGTAGACGAGTCCTTTGGCCTGGCTGTCCACCAAGAACAACTCAAAGCCGTGGGCAGTCCTACCATTGATTCCCCAGAGCACAAGACGGGGGAAGGCGAGCATGATCACGGCGTGCAAGAGGGGAAAGATTTCACTTATATTGCAACGTTTGAAGTTTTGCCTGAAATCGAACCCAAAGGTTACACCGGAATCCCGCTGACCCGCGACATTCACGAAGTCACTGATGCGCAGGTTGAAGAAATGGTGAAAAACTTTCTCAACTCGCAAGCCGAGCTTGTTCCTGCCACGGGAGGCCTCCTCACCGCCGACGGCTCCAACTCCTCACGCCCCGTTCGCAAAACAGATCACGTTGACATGACCTTCAAAGGCGGCCTGGTCACTGATACGGGCATTAACTCACTCGAGGGAATGAGCGGAACACGTACCGTAGAGATTGGGTCCGGTTCTTTAATTCCTGGCTTTGAAGAGCAGTGTGAAGGAATGCGCACTGGCGAAACCAAAACCTTTCGCGTGAAATTCCCTTCTGATTATCACGAAGCCACTTTCGCCGATAAAGAAGCCGAATTCACCGTCACCGTCAATGAAATCAAGGAAAAGAAACTTCCAGAACTCAATGACGAATTTGCAAAAGGCATGGGCTATGACGATCTCAATGACCTTCGCAAAAAAGCACACGAGTATCTTGTTCATCAGAAAACCAATGAATCCGATCGCAAACTGCGCAACGACCTACTCAAGACTGTGATCGAAAAAAATCAGTTCGAAGTTCCGCGCGCTCTGGTTGAGAGCCAAACCAAAGCCCTTGCTCAAGACATGGCCCGTGAACTCAAAAGCCATGGCTATGATGAGAAATCTCTTGAACAAGTCATTGGACAGGAGATCAGGAACCTCGAAGTTCGCGCTGAAAACCAAGTCCGCTCAAGCTGGATTCTTGAGGCCATCTCTCAAAAAGAGAAGATCGAAGTGAGTGAGGAAGAGTTTGATTCCCATCTAAAGGGTCAAGCCGCTTCGATGAAAATGGAATACGAAAAGCTCAAAGACTATTACGCCAAAGACCCAGGTCAGGCCGAAGACATTTCGTTTCGGCTGCGCCAGGACAAGACCGTCAAGTTTCTCTTAGACAAATCTAAAATCAAATCTAAGTGATTAACTGAAAGCGACGTAGGGTGCGTGAACTCTAGGCCGTAACTGAAAAGCGTAAAGTCTGTTTCATTAAATAGGTCAATACCGTGCTCTTTGCGAACGACTCTTCCGACGACGGAATGGCAAACTTTGTCGTTCTCAATGAGCATGCGAAGCCATCGACGTGTGTCGATGTTCTCTGCCGTCTTCAGAAGACAACCCCCTTGCGAAATATCCGTCAAATAACCGGAAAATTTTCCGGTATTTTCAGCGAAATAGCTCCATCTTGTTTTTGCGAGAGTAGGATAGCGTTCAAATTTTCGTAATGCCACTTTGTGTTCCCCCGAACTGCCAGCAGCTCTTAGCAGGAACTAAGCCAAACCCTTATGCAGTCTGTGGGGGCGGGGGAGAAATTTTCTATCCTCAAAAGACCGCCTTCATTGCAAAACGCGGCGTGACAACCCTGTGTGACATTGCGAGTCGCACTATCCCTGAATGACCTGTACTCGAGGCGCCGCCAAGACTATTCCGGCCTCATCAAGACGATTCAAGCTTCGTGAAAGAAGCTGATCCGTAATTCGAAACTGGGTTCCGAAATCATCGATAAAGTAAAAAAGTTTCATAACCACAAATGACTCTGCGGCCTCGGAGATTGCAACAGAGGGTGCTGGGCTCTGCTGAATTCCGGAAATCCCAGAGAGGGCGTCTACCAAAACTTTTCGAACCTTCTCCGTATCGGTACCATAAGGAAACCGAAACACTTGAAGGCGCAAAATCGGATGTGCTTTTGTGCAAAAATTTGAAATCTCCGCTTGGGCCATTGCGCGATTAGGCACCGTGATCTCTTCATCGCCGAGCGCTCTTAAGACGGTACAGCGCCACGAAATCTCCTGCACACGCCCTGGCCATTTTTGCCCACTCGTCGTC
>JBBCAV010000121.1:0-5004 GCA_051382305.1 Bdellovibrionota bacterium FG-2
GGCTATGGACACGCCTATTTTGGTGGGATTTTACGTCATTTAGCGGAGCAAAACACAGTGACCCTCCATGTTTTCGGTGAGGGATAATTCGGCGGTGGACCCAGGCGTAGAGTGTGCTTATTTTTACCCTTAGAAACTCAGCGGCTTCGATCATATTTAGAAAATCAGCAGTGGATTGTAGATTCGTCATGCGTTTCATAAAAGCAACACCGGTGCCAATGCGGAACATTGCTAACTCGCTAAAATGATAGGGATCACAAAATGGGGTTGCTAAGAGATGTTCCAAATATGGAACATCTTGTCCCGAAAATGGGACTGGAGCGCTCTAGAGCGTCTTGTCATGCTCGAAGGGCATCACGAAGTTTCATCAAATGCTCAGTGTGCTTTGCCCTATTCATTTTTCGAATGTTTAGGAGTTTCCACTGCAGTGCGGGTAGATTCTCGATTCCGGGCGCATCAAGGAGGTCCCATCGCGGGTTTCCTTCTTTGATTGAAATCAGGAACTGACGCTCCTCTAATGTTAACCCAGTTCTTAACTGCTTGATGAATGTTTCTCGAGTCGTGATTAGTTCTTCGAGGGCGATTGGCGCGGTGGTCATACCGACAAATTCGCGATCAAAGGTTGTGCGTATGTCTTTTAGGGTAGGTTCAATCACCTCGTGCATCGGGCGATCATGGCAGGCGAGATAGATGACGTAGGCGCGACGAATTGAGTCAGTGATTCCTTCGTTTTCGAGAAGGATTTTGACGTCAAAAAGATCGCGTGGGTGCTGTCGGTCCAGGGCAGCGCAGAGTTTGCCACCATAGATGTCAGGTAGCGAAAGGTTCTGGATCGTGGCCGAAGTCTCAAACATTTCTTCAACGGCTGCTGAAAGGTCTCGGAGTTCAGGAGGGTGGATGGCGCCACGGATGACTTCATTTGGTTCGATTTTGATTCGACTTTCGCCATCTGAGACAAAGAGTTTGTGAATTCTGCCTGTTTGATCGCGGCCGTCTTGAACTTTGAGGCCGGATTTGGTGATAGCGATTGAGATTCTCTTTAACGCTTCACTGATTTTTGGAAGTGAGGTTTCTCGAGGTTCGATTGGGAGATAAGTCAGGTCGATGTCTACGGAGAGCCTCGGCATGTCCCGAAGAAAAAAATTGATCGCGGTCCCGCCCTTGAGGGCAAAACACTGTTCAGTTGCGACGTAGGGTAGCGTGCGAACCATCAACTGTGCGCGTTTGAAGTAGCTGCTTTCGCGATTCATGCAGCAGATTCTCCTTCATTTGATTGTTCCCTATCAACGGTGATTTGGTATTTGGAATCAAATTTTCCGCCTGGAACGATGACTCGTTTGCCGCTGCCTAGGTCGAGTTTTGATTGAACAATCTTTTTTACCCATGAGTGATTGCAACGCTCGGCCAAGTAGAGGAACAGGCGTTTAACCTTGATGGATCGGCAGTGTTCTAAAAGACTTTGCACCAGCTTTGGACGCAGGCCGACCAATCCCTCCATGAGCAGGCGCGCTTCTTCGAAGCTCTGTTCTTTGGGGACGAGGTGGAGTACTTCGAGAATAGCGCGCTCAGGCGCGGAGACGTCAATTTCAAAAGTTCCAAAGCCGTGTTGAGTCAGTCCAAGTTTTTGATCACGCGGAAAAAGTCGCAGCGCGCGGTAAGAAACTCGTCTGTCCCATTTTTGTTTGGCAAACCAAGAGGGTAGGCGCTGAGGGGTGTCGCTAAAAAGATAGAGGTAGGAGCCTTGAGCTGCCGTAACGAAATGCTCAAAGCCTCGCAATTCGAGGGCGGATTTACCTCCGACGTGCACGGGAAGTTTGAGTTGTTTTTGAAGAGCGCAAACGCCTCCGGGCCAAGTCACTTTGTCGCCAGCTTTGGCGAAGGCACCTCTGCCGATTTTCTTGAGCCAAGATCCTTTTTCATATTCGTAGGCGAGCTGTTGGTAGACGCCTTGAGTTTCCAGCCAAGGGAGTGTCCCCACTGTACCGTTTGGCCAAGAAAGCAGGAGACGGTTTAGTTTTGTGCCATTACCACTAGTCATGCTTGTTATGTTAGCCTAATTATGAACTAAAGGCAAGTGGATGGTTTAATTATATAGTAAAATGACAAGTATATATTGTGATATAGCGCTATTTTTAAACTAAAATCTCAATATTTTCATGGCGATCGATCAACCGCTTCAGTCCCATATTTGGGACAAAATGTTCCAAATTTGGAACACGTTCCTGCTCAAGGATTTGCACAACCGAGATGTTTCAGTGACTTAGGTTTTACTTGGGTCTGGCACTTCAATTGCTTTAGTGGCGAGCACGGAAAATCCGTTTCAAAAATGGAACACAACAAGGGGAGCCCTGAAATGCAACAAACAGATGCGGGGATGATTCGTGGGGATGATTATAATCTTGAGGCGGAACGAAAGCTTCTCGCGTTGCGTGAGAAACTGTTCCAACAGGCCAAGCAAGCTTGGTCCGGAAAAGCAGGTGCTTCGGCCATTAGACTTACGGTAAGGGATTTTGAGATCCTAGAGTTCCTTTTCGCCCAGGGCCTGGCAACGCCATCGCAAATTCGAGAGCGCTTTTTTTGCTCACGAACGAGTTGTGATAAGAGGCTCCATTTTCTTGCGGCTGCGGGACTGGTGGAGTCTTGTTCGGTTAAAGAGTTGAAGGTGAAAGCTTCCAGATCAAGCGTGGATGTGCCAGGAATCTTGGAAATTGGAAACCCTGACTTAGCGAAGTATCGAGTATTTGGATTGGGTCCACGGTTTCGAAACCGTCTTCAAAGCAAAGAATTTGTGGCTAACCCACTGTGGTGGCAGCAGCAGATTCAGATCAACCGCTTAAAGAAGTTTTGTTCTACTTGGTTTCCAGGCGCGAAGATCCTTGCCAACATTGACGTCAGGCAAGAGCACTCCAGAGTTGGAGGCGCGCAAGATGTGGTGACTCCTGTTTTGGCGATTCGGATTGCGAACCTGGAAATTGCGATTGAATGGGAGCGCAGTTTTAAGTCGCCTCGCGTCTATTTCGAGCGGTTTCGGTCGTACCAAAGCTCTGCGTACACGCATGTCGTCTATTTTTGCGAAACGGAAGATATTTTTAAGAAGGTTGCCGACCTTGCTGCGAATTTTAAAAAGATTGCAGTGACAAGTGTACTCATGAATCGGATCGTGTTTCAGGAGCGGACGGGGTTTCGACGCTTGCAGGATTTTTTGGGCCGCGCAGAATTGTGATGAGATAATTCGCGGAGAAATAAAAAACCCCGGGTTCGTCACCAGCGCGAAGCTGGGAGAGGAGTTGCCCGGGGGCTGCAGCTACAATCTCAACTCTTTCAAAGTAAAATTCAAACTAAATTCAGGATCCTAATGTGCACCCTCTTCGCACACGCTCCCGCAAAAATGGGTAAAAAGTCGTAAGATGAACTCGTTAAGTGATAGTGACTCAACTTCCTAATTTCTTTCAGAAATTGCACCAGAGCACCCACCCTCACCCTATGGGTTTTGGTTGGATGCTCTGGTGCCGGAAGTTGAGTCAGAAAGAATGAGTAGATGGTGTTGCTTTAGAAATGCGGGAGCGTGTGCGGGAAGAGGTAGTGGGTAGATAAGGGGGGCGGGGGAAGAAGAGGGGAATGGAAAATTCGGGAGGGTTCAATCAGATTACATTAGTGATTTTTTTGGGGGATGGCTTAGTGATGACGCTGTGGAAAAGTCGATCTACTTATGTTGGCCCGATAAGTGCCTTGAGTCGGACACATGCGAATTCGTCACAGTCCGAAAAGACTCTGCGCTATCAAACAGTGCAAACGCATTAACTAGCGTCTCGTACTAATTTCGCGCGAACGTGCTACTCGCTCCCCCCCTTCGGAGGCGGGTATCCGGATTGGTGGACCGGAAAGTGGATTTCAGCGCGGTAGGGGGAGCTAGCCAGCTGGGGTGGAAAACGGGTTTATTCCACTTCGGCAGCAATCCTGGCCGGCCATTTTTCGAGCTTTGGCCTATTTTTTTTGTCTTTATGTTGAGCTCGGTGTTTAATCATATAATGAAAAAACGATTGGGCGTTGTCGCATTAGTCACGTTCGCATTCTCAACAGGATTAGCTTTGGGTCTTTCGGCAGACAATTCCCCATACCTGAAAAACCTTTTCGCTCTCGAGCAGGAACCTCCGACGATTTTGACTCCTAAAATCGTAGCAGCTGAACAAGCTTCATCATCGCCCACTCCGGTACAAGCTTCATCATCGCCCACTCCGGTACAACCTGACGTGCCTGTACCGGCAATCTCACCGATACTACCTACCAATTTAGCTTCACCTGTTACTGCACAGCAGAATATTCCCGATCTTGCTGGAGAATGGGACATGAAAGATGATTCTACAGACTACACTTTGAAATTCATGCAAAAAAATGGCTCACTAACAGGTACATTTCAAGACAATGCGCCGGCTTGTGACGAAGACGAAAACTTGGAACTAGCAATCACAGGCACTGTGAACCCCGACAGAACATTCATTTTCACTAGCGGGAATGCAATTGAATACAAAGGCAGATTTGAACAGCGAGCATCTGGAGCAGGAGTTCTACAGGGTTCCTATATATACCTAAATCGCACTGGATCGTGGAGTGCTTTGCGACGTGCCCCCGCCACGTTACTTTTGGCGGAGGGCGGATACGACGGTGAAGTATCACAGTCATTAGAGATCCATGCAAAAGTTTCCCAGTTAAATGATACAGAGCGAAATTATCTCAAAAAATTAGCGCTCCTGTACCTTTCTCTTAATTTGAGAGGAAGTCTAATTTATCAATCTCCTCCGCTCATAAATCCCAAGGAGTTTGTTACATCTGGCGACCTCAGTAAAATAATGGCTGAAGCCAAATTCAAACTTTGGGCAGCCCTGTGTGCCAATAACCCCTTGGACACGTGACGCAAGAATTTAGTGTTGCTTGCTCCGCGTTGATAAGCTCTGATATCCCCAGGGAAAGAGAGCATACCATGTCCGAAGATACGTCCAAGCATAA
>JBBCAV010000122.1:0-5153 GCA_051382305.1 Bdellovibrionota bacterium FG-2
AAATCAAGGGACGATCATCAGCATCAACGGGACCCAAGTTTGTAAATTGAAACTGACTCAGTATTCCTCAGGATATGGATTTACGACAAATTCTGTGGGGATGGGAACCTTCACTCTTCAAAGCAGTGTGTTTCCCATTCAAACTCCCGATGCCCCTGCGGGGACGGGAGCCTACAATACCGGTGTTGTCTTGAAGAAAGGTGATAAGCTGACCTTCCAAGCTTCAGGTGGATGGGGCAGTACCAAGCAGGAAGAACTGTTCAACGTCTTGGGTGGCTTCTTCAAAGGGTACACGTTCACGACAAGTTGTAGCGACGTCCTTGTGACTGGAATGGGAACTGATGACAAAGGCAAATCTGCCGCAGTGAATAACCCCGATAACAATCAGCCCTCGGCTCTTTATGGTTCCGATGGAAAAGAAGCCTTCTTGTTGGGTGCCGGTGTGAAGGATCAACTGATCAACAACGACGGTTATCTACAAATTGGTTATAACGTGCCCATGAGTTCAGCTTATGGTTGCCAGGTAACAAAAATCTTGGCCCTCTCGGTGCAGCGTTGCCAGGATGCAGCCGGCACCTCTTATCCTTGCCCTTAACAGGTTCTTGAAAGTGTCCGTAGTAAGTAAAACCCCCTAAAACCTAAACCCCCGGCAGGAGAATGGCTCTTGTCGGGGGATTTTCATTTGTGGGGCCAAAATACTTCTTGAAATAGGCAAATTGTGCCGCGTTGACACCTGGACCGAATCCCTGCGATCCTAGAGTTAATGCAATGGATTCGAAAAGGCCGGCAACTAGGTCAGGCGGTAAAAAACGTCCAACGACTTCGGCATATCATCGCCGTTTTTTCTAAACACGGCTTCGTTGAACTCTTTCAGAGAATGAATCTAGAGCGGTTTCTTCCTTCTCGACTTGCGGCCTATGCGGAGGCCCAAGGAGACAAGTCGATTCAGGAACGGCTGCGGCTCTCGTTCGAAGAGCTGGGACCCACCTTTGTGAAACTCGGGCAGCTGCTCTCGACTCGCTCGGATCTCTTGCCAGATTCCTTCATTGAAGAGTTCACCAAGCTGCAAGACAACGTGAGACCTCTCACGTTCGAATCTGTTCAAGCGGTTATTGAAAAGGAACTCGGCAAGCCGCTTCTTGAAGCGTACTCATCTTTTGATGCGACCCCGCTTGCGGCGGCTAGCATTGGGCAGGTGCACGCGGCCGTACTCAATACCGGAGAAAAGGTCGTCGTTAAAGTCCAACGGCCAGAAATTGAAAAAATGATTTTTTCCGACATTTCGTTGCTCGCCTTCTTGGCCGGCCTCATGGAAAAGTATATTCCCGAGAGCCGCATCCTAAGTCCCAAGACGATTGTTGATGAGTTCTTTCGTACTCTTTCCTATGAACTTGATTTTGTGGTTGAAGCAAACAATATGGGAAAAATGGCCCAGAATTTAGCTATTTTTCCAGACATTGTTATTCCAATGGTCTACAAAGGGCTTTCAACCCATAAAATTCTTACCCTCGAAAGACTCGAGGGCATCCCTGTTAATGATCTTAAAGCGCTGACGAGTGCCGGCATTGATTTGAAGCACATTGCTAGGGTCGGTGCACTCGCTTTCTTCCGTTCCGTAATGATTGACGGCATTTTTCACGGCGATCTTCATGGAGGGAATCTCTTTATTTTGCCGGGAAACAAGCTCGGCATTATCGATTTTGGAATTGTCGGTCGACTTTCGCAAAAGGCTCGTGACCAGCTCGCCAACATGGTGATGTTTCTGCTTACGGAGGATTTTGAGAATCTCTGCTATCAATATGCAGAACTAGGCACCTCGACCTCAGCCGTAGACTTTGACACCTTCCAAAGAGAGGTTCGAAACTCGATTGCACCGTACTTGGGACTTTCGCTATCAGAAGTCAATATCGGTAAAGTGCTCATCGAATCCACCAAGATCGCCACGCGTCATCAAATCAAGATTCCGGGCGAATGGATGATTGTTTTCAAAGCGATTCTCACGATGGAAGGCATGGGTCGTACCCTTGATCCTGATTTTGATCTCTTGAAGTTGGGCGAGGAGATCACGAAGGAACTCGTGAAGAACCAATATTCGATGCAGCGTTTGTCGAAGGATTTTCTCTGGATTGCCAAGGATATCTCGAGCCTGCTCCAAGTGCTGCCGCGTCAGTTGCGTTGGATGTTTAAGAAACTTTCGACCAATGATTTTGCCATAGAGATTCGCTCTCCTGATCTCGAAAATATTCGTGCGCAGATGGACCTCAATGGCCGAAGGCTGAGTCTGAGTGTTTTGACGATCGGACTTTTTTTGGCCTCAAGTGTTTCGGTCATGCATCCGGTGGGTCATACGATCGGCGATTATCCCGTGGTGGCCGTGGTATTTTTCGGTGCAGGGTGTCTATTTTTGGGGAAGCTGCTTTTAAAGTCGTTTAAGTAGCGTACGGCTTTAAATAGTAACTGTTTAACTCAATCCCGCCCTTCACTTTGCAATCGCGATCGTGCTACCCTTGGAAAATGCAAATCGGCACCCGGCTTATCTTCGTAGTAATGAGCGTCGCGTTAGTCTCAATCGTTGGTGCAAGTTGTGGGAACACTGCGGCGGCTCCTGGCGCCATCGTTTCTCAAAACGTGATGATGACCCATGAGGACATTCTCGCTGTAAAATATGTGGCCTATCTTGATTCAAAGGGGGCCCCAGTGGTTTCGCAAACGCAGGCCCAGGAAAATTTGAACCAAGCCAATCGTCTCTTTGCCCCTTGCAAGATTGGATTTGTGCTTGAAGACTACGTGCCCGCGAACTCGCTTGAGTATGGGCTTGCCTATCAAACCTCCGAATTGGACGACATGGACAAGATCAGAGAAGATTTTTCCGATGACGCGACTTTCTTGATTACGACAACAGGAACTTGGGATCGTTCGGGGACGCTGGGGAACACTCCCGCAAACGCGTGGACCAGTGTTCCGGGGTCCGCCCCCTTTGGGATCATTTTGGAGCGATCGGTGGGGACTTATTCGAATCTTGTCGCGCATGAATTGGGGCATTACGTGGGGTTGTTTCATCGCAACGAAACCCAAAACTTAATGAACCCGATTATTTATCAAACCTCTACGCAAGTGACAGATCAGCAGTGCCTTGAAGCAAAGACTGCAGTTCAAATGCATTGGCAGAAAATGCTACGTGAGCCGGCACTTACCGTGGCTAGCCAAAGTCCAAGCTGAGAGCTTGTATAAAATTCGCGCTCCGACGTTGGCATCCCACTCACTTGCGCCGGTGGGATCCGGGGCTACTTCATTTAAATCAAATCCCACAATCTTGCGTCCAGACTTGACTAAGGCACCAAGCAGGTAATTGGCTTCATTAAATTCTAAGCCGCCTGGAACAGGGGTCCCGGTATTGGGGCAAAAGCGTGTATCGAGCCCATCAATGTCAAAAGAAACCCAAACGTTTTTGGGAAGCGTGCTGATAATTTCTTCGACCATCTTTCGCCATGAAAGCCCCTCAAAACGTTGGATCGCCAATTCACGATCGGTAAAGCAACGCACTCGGTTGCCTTGGGCGTTGATGAACCCCATCTCTTGCTCGCACATATCTCGAATGCCGACTTGCACCAGTCTTGAAATATGAGGAATCCGCTCCAGCACGTTCCGCATAATCGAAGCATGCGACCATACAAAACCTTCGTAGGCATCGCGCGTGTCTGAGTGCGCATCAAAGTGTAGTACGCCAAGATCAGGAGTTAATTCCGCAACGGCCTGGATGGCGCCGAAGGGTACCGAGTGCTCGCCGCCAATCACGCCCAGGATTTTGCCTGCTGCGAGGAGCTTTTTTGATTCGGAATAAACAAAGGCGTTTAGCTCTTCGGAAGCCGCATTTACGAGGTCGGCGTCAGGCTTACAGCTGGGGTCGTTTTCGATTCCTCCCGCTTCGATGACTCTGGTTGCGATTTGCCGAGTTTCTCTATTCAACGCTTCGATTGCGGGACTGTTTTCAAGCATGAAAAACCCAGGCTCATAGGGTTTCTGGACATCAAGGTCAAAGAGATCGATTTGCTTGCTTGCTTCTAAAATCGCCTGGGGTCCGTTTGCGGTCCCGGGTTTGTAGGAGGTCGTGGCATCCCAAGGGACGGGCAGAAAAATGAGCGAGGCCTCCTTTTCGCTGTGGGGGAGACCGAAAATTCCTGAATCTTGGGTTGCCGCGGCGTTTGGATTAAAAGTCATGCCCCTTTTTAGGGCTTTTGTGCCGAATGTTCAAGAAATTCATGCTATGAGGGTTCTGTGAACCCTGACGCTCAACGACCCTCCACTTGGGTCAAACATCGAAGGCCCCTTTGTGACGGTTGTCTTTCCGGATGCTGCACTTTGCCCGTGGAGGCGAGTGCCTCAGACCTCATTCGCCTCGGATGGATTCTCGAAGAAGAAGCAGCGGAATCTCTGAAAGCGGTTTCCAAGAAACTTCTGAAGCAGCGGCTGATTCAGGCTTATAGTCAGAAGTCGCAGCTCTTTGTTTTGGCTCAAAAGGCAAACGATGACTGTATTCATCTCGATAAAAACCGGTTGTGCACGGTCTATGAAAAAAGACCTGAGGTTTGTAGGAAGTTTCCGTCTATCGGGCCACGGCCGGGGTTTTGTCCGGCGCGGAAAAAACCGAGCGCCGCGTCCGGCTAAGGTATTCGTTCGTTTATGCGTTGGGGAGGCAGTTAAAATCATTACTATAGTACGCTCATATGGGCTCGAAGACCAAGCACATGCATAAAACAAAAAGCCCTGAACGCCACTATCCAATTTCCGGAATTGATGGGAATTGGATTCCCCCGGTCAGCGGATCGTATTTCTACAATTTCAAGATAAGTGCACTTATCGCGAATGATTTGTGCAGTTTTCTGCCTACCCCAACGTCACCCGTTGGGTGAAAGATTTTCCGCGCTTCGAATCATCTTTTTTCTATTTTTTTAAACTCATTTGTATTCTCTGGCCCACGATGACCCAATCAAAAAAGAGAATAAACCGACCTCAAATTGAGGTAGAACCTACATTCCGCAGTTGAAAAGTGTAAAGCGACTCCCGCTTTCCGACCAGACTATGCGCCGCGCAAGTATTGTTCTGGCGGCACTCCGAGGAGCGTGATGATCTGTGCCTGAATCGGCGTCAGGGGA
>JBBCAV010000123.1:0-15031 GCA_051382305.1 Bdellovibrionota bacterium FG-2
CCCATCAGGGCCAGAGTGAAGTCAAATACTCAACTAAAGGCCGGATCCATAGGTGCATCCGATTCAAATGACTTGAAAATCACGATTCAAAAAATTCCTTGCAACGAAGGGCGGGTCCATCCATATCTGCCAATCTCAACCCCCCCTCATTTTTTAACGTCTCCTGAACCCAATGAGCCACGCCCGTTATGGAGCTAACGGCCGCCTCATAACCGATGAGTTTTTTAGGAAGGTGCTCTTTACTCGACGTAGGGTCTTTTTGAATTTGCTCAAAAATCTCTTGTTCACGCTTTGGACTGAGTGCTCCAACAAATCCATGGGGATACAGTTGATGCGCGTATTTTGCGGAAGGCGACGAAAAATCTTTTGCCGCCTGTTCGCCCAGAAGTTTGGCCAAGGCTAAACGTTGGCTATTGGTGATGAGGCGTTTTGAAAGAAAAAAAGGGGCATCTAGCGACCTGATAGATGCTAACACACCAAAAAAAGAGTAAATTGTTACGAACTTAACTACTTGAAATTGTACATAAAAAAACATAAGATGTCAATCTACTATTAGAATAGTTGACAGTTTTGGTTTATTGGTTTAGCTTGGCGATGTTCTAAATTATTGGAACGCCAGCATAGGAGAAATCAAAATGGACGAAAATCAAGTCCAGCAAGTGCTGGAAGAGCAAGAACTGATCCTCGCCCCCTTCGAACTTATCCTTTTGGACGAAGCACGAATTGGTGACGGTGGATTCTAGAGGCTTGTTATGCGCCAGAAAAGATCGCCATCAAAAGTATTACTGACGACCTTCTCTGGCGCACCAACCTCATTCAACTTTTTTATCCCTGATCCAGGCTTGGCACTACTTGCAGGGGTACTCAAAGCGAACGGGTATACGCCCATTATCATTGACTTTAACTCGCTCGAACATTTGGAAGATACTTTTAATCGAAATGACCTCACTGAACATTTCATGCAAACCTCCGATTTTTCAGACCGCAACTCCAACAACGCAAAATCCGAGGATTTTTACGCATTAAAATCCGAATTCACCGCCATATTTCTTCGAAATTCCGAAGAAAGAATTTTTGAATCTCTGAAAACAAAGATCACCGAAACAAAAAGTAAACTCCTCTGCATAAAGCCTTGGCTCGGCCCCTCTCTAGAGATATTTTTGAAAATAAGTAAACGCCTAAAAAACCTATTTCCTGGGTTAACGATCGCCCTTGGAGGCCCATCGATTTCAAGTATAGACAAAGAAGCGCTCCCTTTTCTTAGTGAAGTTGACTTCATTACCTTTGGTAAGGGTGAACAAGCGATTCTAAGCATTTTGGATGTAGTTAATGGTAAAAAAGAACCAGAAAATGTCGAAAATACCTATTTTTTAAACGAAGACAAGAAATACCAATACGGCACTCATTCAACTCAACGCACCTTAACCACTCCTGCCTCACCTCTTTATGATCCCGACGTCTATCTCGGTATCGCTGAACAAAAATTACCTCTTTTTATCGTCGAGGATTCGCGAGGCTGTTATTTTTCGTGCGCCTTCTGTACCCATCCAAATAAATCCGACAACTCGGTAATCGAAAATCCAGTAGAAAACACTTTCAAGCAATTCCAATCTCTCCATCAACAGTTTGGCTCAACAACATTTCGTCTTTCCGGCTCCTGTCCACCGCCCCGCCTATTTAATCATTTATCTAAAATGATAATCGAATCGAACCAAACGTTTCGCATCGGCGCATTTTTTCACTCCGCCTTCACTCCTCATGTTGACTTTAAAGCAATGGCAAAAGCCGGGTTTACTGCCCTTTTGACCGGAATTGAAAGCACAGATGAAAGTACACGTGTGAACTTTTTTAAAAAAAATCTAAATTTACAGCACCTAAACCTTCTAGGCAACCTCGCCGGAAAAAATGGAATATTTATCAATCAAAGCCTCATTATACCAACACCAGGAGACTCATTGAGTCACCTAAGAGCGTATATATCCAAATATCCATTTCAAAAAGATTTGTCTTCCATTTCGGTATCGTTTCCAAAAATTTTTCCAGAAACAGATTGGTGGTCCTCGTCCAATAGTTACGGAATTGAAATTTCTTCACGTTCCGCATATCTAAAGTACCTGCTATTTGGAAAGAGTGAGAATGAGGCCCGCCCTCAATCACTAGCACTTACGATCAACAACAAAACCCATCAACAACTAGTGTCTGAGTTCATCACCGCAAAAAAAACAATACTATCATCCGGAGTTCAGCTCGACTTTAGCGATGAACTAAGCCTTATGGCGGCGGCGCTGAAATTGCCTAACTCTGCTTTTCAAAAAATCCAAAGCACAGCTATCGGTCTTTTTGATTTACCGAAAATAGTGACTCTTTTTTCTGACCTTAAGACTTGCCTCACATCCTCTCCCAAAAATACCAGGTCTTTTCAATACCTTCCCCAGGAGTCGGAACATGTATAAATTTCTAGCCCTCTTTTTACTAAATACATTCGGCGATATCTTAGTTATTTCAACAATACCAATGTATATTATTGAGAAAACAGGGAGCTTTACCAAGGGAACCTATTTCACCATTCTCGTCTTTGTCGCCATATTGATCACAGCGAGGCTAGCGGGGTTTTTAACTCAGAAATTCAACCCGCTTAAATTTGTAGCAGTGATCGACCTGCTTTCCGCATTATTGGTCCTGGGGTTACTCACCACTCTTCGTGTATATGGGTTTCACTTCGAAACTTTTCTCGGGGAATGCGCAGTTCTCGCTCTTGTTGTTAACCTTCCGCTATTTGCAAAGTACAATTTGATTCATCGGTATTTCGTAGATGAAAAAGATTTGACCCAGTTTTCACTACTTCAAGGCCGCGCCAGTGGCCTAATTCTAATCTTGTCTATGCTTAGCGCTGGCTTTCTATTTCCAAAATTAGGCTTTCAAGGCATTCTTTGGATTGACATTGCTACCTACCTACCGTGTGCCTTCTTATTGATTATGAATCGAAAAGAATCACCGCTTGGATACTATTCCAGAAAATCTGCCACCCCTACAGAGACCAACCCAGGTTCTCACTCTGCACCAGTTGGACAGCCTATTCTGGTCCAATTCCTATTGGTCGCATTGTTTCTTTTTTTAGTTCAAAATTTAAGGTCACACCTTCTTCTGTCGATTTTCAAAGTGCAATTTCAACACATTGGCCTAAATACTATTTCTCTATTTGCCGCAGTTGGCGCCATATTTTCGTTGCTATTGGCACGCTTTACTAACCATTACTATCTTCATTTAAAGAGTGTTCCGCTCGCCCTCCTAGCGGCTTTAACTTTGCCTGTAGGAATCGCATTCTTTCTGGAGAAGTACCCATTTTTATGCATATTTCTCGCATCAGTATTTATCAACGACTGGATAGCTATTGGCTTATCTTTATCTCGGGCTCTTCAAATGCGCGCAGAACCCTATTACCCCATGTCCAAACTTGTCTCACTTTCCATGGGATTTTCCTGTTTTTTTGGAATGTTTGGCGTCTTGGGATTTTCAAAAATTGGAGTTAATTACGGATTTGGGCTGGGATTTATTTTGATTTCTTCCACTATCTTCCTTTCCCACATCACCCTATTACCATTTCTCAAAAGAAAGAGAGCCATCGCCTCAATAGCTACCGCCCTGTTCTGTATGATTATCTCCTCTTTTTCGTATGCTGCCGAAAATCGTTATACTACGGCAATGTCGGACCTTCCTCGGGATCTATCAGCCATCACTCCCGAAATGCTAACGGAGGACGAGAGTTTTCTGAAGACGAATACAATGTGTTCTCTGATCAGACGAGATATCAACCAAGGTCTAATTCCTGAATTAGCCCAATCTTGGAAAATCATCGTCCCCGACCAGGTCATTGCTTTTACCATCCGCGAAGGTGCCCATGACAGTGAAAACAATGAAATTGATGCATTGTACGTAAAAAAGAGCATGGAAGAGCAGATCAGAAAAACCCTAAGTCGGGCCCGTACCATTAATGGATTCGACCTAATTAAAGGGGTTTCTGAATGCAACGAACGACGGTGTGTGTTGCCCGGCCTAGTTGTTGAAGGAAAAAGAGGAATTCGAATCGAATTAACCCGCCCGTGGCCTGGTTTACTTGGACTCCTGGAAGCCTCATCCTTTGTCCAAAGTGTGAGACACGATGGTAAACGAGACATTCCTATTAGTTGCGGCCCTTATCGAATTGCGAAAATGGATGAAACGGGACTCGAGCTTACAAGAAATCCCTACTCAATTCGTCCCGCAATTGGAGGTCCTGATAAATTTATTATTCGGGTTTTGCCACCCAAAGAGGCTTACAAGGCCTTTTGTACCCATCAGATTAACGATCTTCTTTTCTACATGCCGTCCAAAGCTGACCTCCTTCGAGGAGGGTGTACTGGTGGGAACTTTGATTATAGAGAAGTATACACGGCCGGTTTCTGGTTTATTTCGTTGGGTGCAAAAATTCCAGGTCTTAGCTCGGCTATTTTGAACCGACTGAAAAAAGCCTTTAACAAGGATGTTTTCAAGAAAACTTGGGGGATTGAAGCAACTGATCAAGGACGGCTTATTCCCAGAGACTTTGGGCTATCCCCCCACACTCCAGATCTCACGCCACCTCCTCTAAATACGATAGCGATAAACGATAAAAGCCTCGCCAAAACACCGGTAGTCATCCGATTCATCAGTGGAACACCCAATGAATCCAACCTCAACCAAGCACTTCTTGATTGGATAAAAATGGCGGAGTTGTCCGCCAATATTATCCCAACAAAATTTTCTGAATTCATGACTGACCTCAGTGAAGGAAAATCGGACATCTATGTTTATGCAGAAATTGCAAACTCCCCTAACCCACTTGCATTCCTCGCTACTTTTTACCAAAAAGCGCTTCGGCAGGCATCTCATCATGAAAGAACTAAGCTTGAGCAGGCATGGCGCCAATACGAAACGACTCGATCAAAGATAGATTTAGACCAACTTGAACTAACGATTCGGAGAAGTAACCTTTTTCTTCCACTTTTTTCATTCAAGCGACCGCTGGTTATTTCCAAAGATTGGACAGTCGGACGTTATGGTGATCTTGGATTATTTAGCGTCGAAATCAGCCGCTTTGGGAGGCGCCAATGAACAAGCCTGATCACCACATCATCAAGACAGTATTGTATCCGCTGGTCTTACTGTTCGGGTTAAGTACGGCTGTTACCCTTTTCTCAATTAAAGAAACTAGAAAAGTCGCTCTTCTGTCATCTGACACGTTTATTCTTGAACAGTTAATTAAAGTATCGGACGAAGCGATTTTGAATCAAGATGTATTAGCTTTGACTGCAAATGCCCAATCCCTCATCGGTGAGAGAATGCGAATTCGGTTAACCTTTCCGGATGGGTATCAAGTGTATTATCCGAAAGATTATTTTGCCAACTCCTGGGAACGTAAGAGTTCAATTGAGTTCAATTATAAGATGCGTTCTGGGCAGAACCTAAAAGTCGAAGCATGGACAGGCGAGGGGAGAGAGCCGTGGGCACTCTATTTCATTTATCTTCTGCTTATTACCCTTGGCACCCTTGTATTTTTTTTAGCTTTACGAAATATTCGAAAATGGGAAGCCGACTTCACAAGTACTGCCAAATATCTATATGGCGCAGCAAAAGAAGCAAAGGAGCCCGCCCTCCATTTCGCATTTTTTGAATCTATTGCAAGATTTGCAAGGAAGGCTATTGATAACGAGAGAGCTATGATCGAGCAAGCTTTCAAACTGGAGCAAGCGAACCACATCGCGCAACTCGCCTCCCAAGTCGCCCACGACATCCGATCCCCACTCTCCGCCCTCACCATGGCAGAAAAAGAATTCTCCAAGCTTCCTGAAGAAACCCGCCTGATCGTCCGCAGCGCCGTTGGCCGTATCCGGGACATTGCAAATACATTGCTGGAAAGAAATCGCGCGATCAAAGTTAACCAAGAATCTGCGAGCGACAATACTACCACTACGGCTGAACCAAGAACCATTCAACTGCTCTCCGCAATCCTGGACGGCATTGTGAGCGAGAAGCGCATGCAATTTCGGCCCAAGCTCGGAGTCAATATCGAGTTTGAGGACACGCGGCGCAGTTATGGCCGATTTGCTTCCATTCAGACCGGCGAGTTCAAGCGAATGGTGTCCAACCTCATCAATAATGCCGTAGAAGCACTCCCTGACTCTGGCCAGGTTTTTGTAACCCTGAACGGGGGAGAGTCTGAAGTCGTGATCAAGGTGAGGGATACCGGCAAAGGAATTCCGCCTGAAATTTTGGCGAAGCTTGGGCGTCAGGGTGAAACCCACGGCAAAACCGACGGAAATGGGCTTGGTCTGTATCACGCGCGCACACAATGCGAAGCCTGGGGTGGCAGCCTAGTGATCACCTCTCAAGTGGGCGAGGGAACGACAGTGGTCATCACCCTTCCACGGACCAGCCCCCCCGAGTGGTTCGTTGCAGAGCTCAAGCTACAGCCCAACTCAACCGTCGTAGTTCTCGACGACGACGACAGTATTCACCGGATTTGGCAGGGAAGGGCAGACTCCGAGAAAATGCTCGAGCAAGGCATTACACTCATTCACCTCTCGACTCCCTCCGACATTTGTAGGTGGCATGCAGAGTCGGTGAAAAATGGCCTTAAGTTGGTTCAGTATCTTTGTGACTATGAGCTACTTGGATTTGACGAAACAGGTTTAGACCTAATTGAGAAGCTTGGAATTGCCAGCCAGAGTATCTTGGTGACCAGTCGATACGAAGAACCGACAATACGAGAACGTTGTAACAATCTTCGAGTGCCGCTCATCCCTAAGGGTAACGCGGCTATTGTACCCATCACAGTCACGGCGGCCGCCCCAGCACCGGAAACCAAAGCCCCCGATGCCATCCTCATCGACGATGATGATTTAGTGCACCTCACATGGAAGGCCGCCGCCAAGCGCAAAGGTCTTACGCTCCTGGGGTTCAAGTCTGTGGATGAGTTTCTCAGGGCCGCTGAGTTGCTGAGCCGGTCAACCCCCGTCTACATCGACTCCTACCTCGGCAACGACTCAACCGGTAAGCCCGTTCAAGGCGAGGAAGCATCCCGTGATATTTCAGCCATGGGCTTCAAGGAGATCTACCTAGCCACTGGGCTCGCACCGACCAATCCCGAGCGCTACACGTGGCTTACGGGAATCCGGGATAAGGACCCACCTTTTACTGAGCCCCCTGTAGCGGTGGAAATCGACTACGCAAAAGTACGCAACTACTGCCATGACCTGCTTAAGCCGATCCAACAGGCCAGCAACATTCTGAGGATGATCGACAACGTCAATCTCGATGACCCCACTGATCCAGAGTCCCTTTCTGACTACCTGCCACTCCTGGATGGGGTCGGCAAGACACTCACCAGCCAGCGCAATCATCGCCTTCAGATGAGAGCCGAGATGACGGCCGGTGACCTTACCCGCGTTGCGGACTTGGATGATCGTCTCATGAAGGCTTATGACGAAGTCCAACGAAGCGCAGTTTGCTCTCCTGATCAAATCGTGGGGCTAAAACGCAGCGGAGAGCTCAGTCAGCGCTTTAAGGTGCTCCAAGTGGAGTCATCGGCCCTGGCACGCGATTCGGCCGCACTCCTCAACGCGAACCGAAATTAAAAACAGGGGATCATAAAACGTGACTGAAACCCTGCCCCTCCCACCGGTGTTCCGTCCCAGGTAATCGACGACAGTTTTCGTAACCCTATTCCCACATAGACGACGACAGATTGAGGCCATCCATTCCCAGATACACGACGACAGTATGGGAGGGGTGATTCTCAGTTTCCGGCGCCACTTATCAAGGGGTCATTCCCAGATGAGCGACGACACCTGAATTTATTGAATTTCGATGATTCCCTCTCCTTAAACCAATGGAGGGAGTCAGAGGATGACACGTCAGGCAAGGAAACGTCTTATGGACCGGAAAATTGTGGAACTGCTTTTACAGGGGGTGAGTGCCCGAGAGGCGATGCGACAACTGCGACTGGGAGACCGCAGGGTTCGCAAAGTGAAGTTGCTTGCTGAGGAATATGGGTACCTAAGCCGAACTGAACCAGTGCCACTCCCCTTGTACCCTGAGCCACTTTTTCCGGATGGGCCTGATGGACGGGCAAATAAGGCGTCAGAGGCCAACACGCTAATGTTGGCCAGAAAGCCTTGGGTCATCGAGCGCCTTGAAGCCGGATGGCATCCCATCACCGTTTACGAAGAACTGGGGATAGCAGTAAGTCGATCAAGCTTTTACCGGTTTTTACACCGCCATGAAATCTATAAACTCTCTGAGGGTTCTCGTAGGGTGGTCCCTGAGATTATCCACAACCCCGGGGAGGCCCTGCTTCTGGACTGGGGCAAGCTTAGAGATGTCGTTGATCCAGAGACGGGAAAAAGGCGCATTTTGTGGGCTTTTGTTGGGGTACTCGGCTACTCGCGCTACCTCATGGTGCGTCTCGTCTGGACTAATGAGACTCAAGTAACCCTTCGTGCGATTGAAAGCATGCTCAGGGAAATTGGCGGTGTTCCAGAGCGAGTTACCTCGGACAACCCCAAATGTTTCGCACTTGAGGCATCCCGCTACGAGCCTCTTCTTAATCCCGCCTTCGAGCGAATGGCGGGTCATTACGGCATGAGGATTGAGTGCCTCCCACCGGCTGACCCGGAAAAAAAGGGGAAAGTAGAGCGTCCCATGCCGTACATCCGTCGACTATACGAGGCCCACGGCGAGGTCTGGCATGGCATCGAGGAATCTCAAGCTTACCTGGAACGTAAACTTTTACTGGCCAACGAACGCAAACATGGCACCACTCGCATGAAGCCGATCGAGCAACTACTTCAAGTTGAAGTCAGCCAACTCAAGCCGCTGCCATCGCTAGCCTACGAGCCCGAAGAAGTCAGTGAAGGCAAGGTAAGGCGGGATGGTCATGTCAGGTTTGATAGCAAATACTACTCGCTCGAAGAAAGATTTATCGGCAAGGAAGTCCTGATTCTTGCCACCAAAACCCAAGTGTCGCTCTACCACCAAGGCCACCTGGTTGAGGTCCATGAGCGCATACCACTTACGAATGCACTCACCTCAAAATCAACGAAACTACACCACCGAAAACCCTGGGAAAGAGAAATGCAAGATGAGTCCATGTATCGCAGCAAGGCCCTGAAACTGGGGCCTGACGTCGATCGATTGGTTCTGATGATTTTAAGTCAGGGCCAAGGGTTTATCGACACCCGTAAAATTTGGGGCGTTTTAAGCTTAGACAAGACGTACTCACCGGCCCAAATAAACGAAGCTTGCCGCCAGGCCATTGAGCTTGACGCCATCGGTTACCGGTCAATCAAGGCGCTCATCAAACTTCTCCCCCAAGATCCAAAAGGCGCGAATCCTCAACAAAGAGACTCCAAGCAAGCGAGCCAATTAGACGCCAAAAACAAGTTCGTTAGATCAATGTCGGTCTACGAAGAACAGCTCAAATTACTGCATTAATTTGAGTTCTAACCCAAACAAAACAAAAGGAAATAAAATCCCATGACACCTGAAATATTAAAGTCGCTTCTGGGAGACCTCAGGCTGCCCACTGCGGCGAAAGAGCTTGAGGTCATACTATCGAGTCAGAAAAAAGCGGTGAGCCTCGGCTGGGTCGCAGACCTCCTCGAACGAGAAATCGACTCCAGACGAGAAAACAGTCTAAAAGCTCGACTTAAAAGTGCGAGATTCCCTGAAATCACCACCCTTGAGGGTTTTGACTTTAGTTTTAACCCAGATATTGATGAAGAAAAGATCAGGGAACTCGCGACCCTCAAGTTTATGAGTCAAAACCAAATCGCACTCTTTCTTGGGGCTCCCGGGGTCGGGAAAACTCACCTTGCGCTAGCCATTGGGGTCCTGGCCGTGCGCGATGGCCGCCGGGTTTACTGCACGAGTGCAAAACGACTTTCTCAGGAAATCATACTGGGAAAGCTCCGAGGAAATCTTGACTTACTTTTCAAGAAACTGCTGTCGGCCCACCTTTGGATTATTGACGACTGGGGCGTCGTATCGATGAACCGAGAAGTGGCGGAGAAAATGTTCGACCTCATGGACCGCCGCAAACATAGCTCCGCAATGATCCTAACCAGCAATCGTGACGTCAGTGAGTGGGCTCAGGTTTTTCCAGACCCTATCATTGCAAACGCGACCGTCGACCGCATCTTTGACCGGGCTAAAACGGTTCTATTTAAAGGCGAGAGTTACAGGCTAAAAGGTCGGATTGTGACAAGGGATGTTAAAGAGATTGACGAAGTAATAAAAAAACACTAATTGACCCACTCAAATCAGGTGTCGTCCATTATGTGGGACGGTACTGTCGTCGGATACCTGGGACGTGACACACCGGGGCGGTCAACCTTCTTCCTCGGTTGATCTGAAAGCAACCAGTTTGATATCTCCCTTGTTTCTACTTTCTCAGTAGAAGTAGGATTTGGGTTCGTGAAGCGCCTTCGATCGCACGGCAGAATTATCCTTTTCACAGCCTTCGTCGCGGTTAGATCCCCAGCTACGACCCAGCATTTTCTTGTTCAAGTGTCGGATGACCGCTTGGTTCACGCCACATTAAATCTACCGAGCGGCCTTCTCCCAGGACAAAGGGTTCCCGTCCTCATGGTTTTTGGCGGCTTTGAAGGCGCCGGAAGGGTTTTAGATTTGATTCATACCGAAAAACCCATAGCCTTGGCGAGTTTCGACTATCCCTTCTCTCAGTCCAGGAATCTTAAATTTCCAGGCGTCCTTCAAGCGCTCCCGGAAGCCAAGCAACTATTTCCCGCTACAGTCCAAGGTATTTTGGACCTAGCGAAATCTCTTCGGAGTCGGCCGGAAATCGATCCCCATCGTATTTTTGCATTGGGTGCAAGCTTCGGCTCCCCGTTTGTTTTAGCCGCTGCAGCTAAGGACGCAGATATTTCTGCGGTAATTCTGGTTCATGCCTTTGGCCAAGTTCCCGAGACCGCAGAACACGTGCTCCTCCGAAGCTGGTTGCCTCGTTATGGCTGGATTTCACGTCCGGCTGCCTGGTTTTTGTCCCGGCTCTTCTGGCTTTATCTCGGAATTGAGTCTCCCGAAACCGATGCACAAAAACTCAACGACAAACAGCGCGTCTTCATGATTACCGCCTCCCAGGACTCCTTTATTCCACAATCATCATCGAATTCTCTTTGGCTCGCGCTTCAGCAATCTCCCGCTCACGTCACACGAAAAGTCATGATAACGGACCATTTAATGCCGGGATCAGAAAAACTGATCGATGAAATTATCCACGAGGTTGAAACGTGGATTGACCAGACTAAAAGTACGCAATCGACGACAAATTCACTCACCGAGTAATTCAAATAAACTGTCTTATATTGAAGACTTAGGCAAATTATCTTGATACAATCCAACTCACGTATCTTGATGGCAACCAGTAATACCCTCCTCATTCTAGGTCTTCTTGCGGTCTCGGGCTCTTTGGAGGCCCAGGCTGTGGAATATTACGGCCGAGCGATGGCCGGAGCATTGCTTTCATCGGAACAAAGCAAAGACACCTCGGACCCAACCGTGGGGAATGACTCCAGCATCGTGTCGAGTCGCCTATCCGCTCGCATTCTTGGGCTGAGTTCGTATGGCTTTGAAGGAAACCTCGATTTAAGAGACAAAAATGACTTTTTCGAAAAGCTCGACCGCGAGAAGCTTCAACTCACCTCCGGAAACCAGTTTCAGGTGCAACAACTCAATGCGCGGTTACCTGCAATCTCGAGCCGAATTTTCGGCACCGTTGGGCGTTTTAGCCTTCCCGAGACCGGCGGGAAATTTAGCGATGGCCTCGAAACAGGATATCGCTGGAATGATTCGTGGCGCACGGCAATTTTTGGAGGCCTCAATCCCAAACTCGAGGAACAAACGTTTGTTACCTATAATCCAGATAGCCAGATCTTAGGCACTTATACCTCCTATCAACCCCAAGTCTTTTCTTCCTCCCAAAGCGCTTTTTGGTCAACCGCTTGGGTGGGGGAGCGCACCGCCGCTCACCTAGATAGGCTTTTTTGGTTTAACGAGTTTATTTTTCATTATTCAAACACCAATCAGTTGATCGCAATGGGGTTCTTTGACTTCATCCCCAGATTCGAAATTCAAACAGCCCTCCTTTCGTGGCACCAAGAGCTCATGAGCCATTGGTCCTCTCAATTGAATTTGACGGCAATCGATGTCATCGAATATTCGCGGCGCAAAGGAATCCTAGAAACCTTGCCCTCAAGCCCTTACCGAGAAGCGGCTCTGAGCCTAAGGCGCCAATGGGGTGAGGCCGGATTTTTTGACTTCAACGGATCATATGGTCTTCGAGATCTAGATTCACTCGCCAAAATCGAGTTTTCAGCGGGACCTTCTTTTTACCGAGTTTTTGACCCAAATATCTCATTTAAGTTATTAGAAGGGGCCCGGCGCAACTTTATCAGCAACGATCTCTTTACTCGGATAGGTGGCTCTTACTTTGGAAAAACCTGGGAAGTCGATGTAGACTTCGGCTTTTCCCGTGTTGCTGAAAATGATGGCGCCACAAAGCATCAATGGATCAATGAAATCGCTTACTCGCATTACTTCGGACGAGAACTGCTTGCCTCCTTATCGCTTGAGCAGGCCAGGGACGAGCAAACATCCATTTGGAGCGGCTCCGTTCGAGTGAGTTACTCTTTCGGACAAAGATCGTTTGCACCCCTTCCGCAGCAGGCACCTCCTCCTAGCCCAATCCCTCCGATGGGGAGGCTCTGATGGCTAAACCTATCTTTCTTTTCTTGCTCTCACTCTTTTTCAGCGTTGGTTCCGTTTTTGCGTCCGAAGGTCAAGCACCCGAGGGGCTGCTCAACAAACTCTTAGCCCCCGGCCAACTCATCGAAGGCCACAAGGATCTCGAACAATCTCGCTGTTTAGAATGCCATGTTCCCCGCGAAGGCATTCCTAATTCAAAATGCCTGGAATGCCATAAACCCATTCGCGCCCAAGTAGAAAAGAAATCCGGATTTCACGGCCTCGCCACTCAAGCCTGTATCTCTTGCCACTCGGATCACAAAGGGCGAAATTTCGACACCACCCAGGTGGATTCAAAAAAATTCGATCATAAATTAACCGGATACATCCTTGAGGGAAAACACGCCGATCTCAAGTGCTCCGATTGCCACAAAGAAAAACGCGCTGAGCGCACTCATTACTTTGGTCTCAAGGTTTCTTGCGTCAGCTGTCACCAAAAAAACGATCCTCACCAATTTCAGGGCGACTGGGCAAAAAAGGATTGCAATGCTTGCCACCAGCTCAAGGCCTGGAAAGAAAATGTTCGATTTGACCACAAAAAAGACGCGCACTTTCAACTTGAAGGGAAACACGCTCAGATCGGCTGCAAGGATTGCCACCTTCCTGAAAATAGCAAGCACGCCATCTATCATTGGGAACACTTTGAAAAAACGTCCTGCCTGGCTTGCCATAAAAACAATCCGCACCATTTTGGAACCTTCAAATCCCCGCGCCTCAAAAATCCCAACGATTGCAGCACCTGCCATCTAGAAACTGGATGGAAGGATACCCCCAAATTTAGCCATAACGAACAAACTCGTTTCAAAATCGGGGGCAAGCACTTGGATCTTAAGTGCGACAAATGCCACACCCCGATTTCTGGATCAAAAAACCCCAAGGACCAAGGGCCCAGGATCTACCATTGGGAAAAGCTTTCACAAATAACCTGTGCGGTCTGTCACCACAACCCCCACACCAAGACCTTTGCACCTAACCTTCTAAAAAAACAGTGTACCGAATGTCATAATGACCGGAGTTGGACTGAATTTAAAAAAACAGGAATCAACTTTGACCATGCTTCAACCCGCTTTGCACTTACTGGAAAACATGAATCCTTGTCTTGTGAGGCTTGTCACCGAATCAACGAAAAACCCGTTTTCAAATTCAAAAACCAGACTTTGAATTTCTGCGTGGATTGCCATAAAAATGTCCATCTCGGTCAAATGAGCTCGTCCACAACAACCCAAGCCTGCTCTCAATGCCATTCCACCCAGACCTTCGAAAAACGTTTAGAATTCGACCATTCAAAAACCCAATATCCCCTTAAATGGAAGCACGCCAACGTGGATTGCATCAAATGCCATTTACCCACCTTGGACAAATTTTCGGAAAAACCATTTCGAACTAAGTCCAGGTTTCAATTTCCTACGCTGAGGACACAAGATTGCGCCGCTTGCCATAAAGATCCCCATGAAGCGCGGTATGGGAAGCTCTGCTTATCTTGCCACACGGAACAAGGCTGGAAATCTGGAAATACCGACTTTCACAAGGCCTTTACTCTCCAAGGCGTCCACTTCACTTTTCAATGTGGTGAATGCCATTTGGATAAGCGCCCGCTCGCTGGCCAAAGTCAAATGTGCGTCCTTTGCCACAAAAAAGATGACGTTCACCAAGGTCGACTGGGCGAATGCTCAAAGTGCCATGAGCAAACTTTTTGGGAAATGCCCCGTTTTAGACATTCAATGACCAGCTTTCCCCTACGTGGAATTCACCGGACGCTCGATTGCAATGCGTGCCATTCAACCGGAATTTACCGTGGCCTAACCAATCAATGTGTCAATTGTCACCTGAACGATGCCCTTAGTTTTACGGGCAACCCCGATCACCATCTACTCATGGGGCGAAACTGTTCAGACTGTCACAATCAATTTTCGTTTCACTAAAACTAAACATGCAAGAGGAGAGCGGTTGCGATATGAATCGCCCCGACCAGATACATAAAAACCGCAAAAGGCATATGAAACGTATGCCAGTACCCCATCACTTTTCGAAATTGTTCCAGATACAAAACTCGACGACGAGTGACCGCATATTGAATGAGCGCCTCCCGGGTGACGCCTGATATTTCCGCCGGGATACTCTTTGAGCCAAGCCTTAATCTTAAATCGCCCTTAAGCGTGTTAAGAATGGAAAGAGCAACACTGTCCTGACC